>NZ_JBFBNW010000015.1:0-294742 GCF_040683955.1 Streptomyces sp. NPDC093111 | reverse complement strand
CTTTGTTTTCCTCATAACCGCGGGGGGGGGGTCGCCCGGTCTCCCCCCCCCCCCACCGCCACGCGGCGATGATCGTGATCTGGTGTCCGAGGGGGGACTTGAACCCCCACGCCCGATAAAGGGCACTAGCACCTCAAGCTAGCGCGTCTGCCATTCCGCCACCCGGACAGGTGTGTGCCGGCCGCGGGGTGTTCCCCTCGGCGACGGAGATCAATCTACCAGGCGCGGGGAGCCCCTCCCACCGCGTTCTCCGTGGTCAGCGGCATGATCGGCACTGCGGTCGACTTCGCGGTCGATCTTGGGTCCGGAGGGGCGTCCGGCCCCATCGAGGCTCCAACTGTGTTAAGCTCGTCGCGTTGCAGTTGTGGTACCCATGAACCTCTTGCGTCTGACGGGAATACTTCTCTTCAGGCGCATTTTGTTTTCCGGGATCTCCGGATGGGGCCTCTGCCTACAGAAGGAGAACGTCATGGCACAGGGAACCGTGAAGTGGTTCAACTCGGAAAAGGGCTTCGGCTTCATCGAGCAGGACGGCGGCGGCCCGGACGTCTTCGCCCACTACTCGAACATCGCCACCCAGGGCTTCCGTGAGCTCCAGGAGGGCCAGCGTGTGTCCTTCGACGTCACGCAGGGCCAGAAGGGCCCGCAGGCCGAGAACATCGTCCCCGCCTAATAGCGCCTGACGATATCTGCACACCGGGGTCCGCACCGTTCGGTGCGGACCCCGGTTTTGCGCTGTTCTCCAGGAAGGTAGCCCCCCGCATGTCCCGCAAGGCCCAGAAGCCGACCCGGCGCGCCAAGTCGCCCCAAACCTCCGCGACGCCGCCCAGGGAGTTCCGACTGCCGGAAAGTACGACCCCCGCACTTCCCCCCGTCGACGACTTCGCCGCCCTCGACATGCCCGCCGGGCTACTGAAGACCCTCACCGCGCAGGGTGTGACCGCGCCGTTCCCCATCCAGGCCGCCACGCTGCCCGACTCGCTCGCCGGCCGTGACCTCCTGGGCCGGGGCCGCACCGGCTCCGGCAAGACCCTCGCGTTCGGCCTCGCGCTGCTCGCCCGCACCGCCGGTCAGCGGGCCGAGCCGAAGGCTCCGCTCGCCCTGGTGATGGTGCCCACCCGCGAGCTCGCCCAGCAGGTGACGGACTCGCTGACCCCGTACGCCACCGCGGTCAACCTCCGGCTGACCACCGTGGTCGGCGGCCTGTCCGTGACCAAGCAGGCCAACGCGCTGCGCCGCGGCGCCGAGGTCCTCGTGGCCACCCCCGGGCGGCTCAACGACCTCGTGGAGCGCGGCGACTGCGTCCTCGACGACGTGCGCATCACGGTCCTCGACGAGGCCGACCAGATGACCGACATGGGCTTCATGCCGCAGATCACCAAGCTGATCCAGCAGGTGAAGCCCGGCGGCCAGCACATGCTGTTCTCGGCGACCCTGGACGGCAACATCGACCGCCTGGTCCAGCGCTTCCTGCACGACCCCGTCGTGCACTCCACGGACCCCTCCGCGGCCTCCGTGACCGCGATGGAGCACCACGTGCTGCACGTCCTGGACGAGACCGACAAGAAGGCCGTCACCACCCGCATCGCGGCGCGCGACGGACGGGTCATCCTGTTCATCGACACCAAGCGCGCGGCCGACCGGCTCGCCAAGCGGCTGCTGACCGCCGGCGTCCACGCGGCGGCCCTGCACGGCGGCCGTTCGCAGAACCAGCGGACCCGCACCCTGGACCAGTTCAAGAACGGCCAGGTCACCGCCCTGGTCGCCACGAACGTCGCGGCCCGGGGCATACACATCGACGACCTCGACCTCGTGGTGAACGTCGATCCCCCGACCGACCACAAGGACTACCTGCACCGGGGCGGCCGCACCGCGCGCGCCGGCACCTCCGGCAGCGTGGTCACGCTGGTCCTGCCCGAGCAGAAGCGGGAGGTCACGCAGCTGATGACGCACGCCGGCATCCGCCCCCGGACCACCCGCGTCACGTCGAGCGACCCGCAGCTGACGGAGATCACCGGCGCCCGCGAGCCCTCCGGCGTGCCCGTCACGCTGGAGGTCCCGCAGCCGACGCCGCCGAAGGCCGCCCGCCCGGCCCGGAAGTCCGGCCCGAGGACCGGCACCCGGACCGGCGGCGCCAGGACCGGGGACGCCACGAACGACGGCCCGAGGACCCGCACCTCCGGCGGCCCCCGCGCCGCCGCCTCGTCCGACGAGTCCGGCACCCGGTCCCGTCGCCGTCGCCCCGCCACCGGCGGCGGCCAGGGCTCCGGCCAGGCCCCGGCCGGCCAGGGCGGCGACCGCAGGGCCGGTGCCCGAGGCGCCGGCCGCGGTACGTCGGGCGGCACCGGCCGCGGTACGTCCGCGGGCTCGGCCACCGGCGGCACCGGCGCCGCCCGGGGCCGTGGCGACTCCGCCCGCAGGGGCGCCCGTCGCGGCACCGCCGGCTGACGCACGGCCTTCCGGCGACGAAGCTCCCGGCGGTACGGATCCTCGACCGAGGTCACCCGTACCGCCGGGAGCTTCGTGCTGTCACCCGCGCGCCGCGCCCGTCCCCCGGACGCGCCGTCCGCTTGGTGCGGTGGCGCGCGGAACCCTAGCGTCGGACCGGGACCGGTCGTCCCGAGCCGCCCGTGAGGGGATCGCCGATGAGGCACGCAGCCGATGCCGCAGCCGAGACCGGAGTGGAAGGCGTCGACGTGGTCGTCGTCGGGTCGGGCTTCGGCGGGTCGGTCGCCGCGCATCAGCTGGCCGAGGGCGGGCTGTCCGTCGTCGTCCTGGAACGCGGCCGCCCCTACCCGCCCGGCAGCTTCGCCCGGACGCCCGCGGCCATGGCCCGCAACTTCTGGGACCCCAGCGAGGGTCTGCACGGGCTGTTCGACCTGTGGTCGTTCCGCGGCCTGGAAGGCGTCGTCTCCAGCGGTCTCGGCGGCGGGTCGCTGATCTACGCCAACGTGCTGCTGCGCAAGGACGAGAAGTGGTTCGTCCACGAGTCGCCGCTGCCCGGCGGCGGGTACGAGAACTGGCCGATCGGCCGCGGCGACCTCGACCCGCACTACGAGCGGGTCGAGCGGATGCTCGGCGGCACGCCCTACCCGTACCCGGACACGCCGAAGACCGCCGCCCTGCGGGAGGCCGCCGACACGCTCGGCCTGGAGCTGTCCCGGCCGCCGCTCGCCGTCTCCTTCGCCGACCGGCCGGACGGCCCCCCGGTCCCGGGCGCCCCGCTCCCCGAACCCGGCTACGGCAACCTCCACGGGCTGCCCCGGGAGACCTGCCGGCTCACCGGCGAGTGCGACCTCGGCTGCAACCTCGGCGCCAAGAACACCCTCGACCACACCTATCTGTCGGCCGCGCGCCACCGGGGCGCCGACCTCCGCACCCGCTGCGAGGTGCGCGGCTTCGCCCCGCTGCCCGGCGGCGGCTACGAGGTGCGGTACGTCGTCCACGACCCGGCCCGCGAGGGACACCGCACCGCCACCGACCGGCTGCCGCTGCGCCGCATCCGGTGCGGGCGGCTGGTCCTGGCGGCCGGCACCTTCGGGTCGACCTTCCTGCTGCTGCGCAACCGCTCCGCCCTGCCCGGTCTCGGCCCGGCCCTCGGCACCCGCTTCAGCGGCAACGGCGACCTCCTCGGGCTGGTCCTGGACGCCACCGGCGGCGCCGCGGGCAGCGCGCCCCGGCGGCTGGCGAGCAGCACCGGCCCCGTGATCACCAGCGCGATCCGGGTCGGTGACGAACTCGACGGGGACGGTTCCACTGGGCGCGGCTTCTACGTCGAGGACGCCGGCTACCCGGCCTTCGTCGACTGGCTCGCCGAGGCCGCGCAGGTCTCCGGCGGCCTGCGCCGCACCGTGGGCTTCGGCCTGGACAGGGTGCGGTCCCGCCTCGGCCTCGACGCCGGGCCCCGGAGCAACATCAGCGGGCGGCTCGCGCGGCTGCTCGGGCCGGGGGTGTTCTCCGACTCGGCGCTGCCCCTGCTCGGCATGGGCCGGGACGTCCCGGACGGCCGGATGAGCCTGCGCCGGGGCTACCTCGACCTCGACTGGACCACGCTCACCTCGCGCCGCTACTTCGAGCGGGTCCGCGCCACCATGGCCGACGTCGCCGGGGCGCTCGGCGGCACGTTCCACGACAACCCGCTGTGGTGGGCGCGCCGGGTGGTCACCGTGCATCCGCTCGGCGGGGCACCGATGGGACGCCACCCCGGCGAGGGGGTCTGCGACGGGTACGGCGAGGTCTTCGGGCATCCGGGCCTGTACGTGCTCGACGGCGCCGCCCTGCCGGGCCCGGTGGGCGCCAATCCGTCGCTCACGATCGCCGCGTTCGCCGACCGGGCCTGCCGCCGCATCCTGGAGACGACGGGCACGCGGCCCACGACGGCCACGGCTTCGGCGACCGCCTCGGCTTCGGCTTCGGCTTCGGCTTCGGCTCCGGCTTCGGCTCCGGCTCCGGCTTCGGCTTCCGGCGGGGGTGGGGAGCGGCCGACCAGTCTGTCCTTCACCGAGGAGATGAGGGGGTACCTCGCCCTCGACGTCGCCGACCCCGAGGAGGGGCGGGAGCTCGGCCGGGCGCGCGGCCAGCGCATGATGTTCCGGCTGACGATCACCGCGGACGACGTGGACCGGTTCGTGGCGGACCCCCGGCACGAGGCCGGGGCGGTGGGCCATGTGGTGTGCGACGTCCTCGGCGGGCGGCTGCCCGTGGAGGCCGGCTGGTTCAACCTGTTCACCCGCGACGGCGACCCCACCCGGCGCCGGATGCTGTACCGGCTGCACCTGCGCGACCCGGGCGGGAACCCGCTCACCCTCGTCGGGCGCAAGGAGGTGCACGACGACCCCGGGCCCGACGTGTGGAGCGACACCTCGACCCTGTACGTGCGGGTGCTGGCCGGGCACGTGCCGGAGGGCGGCGACGCGGCCGCCCGGGTGCTCGGCGCGGGCGTCCTCGTCATCCTCACCGCCGACTTCGCCCGCCAGCTGACGACCTTCCGGGCCTCCGGGCCGCATCCCGCGCGGGCGCTCGAAGGCTTCGGGCGCCTGTTCCTGGGTGAGCTGTGGGACGTGTACGGCACGCACTTCACGGCGTCCGGGGAGTCCTCGTGAAGGTGCGCGAGCTGCGCGGGCACGCCGACGCGCTCGGTTTCACCCCGCAGGAGCAGGTGCGGTGGCTGTCCCCCGGGGAGCTGGCGCGGACGGCGGTCAAGGTGGTGCTCGCGGCGGTCTTCGCCGGGTACGCGGACAAGCGGGAGTTCCAGGGCGTCCTGCCGGCGGAGCTCCTGGAGGCCCCGCCGGGCCGGCCCGACGCCCGGGAGCTGTGGTTCGACTTCGTGGCCGACCTCGGCGACGGTTTCGACGCGACGAGCTCGGTCGCGTGGGCGCTGGCGGCGGAGGAGCTCTCCGTCCCGGGGACCGGCCCCGTCGCACCCGGCCCCGACGCCCCGGATCCCGCGGCGCCGGGCGCCGCCCCCGGGGACGTACCCCTGCGGCTCCCCCGGGGTTCGCTGCTCGTGCTCGGCGGCGACGAGGTGTATCCGACGGCTTCGGCGGAGGGCTACGAGGACCGGATGAAGGGTCCGTACCGGGCCGCGCTGCCCGAGGCGGCGGACCCGCCGCTGCTGGTCGCGCTGCCGGGGAACCACGACTGGTACGACGGGCTCACCGCCTTCCTCCGCATGTTCACCCAGCAGCGCCCGATCGGCGGCTGGCAGACCCGGCAGACCCGCAGCTACTTCTGTGTGCGGCTGCCCGAGCGCTGGTGGCTGGTGGGTCTGGACAGCCAGCTCGGCTCGTACTTCGACGATCCCCAGCTGCGCTACTTCCAGGAGCACCTGTCGGCGCACCTGCTGCCGGGGGACGGGGTGATCGTCTGCTCGGCCGAGCCGACCTGGCTGAAGAGCGCGGACCGGAGCGCGGACGCCTTCAACGCCCTGCACTGGTTCGACCGGAACGTGGTCCGCCGGCACGTCGACCGGGAGACGGGCGAGCCGCGGCCCACGCACGCCGCCGTCCGCCTCTGGCTGACCGGCGACCGGCACCACTACGCCCGGTACGCCGAGCTGCTCCCGGACGAGCCGCCCGACGCCCCGCACACCGGTCCGGGTGCCCTGGGCCCCGATCCGCGCCGGCGCCAGATGGTGACCTGCGGTCTCGGCGGCGCGTATCTGGCGGCGACCCACCGGCTGCCGCCGGTGCTGCCGCTGCCGCCGCACGGGTCGCGGCTGCGGGACAAGGACGATCCGCCGGTGGAGTTCGCCCGGATGGCGGCCACGTACCCCGACGCCGCCGCGTCCCGGCGGCTCACCCGGGGCATCGCGGTGCCCTGGTCGGGGCGCTGGCTGCCGTGGCGCAACTCGGGCTTCGCGCGGCTCGCCGCGGGGGTGCACGCCGGGCTCTTCCTGCTGTCCAGTTTCCTGTTCGCGCTGGCGGAGGGCGTGACGCGGCCCGTCGACGCCGTGCGCCGGTCCGGTGTCGGCGCCTTCTGGGGCTTCGGCGCCGTGTGTCTCGGCGTGGCCGGGGGGCTGCTGCTGCTCGGGTTCCTGAGCCGGCTGCTGCGGAGGCGGCGGGCGTCCCCGCCGTCCCCCGCCGCGGTCGCGGCGCTGACCCAGGCGACGGTCGCGCTGGCGGCGCTCGCCGTCACCCTGGCCCTGCCCTTCCCCGCGTCCTGGCCCGGCTGGGCGGTGCTGCCGGTCTGTCTGGCCGTCGCCGCCGGGTTCGGCGCGGTCGTGGGCTCGGGCGTCTTCGCGCTGTGGGTGCTGTCCGCGCGCGCCGGGCCGGTGGCGGAATGGCAGATGTCGGGCCAGTCCATCGAGGAGCACAAGGGCTTCCTGCGGCTGCACATCGCCCCGGGCGGCGACCTCACCGTCCACCCGCTGGCCCTCACCGCCGTCTGCCGCGACTGGGAGCTGGCCGACGACCCGACCGGCGGCCGGTCCCGCCACGCGCCCGGCCCGGCCGCCCCGGCGACGCGGCGGCCGGTGCCCGCGAAACGGCCGGTGCCCGTGCGCCACCCGACGGTGCGGCTGATCGAGGAGCCCTTCGTGATCTCCCGGGGAGCGTGACCGCCATGACCCGCAGACCGCCCGCCCGCGGCCCCGGAGCGGCCTCCGGCCCGCCGGACCCTCCCACGGTCCGCCGTGACCACGTCACCGAGGTGCTGCCGCTGGCCGCGCTCGACGGGCGTCCGCTGACCCTGGTGCACGTCCGGGGAAGCCGCCCGCCCACCCGTGGCCCGGTGCTCGTCGCGCACGGTGCGGGGGTGCGCGCCGAGCTGTTCCGGCCGCCGCTGCGCCGCACCTTCGTGGACGCGTTGATCGACGCCGGCTGGGACGTGTGGCTGCTGAACTGGCGGGCCTCGATCGACCTCGAACCGGTGCCGTGGACGCTGGACCAGGCCGCCGCGTACGACCATCCCGCCGCCGTGGCGCGGGTGCTCGCGGAGACCGGCGCGGACCGGCTCAAGGCCGTGGTGCACTGCCAGGGCTCGACGTCGTTCATGATGGCCCTGACGGCCGGGCTGCTCCCCCAGGTGGAGACGGTGGTCAGCAACGCGGTGTCGCTGCACCCGGTCGTCCCGCGGCTCTCCACCTTCAAGCTGGCCCGCCTGGCGCCGCTGGTCTCCCGTCTGGTGCCGTCGCTCTCGCCGGCCTGGGGCGACCGGCCGGTCGGCCCGCTGTCCCGGGCGCTGGTGTGGGGCGTGCGCGCGACGCACCCGGAGTGCCGGAACACGGTGTGCCGCATGGTGAGCTTCACGTACGGCAGCGGCCGGCCGGCGCTGTGGTCGCACGCCAACCTCGACGAGGCGACGCACGAGTGGATCCGCGGTGAGTTCGCCGAGGTGCCGTTGACCTTCTTCGCCCAGATGAACCGGTGCGTCCGGGCCGGGCAGCTGGTGTCGACGGAGGGCATCGAGGGGCTGCCGCGGGCCTTCGCCGAGCGCGCGCCGCGGACCGACGCGCGGATCGTGCTGCTCGCGGGCGAGGACAACCGCTGCTTCCTGGCCGAGTCCCAGCAGCGCACGTACGACTTCCTGCAAGCGCACCGGCCGGGCCGCGACGCGCTGCACCTGCTCCCCGGCTACGGCCATCTCGACGTGTTCCTGGGCCGCCGCGCGGCGACCGACACGTACCCGCTGATCCTGGAGGAGCTCGCCCGATGAACCGGTTCCTGGACCTCGGCCGGCGGGGTCTCGCGGCCCTGCCGTCCCCGGTGCCGCGTCGCCAGCGGCGGCTCGCGGGACGCCACTCCCTGGTCGACGGCATCCCGTTCGAGCTGCCCGTCGACTCGGTCGACACGCCCGCCCTGATGGCCGGATTCCCCGTCGACCGCCGGGCCGCGGCCCGGCTGCTGCCCGGAGACGAGCTGCACCCCGTGACGCTGCCCGGCGGCAAGGGGCTGCTCCTGGTCACGGTCGTCGACTACCTGCGGACGGACATCGGCCGCTACATCGAGTTCTCCGTCGCGCTCGCCTGCACCCACGGCCCCCGGCCGGCCCCGCCGCTGCTCCCCGGCCTGCTGCGGGGCGCCTTCCGCACCGGCCAGTACGTGCTGGACCTGCCCGTGAGCAGCGAGATCTCGGTCAAGGGCGGCAAGGGCATCTGGGGGATGCCGAAGCATCAGGCCAGTCTCGACTTCAGGGTGGGCGACACGACGGTCTCCAGCCAGTACGAGGTGGGCGGGCGGCTCGGGATGTACATCGAGATCGAGCGCCCGCCGGCCACGGCGCTGCCGGTGAAGGCGGCGGCGGTCAACTGCTGCGCGTTCCGCGGGATGCTGATGAAGTCGACCGTCTACCTCGACGGCGCGGCGGACGTCGCGGTCGGGCGGCGGGCCCGCGCGCGGCTCGTGCTCGGCGACGCGCCGCGGGTCGCGCCCCTGCACGACCTGGGCATCGCGGACGCTCCGCTGTTCACGCTGTTCCTGCCGTCGGCTCAGGGGGTCCTCGACGACCACTTCGAGTGCTGGTTCCTCACCGGCGGGGAGCCGGGGCGGACGTACGGGGAGGGGCTGGACAGCGTGGTCGGCCTCGGGCTCTCGCAGGAGTGGCCCGCGCCGCCGGGTCTGGACGTGGGGCCGCACCCGTGACCCGGCGGTCGCTGGTGCTCGCGGGCGCCGGCCGGGCGCCCGCCCGCGCACGCGGCTCACCCGTTCGGCCTAGCCGGACCGCCCGGCCCCGCCCCCTCGCGGCCACACTGGTGAGCGATCGGACCGATCGGATCTCCGTAAGGACGTATCTCCGAGCCGAGAGAGTCGCGACATCATGACTGGTGCGACAGATTTCCAGATCTCGTTCCACGACGACATGCCCGAAGCGGACCGGCGGGACGCGGAGCGCGCGGTGGCCTCCCTCGTGGAGCACTCCACGGCGCGCACGGCCCGGGAACGCGCGGCCGAGGCCGAGCTGGCGGAGCTCACGGACGCGCTGGAGGCGCCGCTGACCCGGCTCGTCCGGGAGGACCCGGCCGCCGCCCGGGCGGCCGGGACGCTGGCCGCGCGCGAGGTGCTGCGGCTCGGCGAGTCGGACGCGCTGCGGGAGGACGGCGCCTCCTACTTCCCGCCCCACGTCCGGACGGACGTGCGTTCCGTGGGGTTCGTCCCGCCCTACGACTTCAGTTGGGCCTGGCACGACGGCGCGGGCTTCCCGCCGCACAGCCGGATCCTCAACCGGGCCACCGGAGAGGTGGGCCTGGACGCCCGCTCGGGCTCGCTGCCCGAGGGGGTCGCCGGACTCGTCGCCGCGCACGCCGGGTTCGGGGTGACCCTGCCGACCACGAACCCGGGGCAGAAGTTCCCGCACGCCGTGCTCAACCCCGGCCGGTACTCCTTCGCGTTGAAGACGGTCGGGGTCGGCGGCAACGCCACCTCGGAGGGCGGCTTCGAGCTGACCGTGTTCGAGGACGGCCGCTTCCTCGCCGGCGCGGGCACCCGGCTGTGGCGCTCGCGGATCAGCGCGGGTGAGGAGAGCAGGGGCGGCGACGGACCGCGGCCGATGACCGGTCCCGAGCTCCAGTTCACGATGGTCCCCGGCCGCTCGTACGTGTTCAACGCGGGGATCTGGGTCGTCACCGACCGCTCGACGGGGATCGGCGCGGCGGCGGCGCAGTCCCTGTTGCAGGGCACGATCACCCGCATGTGGATGTTCGGCTGAGCGCTGTCCGTACCTGCACCGCCGGTACCGCCCGCACCTCCCGTACCGCCCGCCCGGTCTCCGAGTGACCGGGCGGGCGGACCCGCGAGGTGCGTCGCGGCGTTACGGCTTGGGCAGGGTGCAGCCCGGGCGGTTGAGGTCGATCACGTTGCCGGGGCCGACGCACGGGACGATCGTGTACGTCTCCTGGGCGTAGTTGATGCCCTGGCGGACGGTCACGGCGCCGTTCTCGTCGATCTCGCACGGGTTGTTCACGGTGCAGCTCTCACCGCTCTCGTTGCCCGTGTTGTTGACGGCGACGACCTTGCCGGTGGTCGTGTCGATGACCGGCGAGCCGGAGGTGCCGCCGATGGTGTTGCAGGAGGAGGTGTAGCGGACCGAGTCCTTCCAGGTCCACTCGCCCTCCTTCATGCGGTAGACGAAGCCGTCGACGTTGCAGCTGTAGATCCGCTTCCAGTACCCGGACACCACCTTGATCGACGAACCCTGGGTCGGGCGGACGTCGTTGAGGGTGAGGGCGCCTATGCCGTACTGGCTCTGGATCTGCGCGTACGTCTTGGTGACCTGGTAGATCGAGATGTCCGTGTCGGTCATCGTGCCGTACGCGATCTTGCTGGCGCGCAGCGTCGCGACCTTGGTGCCGGCCGAGTTGAGCAGCGAGAACGAGCGGCTGGACGCCACGTTCCTGACGACCTGGCCCGCCCCCGGCATGCCGGTCTCCAGACAGTGCCCGTTGGAGAGGACGAGCGCGGGGTCGTTCGGCTGGGAGCTCGGCATGCGGACGAGCGAGCCGGAGCAGTTGCTGAGCGCGACGGTGCCGGCGAAGTCGACGGCGACGGCCGCCGCCCGCTCCTTGGCCGCGGGAGCCTGCGGCGGCGCGGACGCCATGGCCGGGGCCGCGGCCGCTCCGGTCAGGAGCAGCGCGAGCAGGGCGCCGACGAGAGGCTTCTTCATGTGGGGGTTCCCCTCTGATGACATGCAACCGAAGATCCTCCGGTTGTCATGAGCATTCTTAGAACCCGGACGCCAACCCACAAGAGGGCGTGCGGAATCGAGCCACCGTCACACCCGCCGCACCCGTCAGGCCCCCAGGACCTCCACGTGGTCCCCCACCGCCACCACCAGCACCCGCGCCCCCGGCCCGGCGGTGCGCCAGCGGTGCCGGACACCACCGGACATCAGCAGCGAGTCCCCGCGCCCGAGCTGGTGCACCCGCCCCTCGGCCTCCACCTCCACCGCGCCGTCCACCACGTACATCAACTCGTCGTTGCGGTGCCGGAACTCGCGGTCCGCCTCCTGGTCGCCGGTGAACTCCAGGGCGTGCAGCTGGTGACGGCCGCGCACCAGCGGCCGGACCCGCGCGCCCTCGCTCAGCCCGCCGGCGTCGCCCGCGCGGACCACCTCGACCGTCCGGGTCTCGTCGGAGGCGGCGAGCAGCTGCACGGCGGTGGTGTCGAGCGCGTCGGCGATCAGCTGGAGCGAGCGCATGCTGGGCCGCGCCCGGTCGTTCTCGATCTGGCTGAGGAACGGCGAGGAGAGGCCGCTGCGCCCCGCGACGTCGGCGAGGGTCAGATCGAGCGCGCGGCGCCGGCGGCGCACGGCCGCCCCGACCCGCGGCGTGTTCGCGGCCTCCATGGATGTCCGTCCTTCCCCGCCCTCGCGGCGCCCACCGCACCGTTCTCCCTGCCTGACGGCACCCTACGCCGCCCGCGGCACCGCCCCGGGAACGGTTTCGCACTCCTGACACACGCCCGTCACACCACGCCTCTAACGTCAAAGTCCGTTGCTCTCATCAAAGAAACTTTGACGCCTTGGAGGCGAGCCCCGCCATGCCCGTGGTCGACCAGAACTCCCGCCGCCGACGCCCCACCGGCCTCATCGCCCTCGACGAAGAGGCCGCGTACCCCGGCTACACGCTCTACGCCCCGCTCACCGGCACGGGTCAGGTGCACCTCGTCGACCTGCGCGGACGTCCCGTCCACCGCTGGGACCTCCCCTACCGCCCCGGCCGCCACGCCCGGCTGCTCGCCGACGGGACCCTCGCCTACAACGGCGTCCTGCCCGGCGAGGAGGCCCTGTTCCCGATGTGGCACAAGTACCGGGGCGGCGTGATGCTCAAGGCCGCGCCCGACGGCACCGTGCTGCGCGAGCACCGCGACCCCCTCCAGCACCACGACGCCCACCACCTCGACGACGGACGCATCCTCTACACGGCCCTCGAACCCCTGACGGGCGAGCGGGCCGCGGCGGTACGGGGCGGAGTCCCCGGCTCCGAGGCCGCCGGCGGCACGGTCTGGGCCGACACCCTCCGCGAGGTCGGCCCGGACGGCGAACTCCTCTGGTCCTGGCGCGCCGCGGACCACCTCGACCCGGCCGAGTTCCCCCTGCACGAGGCCTACGCGCGGGAGCACTGGCCGCTCGTCAACAGCGTCACCCCGCTGCCCGACGGCACCGTCCTCGCCAGCCTGCGCAGCGTCTCGGCCGTCGTCGTCATCAGCCGCGAGACGGGCGAGATCCTGTGGCGCAGCCGCCCCGGCACGGTCAGCCAGCAGCACGCGCCCACCGAACTGGCCGACGGCCGGCTGCTCGTCTTCGACAACGGCGTGTTCCGGCCCGGCCACGACGTCCCGTACTCCCGGGTCGTCGAGCTCGACCGCGCCGACGGCGAGGTCGTCTGGGAGTACCACGACCCGGCCCGCGAGTTCTTCTTCGCGCCGTTCATGGGCTCCGCGCAGCGCCTGCCCAACGGCAACACCCTCGTCACCGACTCCCCGTCCGGGCGCCTCTTCGAGGTGACGAAGGACGGCTACCTGTGCTGGGAGTACGTCGTCCCGCACTTCGGCGGGTACGCGGAGCGGGAGGTCCGGGGCCTCTTTCCGGCCGAGCCCAACGCCGTCTTCCGCGCCTACCGTTACGCCGCCGAGGAGATCCCGTGGCTGGAGGTCACGGCATGACGCCCGCCACGATCCCCGCCGGGCCGGACGCCCCCGACGCCGCCGACGCCCCCGTGCCGCCGCACCGGCTGCTGCCGCTCGCCGCCCAGCACGTCCTGGCGATGATCGCCGCCCCGGTCTCCACCGTCTTCCTCGTCGGCGGCACCCTGCGCCTCTCCCCCGCCGCCACCGCCTCGCTGCTCAGCGCCGTCCTGCTGCTGTGCGGCGCGGGCGCCCTGCTACAGTCCCTCGGCGTCTGGCGGATAGGCAGCCGGCTGCCGTTCGTCATGCTGCCGGGCGGCGCGGCGACCGCCCTGTTCCTCCAGATCGCCCAGGACCACGGCGCCCCCACCGCGGCCGGCTCCGTCCTCCTCGCGGCGGCCCTGCTGGTGGCCGTGCTCCCCCTGTACGGGCGGATCGTGCGGCTCTTCCCGCCCCTGGTCATGGGCGTGACCGTGCTGCTCATCGGCATCGCGATGATCCGCGTCGCCGCCCGGCTGGTGACCGGCCCCGACGGCACCGGCGAACCGCGCGCGGTGCTCCTCGCCGCCCTCACG
Organism: Streptomyces sp. NPDC093111; assembly: GCF_040683955.1. Classification (NCBI taxonomy): domain Bacteria; kingdom Bacillati; phylum Actinomycetota; class Actinomycetes; order Kitasatosporales; family Streptomycetaceae; genus Streptomyces; species Streptomyces sp. NPDC093111. Next base: position 281,109 of record NZ_JBFBNW010000015.1, on the reverse strand, counting down.
GTGGCCGCGACCGTCACCGCGTACGTGCTGCTGCGCGGCGTCTGGCGGCAGACCGCCGTCCTCACCGGCATGGCCGCCGGGACCCTGGTCGCCGCCGTCACCGGCCTCGGCGCCTTCACCCCCGCCGCGGGCTCCGGCTTCGCGCTGCCCGAGCTCCTGCCGTACGGCACGCCCCGGTTCGACCTGGTCGCCGCCCTGCCGCTGCTGGTCTTCAGCCTCACCACGCTGGCCGAGATCACCGGCTAGACCGTCCTCAACAGCGAGACCGTCGGCCGCACCCCGGACCCGGGCCGGGACGTCCCGCGCGTCGCCCGCGCCGACGCCCTGGTCTCCCTGGCCGGCGGCCTGTTCGGCACCTCCCTCATGGTCACCAGCGCCGAGAACATCGGCATCGGCCGCCTCACCGGTGTCCGCAGCCGGTACGTCACGGCCGCCGCCGGCGCCCTGCTGATCGTGCTCGGCGTGGCGACCCCCGTCTCCCGCGCCCTCGCCGGCATCCCCGAGGCCGTCGTGGGCGGTTCCGCCCTCGTCGTCTACGCCGTCATCGCCGTGATGGGCGTCGAGATGCTGCGCCGCGCCGACCTCTCCGGCACCGGAACCGGCTCCCTGACCGCCGCACTCGCCCTCGCCATGGGCCTGCTCCCCCTCCTCACCCCCGACCTGTACGCGGGCTTCCCCTCCTGGGCCCGCACCGTCCTGAGCAGCGGCGTCGTCGCCGGCACCCTCACCGCCGTCCTCCTGACCGGCGTCCTGGGACGCTTCGGCCGACGACGGCGCCCGCCGGAGCCGTGAGTCCGGAGCGGTCCGCCGGGCCCGGCCGCGGACGCCGAAGGGCCGGGGCGGCTTTCGCCGTCCCGGCCCTCGGGTGCCTCGGGGAGGTCAGAGCTGCTCGTCCTCCGGGATGCTGACCAGCCAGCGGGTGTCCCGGCGCGGGCGCAGGTACAGCGCCCAGTAGAGGGTGGCGGCGGCCGTGATGCCGCCGGTCCACGCCAGGTACTTGCCGTCCTGCATGTACAGGACGTAGGCGAGGACGCCGATGAGCAGGACCGGCACGGCCGGCCACAGGGGCATGCGCCAGGCCGCGATCTCGCGGTGCGCGCCGCGGCGGCTGAACAGGGCGGCCACCGCGACCAGCAGGTACATGCCGGTGACGGAGACGCCGGTGACGCCGTACAGGGTGTCGAGGTTCACGAAGCACAGGGCCGCGCCCGGCACGCCGACGGCCAGGGTGGCCACCCACGGGGAGCCGAAGCGCCCGAGCCGGGACAGGGCGTTGTTGACCGGCTCCGGCCAGGCCTTGTCGCGGGCGGAGGCGAACAGGACGCGGGAGTTCTGGATGACCATGACGATGCCGGCGTTGACGATCGCCAGGGCGACGCAGAGGCTGATGAAGGTGCCGACGGCCGAGTTGGACCAGGCGGCGATCATGCCGCTGATGTCTCCGCCGGTGAGGGTCGCCAGGTCGCCGGCGCCGAGGGTGATCGCGACGACGGGCACCAGGATCACGGCGGTGGAGATGGCGAGCGTGGCGAGCACGGTGCGGGCCACGGTGCGGCGCGGGTTCTCCAGCTCCTCGGAGAGGTAGACGGCCGTCGAGAACCCCTGGGTGACGAAGAGGGCGATGGCGAGGCCCGAGACCACCATGGCGCCGGTGACGAGCGAGTGTCCGCCGCCGGCGGAGGCGACCTGGCCGTGGACCAGGGCGCCGACGCCCCGCTGGGAGTGGGAGAAGCCGAGGACCGCGACGATGCCGGCGGCGACGACCTCCAGGACGAGGAAGATGCCGGTGATCCAGGCGTTGGCCCGCAGGTCGAGCAGACCGGCGAGGGTCGCGAGGACCATGACGCCGGCACCGGCCAGCGGGGCCGGGATGTGCACGAGGGGCGCGAGGTAGTCGGCGGTCCCCATGGCGATCACCGGTGGCACGATCATCACCACCAGCAGGGACAGCACGAACACCAGCCAGCCGGCCAGCCGGCCCGCGAGGGTGGAGACGATGGCGTACTCGCCGCCCGCGCTCGGGATCAGGGTGCCGAGCTCGGAGTAGCAGAACGCCACGCCGATGCAGAGCAGCGAGCCGATCGCGATGGTCAGGGCCGCGTAGGTGCCGACACCGTCGAACAGGTCCGGGACGACCACGAAGAGGGTCGAGGCGGGTGTCACGCACGACAGCGTGAGCAGGGTGCCGCCCACGACACCGATGGAGCGCTTGAGCTTCTGCGGCACGGGGCCGGTCTGGGGGGCCAACGCGTGCGGTGCGCTGAGGGTGTCCGTCATCAGGCGGTTCCGATCGGTGCGAGCGGTGTTTGTGAACGGGAGCGGTATCGCCTCCGAGGCGTCCGGTGATCAGTGGGTCCGTGGCTCCCGGCCTGAATGGAAGCTCGGGCGGAACCGCAGGTCAATGCCTCTCCCGCTGCGGAATCCGTCGTTCCAGGACGCCCGTACGGGCTCCTGGGGCGCTAAGAACGCGATAAGACGCCGTAAACACTCCGTGCGGGAACCGCAGCGGTCCGACCAGGACTTTTCCCGCGCTTTACCCCGGCACGCCCCCGCGGCCCGCCGATGGGGCGGGCCGCGGGGGCGCCGGGGAGTCGAGGAGCCGGGGAACGCGGGGCGGTGCCGTCACTCCGGGCGGCTGAAGCGGCGGGCGGCCCAGAGGAGCGTCAGGGCTCCGACGGCGAGCAGCAGCCCGGCCTCCAGGAGCAGCGGCGGCTGCCGGCCCGCCCATTCGATGCCGCCGACGGCCGCCTGGTCCGGGACCCGCAGGGTGATGCAGCGGCGCAGCAGGTCCACCCCGTACGCGAGCGGGTTGACGGTCGCGAGGCCGCGCGCCCAGCCCGGCATGGACTCCAGCGGGAAGAAGGCGCCGGAGAGGAACAGCAGCGGCATCATCAGCAGGCTGAGGAGGGTGTGGAACAGCTCGGGGCTGCGCAGCGTCACCGACAGCGCCAGGGTCAGGCTGGTGAGGGCGAAGGAGGCCAGCAGCATGCCGCCGAGGAGGAGGAGCAGGAGGACCGGGTCGTACGGCAGGCCGACCGCACCGGCCAGGCTGAGCAGGACGGCGCCCTGCACGGCGGCGACGAGGGTGCCGCCGGCGCAGCTGCCCAGGAGCAGGGTGGAGCGGCTGACGGGGGCCATCAGGAGCTCGCGCAGGTAGCCGCTCTGCCGGTCGGTGATGAGCCGGATGCCCACCATGATGGCCGGGGTCTGCACGGTCATCATGAGCATGCCGGGGAAGAGGTACGTCTGGTAACCGGTGCCCAGCGAGGCGGCGGGGATGAGGGTGGCGAGCCCGCCGCCGAGGGCGAAGAGGTACAGCACGGGTTGCAGCAGGACCAGCGCGGTGTGGGAGCGCTGGCAGGCCAGCCGCAGCAGGTCGCGGTGGACCAGGGCGTGGATCGCCCGCAGTTCGTGGCGCAGCCGGGGCGCCGGCCCCCGCTCGGTGGTCTCGGGCGCCTGGAGGGTGAGGGCGGTCATCGGCCGGCTCCGATCGCCGCGGGGGTGGTGGTGATGCTGCGGCCGGTGTGGTGGAAGAAGACGTCGTCGAGGGTTGGCGGGGTGGCGGAGGCGGCGTGCACGGCGATGCCGTGGGCCTCCAGCGCGGCGCACAGGCGCGGGATCCACGCGCTGCCGTCGGGCACCCGCAGCCATGTGCCGTCGGCATCCACGGTGACGGGACGGTCCGGTGGCGCCGCCTGGGCGACGACCTTCCGGGCCCGCCCGTCGTCGCTGGTGCGCAGCACCACCCGGTCGTCGCCGATCTCCGCCTTGAGCCCGTGCGGCGTGCCCTGGGCGACAAGCCGGCCCCCGTCGATGATCGCGATCCGGTCGCAGTTCTCCGCCTCCTCCAGGTAGTGGGTGGTGACGAAGAGGGTGCTGCCGAGCCGGTCGCGCAGGGCCCGCAGATGGTCCCAGATCTCGGCGCGCGCGTGCGGGTCGAGCCCGGTGGTCGGCTCGTCCAGGAACAGCACGCTCGGGGAGTGCAGCAACTGGCGGGCGATCTCCAGGCGTCGCCGCATGCCGCCCGACAGGGCGCGTACGGGGAACCGGCGCCGGTCGGTCAGTCCGGCGGGTTCGAGCACCTCGGCGGTCCGCCGGCGCACCTCGCGGCGGGGCAGTCCGTAGAGGCGGGCGTGGATGCGCAGGTTCTGTTCGACGGTCAGGTCCGGGTCGAGGGCGCTGTGCTGGAAGAGGATGCCGACCTGGCGGCGCACGTCGTGCGGCCGGGTGGACACGTCGAAGCCGGCCACGGTGGCGTGACCGGAGGTGGGGCGGGCGAGGGCGCACAGCAGGGCGATGGTCGTGGACTTGCCGGCGCCGTTGGGGCCGAGGAAGGCGAAGGTCTCGCCCCGGCGCACGTCGAGGTCGAGGCCGCGGACCGCGTCGACGGAGGTGCCGTCCGGGCCCGGGTAGCTCTTCACCAGTCCGCGGGTGCTGATCGCGTATCCGGGGTCGTGCGGGGGCTCCCCCGCGCGGGGTCCGGTGACCTCTGCGGTCATGAGGGGTGCTGCGGCGAGTGCGTCGTCACCTGCGGATGCCTGCATGGGGTCTCGTCCTCGTCCTCTTCCTCGTCGTCCGCACGGAGCCGGAGCCCGCTCCGGCCGGCGGCTGCCTCGGGGCAACCACCGGCCGGGGGGTGCTTCGGTGTTACGCGCAGCTGATACCGATACAGATGGTGTTGAGGAGCGTCAGCAGGCCGACGCACGCGCACGTTCCGCTGAACGAGTCGCCGTCGACACCGACCGGGTCGGTCTCCGGAAGGGCGTGCAGGTGGGCCAGCAGCTCGAGGTCCTGGTTCTCCATGACAATCTCCTTCTCTTGTGTGACACGTGGGCGGCAGAGACTCCTGCCGCTCAGACCGGCTGCTGGACCATCCAGTGCCGGGGCTCTGTGTGGCGGATCCTCAGGAGGAACGCCAGGATTCCCGCCGATCCGTCGCTCCAGCTCGTCGAGACGTCCCCGTACTCGTTGGGGAAGACGACGTGGCTGCCGCGGTGGGACCGTTCGGAGACGATGAGGCGGGCCAGTTCCTCGGCGCGCGCCCGGTGGGCGGGGTCGCCGGTGGCCTCGGCCATGTCGAGGAGGAAGTCGCCGTTGCCGGCCAGTCCGTGGCACTGGGTGACGGCGGCGCGGGAGGCGCGCTCCACCACGGCGCGGGTGCCGCCGACGGCGAGGTCGCGGAACCGTTCGTCGCCGGTCGCCCGCCACAGCCGGACGAGGAACGAGCCGATGCCGGCGGAGCCGTGGCACCAGTACGGCGCGGTCGGCACGTCGGTGGCCTGGGCCGGCCACTGGGTGGCGTCGCCGACGGTGACGGCGTGCGTCACGAGGAGCTCGCCGGCCGCCAGGGCCAGTTCCCGGTGCTCCGGGTTCTTGGTGACGGCGGCGGCCTCCAGGAGGAAGCAGCCGATGCCGGCGGTGCCGTGGGCGAAGCCCAGGTAGCGCTTGCCGGCCTCCTCGACGACGGCCTCCGCGGGCACCGGCCAGCTCACTCCGGCCGGTTCGCGCCGGGCCGCGGCGGCCAGCCGGTCGGCGGCCTCGGCGACCAGCGCGGCGAAGCGTGGGTCGCCGGTGCGGTGCCACAGGTGGGCGGCGGCGAGTCCGCTGCCGGCCGAGCCGTGGGTGATGTCGTGGCTGGGCGTCGGCTCCTGCGGCGCGAGGGCCAGGGCGAGGGCGTGGTCGACGAGCGCGCGGTCCTCGACCGCGCGGCCCGCGTCGTACAGCGCCCAGGCCGTGCCGCGACCGCCGAAGTGCAGGCCGGGCCGGGTGGAGCGGGTGTCGGTGCGGTCCGCGATCCAGCGGCCCGCGGTGGCGATGACCTGCGGGAGGCGGGGGTCGCCGGTGAGCTCGAAGTAGCGGGTCAGGGCGGACAGCACACCGGCCGCGCCCTGCTGGACGATGCAGGCGTCGGTCTCCCCCGCCTTGACGGACACCGGCCACAGCCGCAGGTCGTCGTCCGGCGTCATGGAGTCGACGAGGTGTTCCACGATCCCGGCCACGGCGAGGTCGATCGGGTCGGTGCCGGTGCCGGTGTCCGCGCCGGAGGTGACCGTGCGGGCCGTGTCCGTACAGGCCGTCCCGGGTGCGCTCACCGGGGCGCTCTCCCGGAGCGCGTCCCGTGCCCGGGCCGGGTCCCAGCGGGCGGCGGGGTCGTCCTTCATCAGTCCGAGGATCATCGTGCGCAGGCCGTCCGGCAGGTCCAGGGGGGCGGCGCAGGCGCGCAGCCACTCGCCGAGCCGGTCCTCGGCGGGCCGGGTGGCGGGCTTCTCCTCCAGCAGGGCCGGCACCTTGCCGGTCAGGACGAAGCACAGGGTCGCGCCGAGGCTGTAGTAGTCGCCGGTCGGGGAGACGGGCGCGTCCACCAGGCGCTCGGGGGGACTGAAGCCGGGGGTGCCGACGCGGCTCGGGAGGGCTTCGTCGTCGGCGAGGACGGCGAGCTCCAGGTCGATGAGGCGCAGCCCGCCGTCGGGGCGGACCATCACGTTGGCGGGGGTGAAGTCGCGCAGCACGCAGCCTCGGGCGTGGGCGGCCTCGACGAGGTCCACCAGGCGTCCGGCCTGGACCAGCGCGTCGGTGCGGTAGCGCTCGGCGCCGCTGTCGCGGAAGTGCTCGGCGACCCAGTTGCGCAGGGGGATCCCCGGCACCTCCTCCTGGGCCAGGAACAGGTGCCCGCCGTGCTCGAACATCGCGAGCGCCTCCGGCGCGAGCCCCGTGCCCTTGAGCTTCTCCAGGGTGCGGGCCTCGGTGCGCAGCCAGTCGCGGACGTCGTTGCCGGAGGCGTCGGCCTCCACGTGGGGCCGGGTCTCCTTGATCACCACCGGGGCGCCGGTCTCGACGTCGGTGCCCCGGTAGACGCCGCCCTTGTTGGTGTGCCGGATGGCCTCCCGCACCGAGAACCGGCCGCCGAGCAGGACGGGGCGGCGCGGCGCCTCGGTCCTGGGCGGTGCGACGGGCACGGAGTCGGGGAAGGGGCTGACGGCCCACGCGGGCGGCTCGTACCGGCCGGTCCGCTTGTCCTCCACGGGGTTGCCGTCGGGGTCCTCGATGTACCAGACCATCAGCCCCTCGTCCGAGAGGCGCCGGCGGCCGACGAAGGCGCCGTAGCGGTAGTGCACCAGGCTGTCGGGGGCGTAGGGCTGGTCGGACAGGATGCGGGGGCCGGCCAGCCCCTCGGTCGCCGTGTGGAGGGCCTGCGCGAGGCGGGCCGCGTCGGCGTCGGAGGCCGGGTACACGGTGAGGAACTTGCCCGAGCTCCCCCGGGGCGTGGCCCGGGTGTTGAGGGCGCTCACCTGCTCCAGGGAGCGGGCGAACTTGAAGGCCGAGCCGTCCTTGAGCAGGACGTCCAGGGCCCTCTCCAGGACCGCCGGGGCGGACGCGGCCGTCGCCGACACGTGCAGCTTCCAGCCCTGGGCCGGCCCGGTCCCGGAGCGTGGTGCCACCCGGCACCAGCTCTCGTTCGACTCGGTGGCCCAGCGCTCGCCCGCCCCCTTGGCGCGCAGTGCGCCATGGAGCAGGGCTTCCAGCTCGGACTCGGTGACTTGGGTCGTCATGCCCATCCCTCTCAACGGGTGAGAACCGCTGGGAGGGAGCGTGCCCCGAGGTCAAAGTCGTATCAACACACACGCCGTCGGATTCACTTGAATCGGCGAGCGCACGGGTCCGTTGTGCCACCTTGTGGCGCGACCGCGCGAAGACGGCGTGCGGCCGCGCATTACGGGGCGCACTTTGCTCAGCGCACGCCGTCCCACAGCCTCCGTTCACCGGCTCGTGGATCGCTGACCTGGGCGGGACCGGCATCCGTGAAGTCCATCGTCGTACGGGTCCCGGGTTCGTACGACTGCCAGCCGGGGTCGCCCGTCCGCGCGAAGGACACCCACGCCCCGTGCAGGGCGTCCGCGAGCGCCTGCGGCGGGTCGGCGCCGAGCAGCGGGGCGTAGGCCGGGTCGTGGAGGCGGTCGAAGACGAAGGGGAGTTCCAGGGCGTGGCAGGATCCGAGCGCGCCGTCGAAGCCCGGGGAGCGCCAGGAGAACTCGTACAGGTACGAGCCGGGGACGGCCTCGGCGAGCCGGACGGCGGGCACGCGGTAGAACCAGTCGGTGGCCACCGCGTCGAGGAGTTCGCCCGGCGTGGCGCCGGGCCGGGCGGCCTCGTAGACGGGGAGGGCCACGGCCGGGTCGAGGCCGTAGGCCGTGGCGAGGGCGTCGAGGGTGGTGGCGGGGACGAGGTCCAGGCGCCCGGTCGGGACGAGGAAGAGGCGGTACTCCTCGCGGTTGCTGCCGATGAGCAGGTCGATCCCGCAGTCGGGTCCGGGCAGGGCCAGGGCGGGCGCCACCGGTTCGAACGGCATCATGTTGAGCGCGGCCTCGCCCCAGAGCGCCGGATCGGGTCGGGCGTTCAGCTCGCCGCGCAACTCCGCCTGGGCGGGCAGGAGTTCGGGCAGCGGGACGGCGGCGAACGCCTCCGGGGTCGGGTCGATGCCCAGCTTCGCCGCGAGCCGGGCCGTGACCAGCTCGGCCGAGGCCGGGCGCAGGAAGTGGTGGCAGGCGCCGGACTGGAGGATCGCCCGGCGGAACAGCCCCCGGGCCGCCGGGTCGGTCAGGAGCATGCCGATGCTCATGGCGCCGGCCGACTCGCCGAAGACGGTCACCCGTTCGGGGTCGCCGCCGAACGAGTCGATGTTCTCCCGCACCCAGCGCAGGGCGGCGATCTGGTCGAGCAGGCCCCGGTTGTCGGGGCGGCCGGGCAGGCGCAGGAAGCCGTCGGCACCCAGCCGGTAGTTGAGGGTGACGCAGACGACGCCGTCACGGGCGAAGGCACCGCCGTCGTACGCGGACACCGAGCCGGCCCCGTTGGTGAACGCCCCGCCGTGCAGCCACACCATCACCGGCAGCCCGGCACCGCGCTCCGGGGCCGGCGTCCAGATGTTGAGGTTGAGGCAGTCCTCCCCCTCGGTGACGTCGTCCGGGATGAGCGCGTCGAACGGCGGCGCGTAGGGGGCGTGCGGCGGCGTCGGGCCGTACGCCGTGGCGTCCCGGACACCCGTCCAGGAGGCGGGCGGCGCCGGGGCGCGGAACCGCAGGCCACCGAAGGGCGGGGCGGCGTACGGGATGCCGAGGAACGAGGTCACGCCGTCGGGCAGGGCGCGGCCTCGGACCGCGCCCTGCCGGGTCGTGCGCACGGTCATGCCGTCAGCACCTCGATCAGCGCGGCGCCGAACTCCTCGGGGCGTTCCAGGTGGACCGAGTGCCCGGCGCCGGCGACCGCGACCTCCCGGACCTTCCCGCCGGCCGCCGCGTACCGGTCGAGGACGTGCCGGGTCTGCGCGACCATCGGCTGCGCCGGGGTCCCGTCCCACCCCGGTACGGCGCCGAGCGCGCCGAGGTGCGCCAGGTCGAACATCGAGGTGTCGGCGACGATCACGTCGTCCTCGCCGCGGATCCACAGGATCGGCGGCTTGGGGCCGATCAGGTGCAGGTCGTCGACGCGGAAGTGGGTCGGGGCGAGGCAGTTGAGCACCCCGCGGGTGCCGGGCGCGATGCCGGGCCAGGCGTCGGACGGCTTGCTGTCGCCCGGATAGTGGTCGTCGCCGGTGCGGGTGGTGAGCATGGCCTCCACGTACGCGTCCTCGTGCGCGGGGCGCAGCGGCGGCTTGACGTAGCAGGTGGCGAGGACGGAGCGCGGGGAGAGCGGCGAGTCCTCGCCGCGGTCGCCCTCGGCCAGCAGGCGGACGAACTCGGGGTTGGCGGTGCCGCCGCCCGACCCGGCGCCGTCGGCGGAGTTGAGGACGCCGTCCACGCCGCGGGTGCCGCCGAAGCCGTACGGGGAGACCGGGTTGACCAGCGACAGGGAGCGGACCGCGGCCGGGTGGTCGCGGAGGAACTGCATCACGACGCCGCCGCCCATGGACCAGCCGACCAGGTGCGCCCGGTCGACGCCGAGCGCCTCCAGGAGCGCGGCGAGGTCGTCGGCGTAGTCCCGCACGCCCCGGGTGGCGTCGACGGGCAGCGGGTCGGTGCCGCCGAAGCCGCGCAGGTCGACGGCGATGGGGCGGTAGCGGTCCGGCAGCGCGGTCAGGACGGGGTGCCAGAACGCGGAGGAGGAGACGTTGCCGTGGACGAAGAGGACGACCTCGCCCTCGTCGCGGACCTCGGTGATCCGCTGGGTGAGCCGGGCGGTGGCGACGTGGCGGGTGCGGAGCGTGTTCATGTCGGGTCCTTCAGGAAAGCCAGGTGGCGATCTGGGCGGCGGCCGAGCTGTTCCAGCCCAGTTCGAGGTGGTTGGCGCCCGCGACGGTGGCCTTGCCGCCGACCGTGGGGATGCCGGTGGTGTCGAGGGCGCTGGCGGTGAAGACGACACCGTCGCTGGGGCCGCGGTTCTCGTTGAAGATGCCGAGGATGTCGGCGGAGCCGCCGGCCAGCAGGTAGGTGGTGACGGAGGCGGGTACGCCCGCGCTGTGCAGCGGCGCGATGAGCGACCCGGCGTCGATGGCGGCCTGGATGCCGCCGCCCGCCGTGTAGAAGCCCTGGCCGCCGTAGTAGGTCGTGTACCAGTCCTGGGCGGCGCCGTCGACTCCGTACACGCCGTCCCAGCGGGCGAGCATCTGCCGCTGGCCGGGGTAGTTGTCCTGGCCGCCGGAGGGCGTGAACGAGAACTCCGGGTGGGCGGTGTACAGGCCGTAGCAGGTCATGTGGGAGTGCGGGGAGGGGGCGTTGATCTTGCCGCCGCACTCGGGCCAGAGGGAGAAGTCGTGGGCCCAGCCGTGGGCGTAGGGGTAGTCGTAGCCGCCGTTCGGGCCGCCGACGGTGACGAGCCGGCGTACGTCACCGGCGTACGCGCGCCCCCAGCTCGGCTTCACGGACGACACGTACGCCCGGGTCGACATCTGACCCTTGCTCCACCCGACCAGGTCCACCTGGGCGACGCCCAGCCGGACCTTGATGACGGCGACGGCGTCGCCGACGACCTGCGCCTGCATGAGGTTGTCGCCCTGCTTGTGGGCGAAGCCGACGGCGAAGACCCGGTGGCCGCGCGCGGACAGGTACTGCATGAGGCCGGTGGACGGGCAGCTCGCGGCGCCGCAGCCGTAGCCGCCGGACTCGCCGGGGTTGGCCCACGCCCGGTCCGCCGTGTCGTTGGCGCCGTGCACGAGGAGGACGGGCGTGGTGCGGCTGCCGGTGTCCCAGCCGGGCGCCGAGTAGAGGAGGAACTTCCCCGAGGAGGGCCGGGCGACGCCGCCGAAGTAGGTGACCCGCACCCCGTCCTGGTCCCCTCGGCCGTCCGCCGGGAAGCCCTCGGTGCGGAACCCGGCCGTCGTGTCGGCGTACCGCTCGACCCGGCTCCAGCCGTTGGTGACGGTCCCCGCGCCGTAACTCGCTTCGAGGCTGAGGTACGAGGGCGGCGCGGCGGCCACCGCCCGGGCACCGGCGGCGGCGCCCGCCGGCTGCCCGCTCGCGGTGGCGGGCGGCACCACGAGGGCCGCCGTGACCACCCCCGCCACCGCCATGATCCGAGCGGCCCGCGCCCGCCAGCCCCGCCCCCGGCTCCGTCTTCCGGCCATGATCCGGCCTCTTCCCCACTCGTGCGCCCTCAGCGCGGCCGCCCGATGCCGTCCCGGCACCGGGTGAGCACACGCTAGGCGGGCGGGGCGACACCGGGGCATGGGGTCGCCCCACACAAAGAGGGCCGCGCACATGGCGGCCCTCTCCACATCGGGCGGTACGGACCGCCGCCGGGCTCACCACCCCCGGCGATAGACCCGCAGATCGCTCACCTCGTACGACATCTCGGTGGCGGTGGCGTCGGGGGCGGGGTGGTAGCGCCCGGCGCAGACCGAGAGGTTGACGATCAGATAGGCGTGCCAGCCGCGCCCGACGCCCCGGCCGTCGTCGAAGATCTCCTCGCCGTCCAGGTACCAGGTCACGGACCGCGCGCCGAACGAGACGCGCAGGGCGATCCAGCCGCCGGGCCGCACGGCGGAGGAGCGGTGGTAGCGGTGGGCGTTGCGGACGTGGTTGGTCAGTTCCAGGAGGTCGGGGTTGTCGGGGTGGTACTCGAAGACGTCGACCTCCTGGCCGCCGTCGCGCCAGGTCCAGATCGCCGGCCAGGCGCCCATCTCCTCGGGGAGTCTGACCCGGGCCTCCAGGGTGTCCCCCGTACGGAGCTCGAAGCCGTCCCGGCTGCCTTCCGTGGTGAGCAGGCCGGCGTCCCAGAGGCCGTCGCGCCGCCGGGTGGCCCGGAAGCGCCCGGTACGGCTGTACTCCGGGTCGTCGACGAGGTGGTCCAGCTTGTTGTCGCCCGGGTTGACCGGGCCTCCGTTCGGATAGGCCCAGCTGCGGCCCGCTACCCATTGGTCCCGCGAGGTGAAGTCCGCGGTGAAGACCGGCTCTTCCGACGACGGCCAGGTGGACATGCGCGCTCCTCACGTCTGCGGATGTCAAGGTGCCTGCGGCTGTTGTGCCCACCCGAGCCGGTCCGATACGGAATCATCCGTTCCTGTCGAGAAGTCGCCACACGGCGCGAGCGCGGGCGCGAGCGCGGGGAACGGGCGGGCGTCGGGCCGGCCGGGGTCGGGGGTCAGCCGGGGAACGTCAGCCGGAACAGGGCGCCGCCGCCCGGGGCCCGCTCCGCCGTCAGTTCGGCGCCGTGGGCCCGGGCGATCTGGAGGGCCATGGCCAGGCCGAGGCCCGATCCGGGCAGGGCGCGGGCCGCCGTGGCGCGGTAGAAGCGGTCGAAGACGTAGGGGAGGTCCTCCTCCGCGATGCCGGGACCGTGGTCGCGCACCGTCAGCTCGTGCGCGTCGAGGGTGATCTCGACCGGCTGCCCGGGCGGGCTGAACTTGGCCGCGTTGTCGAGGAGGTTGCCGACGAGCCGGGTCAGGCGGGCCGGCACGCCGGGCACGACCGGTGCGCCGGTGACCCGTACCTCGAAGGGGACCGCGGGCCAGTGGTCGCGGGCCGTGGCCACCGTGTGGGCGAGGAGCGGGGCCAGGGCGACCTGTTCGAGCAGGGGCCGGGGTTCCTCGTCCCTGGCCAGCTCGATCAGGTCGGCGACCAGGCCGTTCACCTCACGGAGCAGGCGGTGCACGGCGGACGCGGCGCGGTCGCGCTGCCGGGGGGTCAGCCGGTCGGCGCGGGTGAGCAGTTCGGCGTTGGTGCGCAGCGCGGTCAGCGGGGTGCGCAGTTCGTGCGAGGCGTCGGCGACCAGTCGGCGCCGGGCCGTGACCGACTTCTCCAGCTCGTCCAGCATGACGTCGAAGCTGGCCGCGAGGCGCGTGATCTCGTCGGCGGGCGCGGCCCCCGGGCCGGGCGACGCCGGGCCGATCCGGTGGCGGGGGTCGCGCGTGGCGGCGATGCGCTCGGCGGTCGCCGTCAGCCGGGTCACCGGGGCGAGTCCGGTGCGGGCGACCCAGGAGCCGAGGAAGCCGGCCGTCACCACGCCGATGGCGCAGGTGAGGGTGAGCAGCCGGGCGACCTGGTCCACTCCGCGTTCCACGGTGTCCGAGCGGATCGCGACCTGGAGGGCGCGGCCGGGCGCGAAGTCGGTGGTGAGCATCCGGGTGGGCCGGCCGGCCACGGTGATCTCGGAGTAGTACGGCCCGTGCCGCCCGGCCGCCACGGCGCGCGCGGTGTCGGTGACCGGCAGGATGTACGGGTCGGGCGGGTCGTCCCGCCGGTCGGCGGGCACCACCTGGGCGCAGCCGGGCGCGGCCAGGAAGCGGCACTCCCCGGAGAGGACGCCGGGCCCGGCCCCGTGGTTCCGCTGGGCGACGAGGCGGGCGTACTGGGTGAGGTTCAGCTGGAGCTGGTGTTCGAGCTGGGCCCGGACGATGAGGAAGGCCGCGACGCACATGCCGACGGCGACGACGGCGACGGCCGCGGTGGCGGCGAGTGCCATCCGGGTACGCAGCGGCCGGCGGCGGCGCCACCGCGCCCGGCTGCGGTGCCGCCCGCCCCGGGCCGCCTCGCCCGCACCCCCCTCCGCCTCCCCCGGTTCCCGCGCCGGCTCTTCCGGCTCCCCGCCGCGCGCCGTCACGCCGGTCCCAGCCGGTAGCCGACGCCGTGCACCGTGTGGACGAGCCGTGGTTCGCCGCCCGCCTCCAGCTTGCGGCGCAGGTATCCGACGTACACGGCGAGGGAGTTGGACTCCGGGCCGAAGTCGCGGCCCCAGACGAGTTCGAGGATGAGCTCGCGGGGCAGCACCTGGCCGGGGTGGCGCAGCAGCAGTTCCAGGAGGGACGCCTCGGTGCGGCTGAACTCGAGGGTCCGCCCGCCCCGGCGGCCGGTCCGCGTCCCGGGGTCGAGGAGCAGGTCCTCGTACGCCAGGGGCTCCGGGCCCCCGTCCTGTCCGGCGGGCTCGGGGGCGGCACGGCGGAGCAGCGCCCGTACGCGCGCGAGGAGTTCGTCGAGGGCGAAGGGCTTGACGAGGTAGTCGTCGGCGCCCGCGTCGAGGCCGTCGATGCGTTCGCTGACCGAGTCGCGGGCGGTGAGCACGAGGATCGGGGTGCGGTCGCCGGCCGCGCGCAGCCCGCGGCACACGGCGAGGCCGTCGATGCCCGGCATCATCACGTCGAGGACGACGGCGTCCGGCTCCCACAGGGCCACCGCCGACAGGGCGGCGAGGCCGTCGGGCGCGCCGCGCACCTCGTATCCCTCCACGGTCAGTCCGTCCTCGACGGCGGCCCGGACCTCGGGCTCGTCGTCGACCACCAGCACGCGGTACACCTTCGGCTCCATGCCCCGAATGATGCCAAAGCCGAGCGAACCCCCTCTTAGAACCTTCTTAGGGCGAGCCGTGAGAGTGCGGCCATGGACACACCACGCACCCGGCCGCCGCTCTCCGTGGTGATCGGCGCGGGCGGCACCGGGGGTCACATCTACCCGGGTCTCGCCCTCGCCGACGCCTTGCGCCGCGCGGTCCCCGGAGCCGCCGTCTCCTTCATCGGGACCGCCCGCGGTCTGGAGGGCCGGCTGATCCCGGACGCCGGATATCCGCTGCACCTCGTCGACATGATCCCCTTCGACCCCGGGCTCGGGGCGCGCCGCTTCCTGTTGCCGGCGGCGCTGCTGAAGTCCGCGGGGCAGGCCCGCGAGATCCTGCGCGCCGGGGGCGCGGAGGTCGTCGTGGGCATGGGCGGATACCCCAGCGCCCCGGCGGTGCTCGGCGCGCGGTTCGCCGGTCTGCCCGCGCTGATCCACGAGTCCAACGCGGTGCCGGGCCGGGCCAACCGGTTCGCGGCCCGGGTCACCCCGCACCTCGCGGTCGCGTTCGACGCGAGCCGGAGCCATCTGCACGGCGGGCAGGACGCCCGTACCACCGGCATGCCGATCGCGGCCGGGATCGCCGCGCTGGCCGCCCTCCCGGTCGGCTCCGGCGCCCGGGAGGCCCGCCGCGCCGAGGCCGTGCGGCGGCTCGGCGTGCCCGAGGGGCGGCGGCTGATCGTCTTCAACGGGGGCAGCCTGGGCGCGGCGCGCCTCACCGAGGCCGCGCTGGGCCTCGCCGAGCTGTGGCGCGACCGGGACGACGTCCACCTGCTCGTCAAGACCGGGCCCGCCGCCCTCGCGGACGCCCGGCGGCGGCTGGCGGAGGGCGGCGGGGCGCGCGTCGCACGGGCCGTGCCGTACCTGGACGCGATGGCCGAGGTGTACGCCGCGGCCGACCTGATGGTGTGCCGGGCGGGTTCCGCGACGGTCGCGGAGCTGGCGGCCACCGGCGTCCCGGCCGTCCTCGTGCCCTACCCGTACGCCCCCGGCGACCACCAGACGCACAACGCGCGGGTCCTCACCGATCCGGGTGCCGGACTGCTGCTGCCGGACGCGGAGACCACCGCCGGGCGGCTGGCCTCGCTGCTCGCCCCGCTGCTCGACGCGCCGGCCCGGCTGGCCGCCATGGCGGGGGCCGCCGCGCCCGGGCCGCACGCCCACGCCGCCGACCTGCTCGCCGCCGAGGTGCTGCGCCTCGCGGGCCACCCGCTTCCCCTTTCCCTCACCACCGCACTGGAGCTCATATGACCGGCACCCCGACCCTCGTCCCCTCCGTCTGGGAGGGCCGGACCGTCCTCGTCACCGGCGCCGAGGGCTTCATCGGATCGACGCTCGTGGACCTGCTCGTGGAGCGGGGCGCCCGGGTCCGCGCCTTCGTGCACTACAAGCCGTACGGCGAGAAGGGCCATCTGGCGCGCTACCTGGACGACGACCGGGTGGAGATGTGGGCGGGCGACGTCCGCGACCCGGGCCGGGTCGACGACGCCGTCGCCGGCTGCGACACCGTGTTCCACCTGGCGGCGCTGATCGGCATCCCGTACAGCTACGTGTCGCCGGGCGCGTACGTGCAGACGAACGTGACGGGCACCGAGCACATCGCCGAGGCGTGCCGCCGGCACGGCGTGCGGCGTCTCGTCCACACCTCCACCAGCGAGGTGTACGGGACCGCCCGCACCGCCCCCATCGCGGAGTCGCACCCGCTCCAGCCGCAGTCGCCGTACTCGGCGTCGAAGATCGGCGCGGACATGATGGCCCTCTCCTTCCACCACGCCTTCGCGCTCCCGGTGACGGTGGTACGGCCCTTCAACACGTACGGGCCGCGCCAGTCCGCACGCGCGGTCATCCCCACCATCCTGGCCCAGCTGCACGCGGGCGCCCGGGAGATCAAGCTGGGTTCGCTCACCCCGACCCGTGACTTCACCTATGTCACGGACACCGCGGAGGGCTTCCTGGCCGTGGCGGAGTGCGACCGGGCGCTCGGCCACGTGGTGAACCTCGGCACCGGCCGCGAGATCTCCGTCGGTGACCTCGCCCGGGCGCTCGTGACGGCCTCGGGCCGGGAGGCGGAGGTCGTCGTGGACCGCACCAGGCTGCGCCCGTCCGGCAGCGAGGTCGAGCGGCTGCTCTCCGACAACGCGCGCGCCCGCGACTGGGCCGGCTGGGAGCCCCGCGTCTCCCTCGAAGAGGGCCTGCGCCGCACCTCGGACTGGATCGCCGCCCATCCCCACCTGTTCGCGCCGGACCGCTACCAGGTCTGACCGGGTACGGACCTCGGCCCGGACGCGGAGACGGGTACGGAGACGGACGCGGACAGGGCGGGGGTCCGGCACGTGTGACGTGCCGGACCCCCGCCCTGTCCGTACGGTCGCGTCAGCTCGTGACGGCCGCCGTGTCGCGCGGGCGGCGGGGCCGCGCCATCGCCAGGGTGACGGCGGATCCGAGGGCCGCCCAGAAGCCGAGGACCAGCAGGGACGTACCCATGGCGTTGCCCTGGAAGTACGCGATCGAGCGCGCCGCCCAGGTGCCCGCGCCCGGCGGCAGGAAGGGGCCCGTCGCCTGCCAGAACGGCGGCAGCATCGGCAGCGGGAAGGCGCCGCCCGCGCTCGGATTGCCCATCACCACGATGAGCAGGATCGCCAGGCCGATGCCGACGATCCCGAAGATCGACTCCAGGGCGAGCGTTATCGCGCCCACGGCGAAGACCACCAGGGTGCCCAGGCCCCACAGGGCGGCGATGCTGCCGGGCAGGGCGTTCAGGACGGGGCCCACGATGATCGCGCCGCCCAGTCCGCCGAGGACCGCGGACACGGCGAGGGCGCCCAGCCGGATGAGCGCACGGGGCTTGTTGTCCGGCCGGGAGCCGCTGCTGACGGCCAGGATGGACGCGCAGATGTAGCCGCCGACGCACCAGCCGACGACCAGGTAGAACGCGGAGAGCGCGTTGAAGTCCCCCGCAGCGGCGGGGGCCACGTCGACCGTGTCCACCTGCCGGTGCTGGGCGCCCTCCACCTTGGTGATCATCTCCTCCAGGCCCAGGGAGAGCGCGGAGCCGCCGCCGGACGCGACGAGCAGGGTGTCCGTGCGGCCGGCCGGGTCGACGACCAGGGCCCCGTCGATCTCGCGCTGCGCGATCTGCTCGCGGGCGGTGGCCTCGTCGGCGACGACGCGCGCGTCGAGCGGCGCCCCGGGCAGCTTCTCCAGCTGCCCGACGAACTGCGCCGACACGGTGTGGGGGGCCACCACGCCGAAGGGGACGTCCTTCGGCTTCGGGTGGTGCAGGGCACCGACGTACGAGGCGATGAAGAGCAGTTGCAGGACGAGGACGCCCACGACGAGCAAAGCGGCCCGCGGCGTGACGGCGCGCTTCATTTCGGTACGGAAACTCATCCGTACAGGCTAAGCACCTCCCCGGAAGGGCCTTTATGCCTCTTGTTTCCCCACCGACCGCTCAACTCTCGCCGCCCATAAGGGCAATGGCGCGTCGAAACGGCTCGCGGAGGGACGGAGGTCCCGCGAAAAAGGGGTCCTTGGTCCCGCGGGAACGCAACCTACCGCCCTGGCCCGGATCACCTCTCGCCGACCGCGCCGTCACCCCATGGCGGACGGCCACGGGACCACTCGGGACGTCCGCCCACCGCTAGGCCATCCAGAAGAAGACGGCGGTCATCCGCTTGTCGTCCAGGGTGGTGCCGGTGTAGCCGGTCGCGGTGTGGATGAGGTTGGCCGCGTACAGCAGCAGGCGGTTGTAGCGGGGCGGGACGCGCAGGTCCTCGGTGAAGGAGTCCTCCGGTACGAAGCGGGTGCCGAGCGCGTCGACCAGGTTGTTGTGCGGGGCGAGCACCTGGTTGCCGCCGAGCACCCCGCCGGGCAGGCTCTGGCGGTAGAAGCTGGTGCCGCAGTCCTTCGGCGGGTCCGGGCTGAGGTACAGCACCGCCGCGTAGCGGCACAGGCTCCGTGAGTCGGTGTGCGGGCGCGGTTCGCACTCGTCCTTGCCGACGACCTGGACGCAGTTGTGGTTGAAGGTGCCACCGCCGGCGGGGTCCACGGCCCAGAGCTTCCGGGCTCCCGTGGCCCCGCGCACCAGTCTCTCGACCCGGGCCAGCTCGGCCGGTTCGAGGCCGGGCATGGTCCGCAGCCCAGGCCAGGGCTCGGGCTTGTGCGGGTAGCCCTCCACCCAGTCGTCCCGGGCGAGCATGCGCGCCCGCACGGCGTCGGGGTCGGGCAGGACGTCGTCCAGGATCCAGTAGTCCCGACCGCGGGTGGGCTTGCGGTACGGAAGGGCCCGGGGCTTGCTGTGACGTGGGGGGTGCGACGGCAAGGACGGCATGACGGGAACGCTAGGGGCCGGGGAGGGCGCCGGCCTCCAAGGGGCCGCCAAGACTGCGGCAAGAGATCCCTATCCAGGCAAGCGGAAGGGAAAAAGTCCCCGTGGCGGCCGGTCGGGGCAGGAATCCGGCAGTGCCGATTCCTGCCGGTGGTTCTGCCTGGAGACGGAAACGGGACGCTGCTTGGCTGGTCCGTGCGGGCGGGAATCCCCGGCCGCCTTCCACCGGGCGGGCGCAGCGCCCTGTTCCGCCGGTGGCAGCCCCGGAGTCACCTCCCCCCGATCCCCCCGAGCGGAGAGAAATTGAGCGTGGTGTTGACGACCGCCTCCGTGCCGGACCAGGACAAGGTCGCGTACTGGAACGACGCGGTGAGCAGGTCGCTGGTGCCGATGGCCGTCACCCCTCGGGGTGACGGGCCGTTCGACGGCCGGATCGCCACCGACCGTCTCGGGTACCTCCAGGTCGCCACCGTGGAGGCCGACGCGAAGCGGGTCAGCCGCACGCCGGAGTTGATCGCCAGGTCGTCCGAGGCGCTGGTGGCGGTCGGTGTCCAGATATCCGGCACGGCCACCTTCGTCCAGGACGGCCGGCGGGCCGAGGTGGGTGAGGGCGACCTGGTCGTGTACGACACGAACCGGCCGTACTCCTTCGACTATCCGCAGCGGTTCGCCACCCACGTCTTCCAGCTTCCGCGCCGGACGCTGGGCGTGCCGGACGGCGACATCCGACAGGTCACGGGCCACGCGATCGGCACCGGGGACGGTTTCGGCGCGATGCTGCTCCCGTTCCTGGCGGCCTTGGCCTCCTCCCCCGCCGGCGGCTATCCGCCGACCGTCGCGGACCGGCTGGCCGGCAACGTCGTCGAGCTGTTCGCCACCCTGATCGCCGAGCGCGCCCACCCGGGCGGCACGGACACGGACGCGCCGAGCCATCTGGTGACGCGTGTCCGGGACCACATCAACCGGAACCTGGCCGACCCGGATCTGTCGCCGGAGCGCATCGCCCGGGCGCAACGGATCTCCGTCCGCTACCTGCACCGGCTGTTCGAAGGCGAGGGGACGACGGTGGGTCAGCTCATCCGGCAACGGCGCCTGGAGGAGTGCGGCCGCGAACTGGCCCGCCGCGGCACGACGGCCCCCACCGTGTCCGCCGTGGCCCAGAGGTGGGGCTTCGTCAGCCCGGCCCACTTCAGCCGGTCCTTCCGCGCCGCCTACGGCGTCTCCCCCCGGGAATGGCGCAACCTGCGTGTTCCGCCGCCCGAGCAAGGACCCGCGCACCGAACCTCCCTCTCCCTTCAGCCACTCTCGGCAGGAGGCCCTGGGTGACCGACTTCGTCCCCTCGTCCCCCCGGCCCGTCCTGGACCGGCCCACCCGGGCGTTCGTGGCCCGGCACGCCTGCCCGCCGTCGGCGTGCGACCAGGACCTGGGGCAGGCCCGTCTGGACCTCGCGCGGCTCCAGGGCACGTACGCCCCCGACCCTAGCGACCGGGACGCCGTCTCCACGGAGTGGTTCGCCCTGCCGGGCGGGCCGACCGGTCACGTGCGGGTGCAGGTGGTCAGGCCCGCCGGCAGCGTCGGCGAGATCCCCGTCGTGCTGTTCCTGCACGGCCTCGGCTGGGTTCTGGGCGACGCCGACACCCATGAGCGTCTGGTGCGCGCCTTCGCCCTCGGCACGGACGCGGCCGTGGTCTTCGTCGCGTACGAGCGAGCCCCCGAGGCGCGGTACCCGATCGCCGTCGAGCAGTGCTACGCCGTCGCGAAGTGGGTCTGCGAGCGAGGCGGCGAGATCGGCCTGGACGGAAGCCGGATGGCCGCCGTGGGCGACTCGACGGGCGGCAACCTGGTGGCGGCGCTGACCCTGCTCGCCAAGGAGCGCGGAGGGGTGCGGCTGCTCCAGCAGGTGCTGCTCTGCCCGGTCACCGACGCCGCCTTCGACACCCCCTCGTACCGGGAGTTCTCCACCGGCTACTTCCTCGGCGGTGACACCATGCGCTGGTTCTGGGACCAGTACCTGCCCGACGTACGGCGGCGGAACGAGGTCACCGCGTCGCCGCTGAGGGCCTCCCTGGAACAGCTCGCCGGTCTCCCGCCGGCACTCGTGATCACCAGCGAGGCCGACGTGGTGCGCGACGAGGGTGAGGCGTACGCGACGAAGCTCCGGGCGGCCGGCGTGCCGGTGGTGTCCGTGCGCTACCACGGGACGGTCCACGGCTTCATGGTGCTCGATCCGCTCCGCGACACGGACGCCGCCCGGGCCGCCCTCGTCCAGGCTCTCGACACCGTGCACGTCGCCCTGCACCGGCACCGCGACTGAGCCCCGGCCCCGTACACCCGGCGGCGGGCGCCCCTCACCCGACGGCGGTGCCGCTCACCCGGCGGGGAGCGAGTCCAGGAGCCTGCGCGCGGCCCTCAGGTCCTTGCCGTCGACCGCCTCGCCGAACGCGACGACCTGACGGAGACGGGAGCGGGCCTCGTCGGCTTCCCCCAGTTCGATCAGGGCCTCTCCCAGGTGCACGAGCGCGCTGCCCTCGATGTGGGGGATGCCGATGCGGTGGGACTGCGCCACGGCGTCGCGCAGGTGGTCGGCGGCCTCGCGCCAGCGCCGCAGGACCGCATGGCCGCGACCGAGCGCGCCGGTCGTGTTGGCCCGGTACATGTCGGCGAGGTGCCCGCTCACCGGGCAGTCCCGCGCGTCCAGGAAGGTGAGGATGCGCTGGTGCTGGGCCAGGGCCTCCTCGGCGCGGCCGAGGAGGCGCAGCGAGGTTCCGTGGGTGAACATGGCGCCCAGCCAGCCCGCGCGGTCGTCGGTCTCCTCGTAGAGGCCGATGGCGGAGAGCGACGTGTCGGCCGCCTCCTGGACCTCGCCGAGCTCCGACAGGGCCCAGGCCGCCAGCGCCAGCGCCGAGGCCTGCTGGGCGGTGTCACCGGCGCGGCGGGCGCACTCCAGCCCTTCGCCGGCCCGTTCGACGGCCTCCCGGTACCGGGATTCGCAGGAGAGGGACCAGGAGTACACGTTGAGGTGGAAGGCCTGCATGTACGCGTCGTCGAGGGCGGTGGCGGCCTCGCCGGCCAGCCGGAAGACCTCGGGCCAGTGCCCCCAGTGGACCCACAGGTTGCAGAACCACTCCATGGCGTGGGCGGTCTCCACGACCCGGCTGTGCTCACCCCGACGGGCGGCGCCCCGCAGCGCGGCGAGCCAGGAGGGGGCCTCGTTCTGGAGCCAGGCACGGGCCTCCTCGGCGCTCTCCAGCGGGACCGGTCCCCGCCAGGAGGAGGGCGGCGCCCCGTACGCGGGCTTGTACCAGCGGCCGGCGATCACGGCGGTCTCCAGGAGCCAGGCGCGCAGCCGGTCGTCGGCCGCCTCCCGCTCGCCGGGTCCTCCCTCGCGGGCCAGCCGGGCGCGGGCGAACAGCCGCAGCAGGTCGTGCACCTGGTAGCGGCCGGTGAAGGTGGCCTGCAGCAGGCCGGCCTCGACGAGCTCCTCCATCACGTCCTCGGCCTCGAAGACGTCGGTGGCGGTCAGGGCGGCACCGTAGGCGGCGGTCATGTCCGGCCCCGGAACCAGACTCAGCAGCCGCAGCATGCGCGCCGCCTGGCCGGTCAGCTGACGGTAGGACAGTTCGAACGCCGCTTCCACGCGCGTGTCGCCGGCGGCGAGCGCGCCCAGGCGGCGTTCTTCGTCGGTCAGGCGCCGGACCAGGTGGTCGACGGTCCATCCGGACCGGACCGTCAGCCAGTTCGCCGCCACCCGCAGGGCCAGCGGCAGTCGCCCGCACAGCTCCGCCACCCGTGCCACCGCCGCGGCCTCCGCGTCCGCCCGCTCCTCGCCCAGGATCCGGCGCAGCAGATCGACCGCTTCCTCCTGCGTCATCTCCGACAGCGGCAGGCGGCCGACGTCCTCGAGGCCGGTCAGCGGCCGCCGGCTGGTGACCAGCACCAGACTCCGCCCGCCGGCCGGCAGCAGCGCACGCACCTGTCCCTCGTCGCGGGCGTTGTCCCACACCACCAGGCACCGGCGGTCGCCCAGCAGCGCCCGCAGCAGCCCCGCGCGGCCCCGCTGGTCCTCCTGCGCGAGCCGGCGGTCCGACACGCCGAGGGCCTTCAGCAGCTTGAGCAGCGCCTCGCCCGTGTCCACAGGGCCGTCCACGCCGTGCAGGTCCACCACGAAACAGCCGTCGGGGAACTTCTCCGCCAGATCCGCCGCCGCCTTCAGCGCCAGTGTCGTCTTCCCGCACCCCGGAGGACCCGAGACGACCCATACCGACGCCCGTCCGCCGTCCAGGGTCCGTTCCGCGGCCTCCCGCAGGAGGGCCAGCTCCGGTTCGCGTCCCGTGAAGTCCCCCACCGATCGCGGCGGCACGACCGTTCCCGCCACCGCGACCGCGCGCGTCGGACGCGCCGCCCGCACCGTGGCCAGCAGTGCCTCCCGCTCGTCGTCCGCGAGTCCGAGCCCCTCCGCCAGCGCCACCACCGTGCGCCGCTGCGGCACCAGGCTGCGCCCCCGCTCCATGTCGCCGATGGCCCGGACGCTCACGCCCGATGCCTCGGCCAGCTCCTCCATCGTCAGACGGCCTCGCTGCCGCAGTCCGCGCAGCACGGCTCCGAAGGACTTCTTCCCGTACACGACTCCTCTTTCCTCCCTGCCCCCGGGCGAAGAGCAAGGTGCGTTGTTGGGCAGGACCCCGGGCCGGGGAGCGTTCACTTCTGGGCGCCGGGCAGGACGGCGTGCGGGCGTCTCAGCGCCTTCGCTCGTCCTGGGTGTCCTGGGTGTCCTGGGTGTCCTCGGTGTCCTCGGGCATCGGGGCGAAGGCCGAGGTCGCCAGGGCCTGCCATGCGCTCGGGCTCATGCCGTAGGCCCCACGGAACGTACGGCTGAAGTGCGAGGGGCTGCTGAAGCCCCAGCGATGCGCGAGCGCGGCCATCGTGACTCTCCGGCCGGAACGGCTCAGCTCGAACCGGCAGGACTCGAGCCTGCGCCGCCGTACCCATTGGCTCACCGTGCTGCCGTCGTTCTGGAAGAGCCTCTGCAGGTACCGGACGGAGATGTGGTGGGCGCGGGCGATCGACTCCGGTGAGAGGTCCGGGTCCATCAGGTGTTCCTCGATGTGGGCGTGGACGCGGGACAGCATCTCGTCGGCGGCCCCTGAGGCGTCGTCGGCCTCGTCCGTGGTGTCCGCTTCGAGGAGCTCCACGACCAGGACGGAGAGGAGGTGTACGGCCGTCCGGGCGCGCCGGTCCCCGATCGTGGACCGGCGGAACTCCGCCTCGGCGGCGAGCGCGGTCAGGAAGCCGGACGCCAGTGCCCCGATCCCCTCCCCGCCGCGTACGGGGACGCCGAGCACCCGGTTCAGTTCCGGCTCCGTGACGCCCAGGTAGCAGCGGGGCACCCGGAAGAAGATCATCCGGCAGTCCTCGCCGAACCGCAGCAGGTGCTGGCGGGCCGGGTCGCAGAAGACCAGGTCGTTCGGCTCCAACGGGGTCTCGGCGCGTCCGTGGACGACGGTGACGGGTCCACGGACGTGGACGCCGAGGTACACGTGGTTCGACTCGTCCGTGTCCGGCATCTCGGAGAGCATCTGGACCAGCCACCCCGAGCGGGCGGAGGGCGGGACCGCAGCGGGAGCTTGCGGAGGCACCCGCTCCTGGGTCGCGCCCTGGGCGAGGACGTGGCGGAGGGTCGCGTGCTCGGCGCGGCCCGGCGGCGGGGCGCCGACGCGGACCGGGTCCTCGTCGCCGAGGGGGCGTCTCGTGCGGACCGTGCGGACCAGCGGGTCGTCGAAGGCGACGGACCGGCCGAGCCGCTCCGCGCGCTCGTCGGCGCCTGCCTGGAGCTCGGGGCTGCCGGGGCGGGCTCGCTGGAGCCTTACGGTCATGCGGTGTTCCTCTCACGATCAAGGGTGCCCCGCGGACTTCTGCGTTCCGCGGTTCTTGATCAGTCTGAGGAAACGAGGACGTCGGCACATCGCACGAATCGTCCATTGCCACGACGCCCACATGGGATACGAAGCGATTACGCTCCGTCGTCGCGGTGCCTCGCCAGCCGGGTCAGCTCGACGCGCGAGGTGACGTCCAGCTTGGTGAAGGCCCGGCGCAGGTGCGAGCTCACGGTGTGCGGGGAGAGGGAGAGGTGCTCGGCCAGCTGCTGGTTGGTCAGCCCCCGGGCCGCGAGCCGTACCACGCGTAGCTCCGCGGCCGTCAGTTCGGGCCATGCGTCGGAGAGGCCGGACGTCGAGGGCCGGCGGCGGACGCCGGCGGCCCGCAGGCGCCGACGGACGCGGGTGACGTCCCGTTCGGCGCCCGCTCGCGTGTAGAGCGCGAGGGCCTTCTCGAAGTGGGGCACCGCCTCGGACCTGCGGGTGGCCGCGAGCTTGCGTCCGGCGTCCTCAAGCGCCGACGCCCGGGCCAGCACCCGCGGGCAGTCCTCGTACAGCCGGACGGCGCGTACGAGGGGGGCGAGGTCGTTGTCGAGGAGTCCCCGGGCGTGCGCGGCGGTGGCGGCGAGGAAGGTGAGCTCGGGGTTGAGGGCGGCTCGCTGCTCGGCCAGGGCGACCGCCTGCGCGGCCGGTTCGCGCCTGCCCGCGCTCAGCGCCAGGCGGACGAGCACCGGGGCGTCGGCGGGGTCGATCAGGCCGGCGTAGGCGGGACGGTCCGCGGCGGGTGAGGTCATCACCTCGTCGAGTGCGGCCATGGCACGGTCGGGCCGGCCGTCGAAGTCGGCCATCAGCGCCAGCATCCAGGTGCCGAAGTGCCGGACGACGGGCGCGCCGTCGGTCCGCATGCGCGTCGCCTCCGCCGCGTACGCGCGCGCGGTCCGCCGGTCGCCGGTGTGGAGGGCGACGCGCAGCATCACGTACCGGAGGGTGACGTCGGCGAGGTTGCCCGGGCCGGGATCGTCGGCCCCTGCGGCCGCGGCTTCGGCGTCGGCCCGGGCGTCCGTCAGCCGTCCGGTTTCGAGATGGATGCGGGAGCGGGTCATGAGCCACATGCGGGTGGCTGCCGTCCGGCCCTGCTCCCGGGTGATCCGGATGCCCTCCTCCGCGACGGCGAGCGCCTCCGCGGTGCGTCCGGTGGTGTTGGACAGGAGGGCGTGCCACAGGGCCTCCGGTACCCACAGCGAGGTGCTGACTCCGAGGGCGACGGCCAGCGCGGCGGACCGCTCGGCCTGCCGGAACGCCTCGGTGAGGTCCATCCGGTGGAAACTGGCCGCCGAGCGGACCGTCGTCAGCGTGGCCTCGGCGGTGCGGTCGCCCGCCGCCGCCGCGGTCTCCCACGCCTCGGCGGCGATCCGCTCGGCCGCCGCGTGCTCGCCCGACATCGACAGGCCGATGGCGAGCATGGCGAGCAGCCGTCCCCTCACGGTGACGGATATCCCGGGCAGTGCCGCCCCGGCGCGGGCCTGCCGGACGGCCTCGGAGAAGTCGAACTGTACGGAGAGGCGGGCCAGCGCGAGGCGTACGAGTGCCTCGCCCTCGGGTTCGAGGCCGCCGGCCGCCAGGGCGGTGGCTCCCAGGTCACGCGCCTGGGCCGCACGGCCCGTCTGCCAGAGCAGCGGGATCGTCTCGGCGATGATCCGCGGCCGCTCCGGAGCGGCGGCGGCGGTGAGTTCGAGGGCCTTGAGGCTGCGTTCCGCGGCGGTTCCGGGAGCGGTGGCCGCGAGTTCCGCCGCCTCGGTGCGCAGCCGGTCGGCCTCTACGGCATCACCCGCCTCCGCGGTTCGCTGCGCTGCGTCCGCTCCCTCAGGCGGCCCGGGACGGGCGACGGGGGCGCCCGCGCCTCCCGGCGCCGGTCCGGCGGTCTGCCGGCGGAGGGCCTGGCGCAGGGGCAGGGGCAGGCCGGCTTCGACCGCCTCGCGGATCAGGTCCTGACGGAAGGCGAGGCGGTCGCCGTCCTCGGCGAGCAGGTCGGCGTCGAGGGATTCCTGCACCGTCCTGATGAGCGCCGCCGGGGACCTGCCGAGCAGTTCGGCGAGCAGCGCGACGGTGACCGGGCCGCCCACGCCGGCGGCCGTCCGCACCAGCTCGCGGGCCTCGTCCGACAGCTGGTCGAGGCGGCGCTCGACGGAGGGAAGCTCCCGTGGGGCCGGGGGTCCGTCGGACAGCCTGGCCGTACCGTTCTCGATCGTCACCGCCGCGTCCTTCCGCAGGGAGCCGATCAGCTCGACCAGGAGCTGTGGCACCCCCTCGGCGCGGCGCGCGACGCGCAGGACGTCCGGTCCCGGGGCGGCGCCCAGGACGTCCTCGCTGATCTGTGTGGTCGCCAGGTCCCCCAGCGCGCCGAGGGCCAGCTCGTGTGCCCCCGCCTGCCGGATCCGGTCCAGGGTGGTGCGCACTCCCGAGGGCACGCTGCCACCGCGGACGGCGACCAGCCAGAGGATGGGGTGCGACGAGAGGCCGGCCGCGAGGGTGTGGAAGGTGAGGAGGGTCAGATCGTCGCACCACTGGAGGTCGTCGAGGACGATGAGCAAGGGGCCCTTGCGGACGGTCTCCCGCAAGCGGTTCCCCAGTTCCTGGAGCAGCCAGAACCGCTGGCCGGGTGTGGTGGCGAGGTCCCGGAGACGGGCGACGCCCGACAGCGGCCCCTCGCCGGCGAGCACACCGTCGAGGAGCGGGCCGAGCGGCACGAACTGTCCGTCCGGGTCCGCCGCGCCCTCGAACACCCTCGTCCCGCGCCGCCTCGCGGCTGCCGCGGCCTCCGCGAGCATCCTGGACCTGCCGATGCCGGCGGGGCCCTGGACGCGGACGATCCCCCCTTCGCCCCGGCCGAGCGCGTCGAGCAGCGCCTCGATGAACGCCAGTTCGGCGTCCCTGCCGCGGAGGGGCGTCCGTGCGCCGTCGAGCTCCTCGGGCACGGTCCTTGTCGTCACTCGGTTCACGCTCATACGGCGGAACAGTATGAACCATGGGAACCACCCCGCCGTCGCCCGGCCCACGGGCCCGTCTCAGTCGAAGCGCAGGTCGGCGAGTTGCCGTTCGAGTGCCGTGACGTCGTCCTCGGGCTCCTCGCCGGCCGGGCGCGCCGCCATGAGCGTGGCGAGCTCGACGCCCGCGCGGCGGACGCGGCCGGGCAGGCCGTCGGTGTACTCGTCCCCGCCCGAGCCCCAGTCCTCGGAGGCCGCGAACACGGCGGTGGGGACGACGACGGCGCGGAGGTAGGCGAACAGCGGGCGCACGGCGTGTTCGAGGGCCAGGGAGTGGCGGGCGGTACCGCCGGTCGCCGCGATCAGGACGGGCTTGCCGGTGAGGGCGTCCGGATCGATCACGTCGAAGAAGGACTTGAAGAGACCGCTGTAGGACGCCGCGAACACGGGAGTCACGACGATCAGGCCGTCGGCCGCCGTCACCGCGTCGATCGCGGCGCTCAGTCGCGGCGGGGGAAATCCGGTCACGAGGTGGTTGGCGATGTCGCCGGCCAGTTCGCGCAGCTCCACGACCTCGGTCGACGGGGCCCGCCCCCGGGCGGCGAGCTCGTCGCGGGCCGATTCGGCCAGCCGGTCCGCGAGCAGGCGGGTGGAGGAGGGGGTGCTCAGTCCCGCGGAGACGACGATCAGCCTCATGCGGCGGACACCTCCCGGGCGGCTCGGAGGGACGCGTGCGTGGGGGCCTGCGGCACGTCGGCCGGACGTCCCTGGGCGAACTCCCGTCGCAGGACGGGCACGACCTCTTCGCCGAGGAGGTCGAGCTGCTCCAGTACGGTCTTCAGCGGCAGCCCCGCGTGGTCCATCAGGAACAGCTGGCGCTGGTAGTCGCCGACGGACTCACGGAACGACAGGGTCCGGTCGATGACCTGCTGGGGGGAGCCCACGGTCAGCGGGGTCTGCTCGGTGAAGTCCTCGAGCGAGGGGCCGTGGCCGTACACGGGAGCGTTGTCGAAGTAGGGGCGGAACTCCCGTACGGCGTCCTGGGAGTTCTTGCGCATGAAGACCTGCCCGCCCAGGCCGACGACGGCGTCCTCCGGCCGGCCGTGGCCGTGGTGCGCGAACCGGCGCCGGTAGAGCTGCACCATGCGCCGGGTGTGGTCGGCCGGCCAGAAGATGTTGTTGTGGAAGAAGCCGTCGCCGTAGTAGGCGGCCTGCTCCGCGATCTCGGGGGACCTGATGGATCCGTGCCAGACGAAGGGCGGGACGCCGTCCAGCGGCCGCGGTGTCGAGGTGAAGGCCTGGAGCGGCGTACGGAACGTGCCCTCCCAGTCCACGACGTCCTCGCGCCACAGGCGGCGCAGCAGCGCGTAGTTCTCCTTGGCGAGGTTGATGCCCTGGCGGATGTCCTGGCCGAACCACGGGTAGACCGGACCGGTGTTGCCGCGCCCCAGCATGAGGTCGACCCGGCCGTCGGCCAGGTGCTGGAGCGTCGCGTAGTCCTCGGCGATCTTCACCGGGTCGTTGGTGGTGATCAGCGTCGTGGACGTGGACAGGATCAGTTTCTCGGTGCGGGCGGCGATGTGGCCGAGCAGGGTGGTCGGTGAGGACGGGACGAACGGCGGGTTGTGGTGCTCGCCGGTCGCGAAGACGTCCAGGCCGACCTCCTCGGCCTTGAGCGCGATGGCGACCATCGCCTTGATGCGCTCGTGTTCGGTCGGCGTGCGGCCGTCGGTGGGGTCCGGGGTCACGTCCCCGACGGTGAAGATGCCGAACTGCATGGTGTGTTCTCTCCTGAGCTCGTCCGGTTCCCGCGCCGGGGAACCGGGGGCCGGGGTGCCGCCGGGGGCTCCGGCGTCACCCCGGCGGGTCAACGGTGCCGCGTCACTTCGCCAGGAAGGCGAGGAGGGCGGTGTTGACCTCCTCGGCGTGCGTCCACAGCAGACCGTGCGGGGCGCCCTCGATCTCGACGTAGTCGGCCGACGGGAGCGCCTTGTGGAAGGGGCGCGAGGTGCCCTCGGCCGGCAGGATGCGGTCGGCGGTGCCGTGCAGGATCAGCGCCGGGACGTCGACGGCGGGGATGTCGGCGCGGAAGTCGGTGTACCAGGTGGCCGGCGCGGCGGACGCGGCGAAGGAGCCGCCGCGGGCGGCGGTGTCCCAGCTGTTGCGGACGGCCTCCTCGCTGATGCGGGTGCCCAGGTTCTCGTCGAGGTTGTAGAAGTCGTTGAAGAAGGCCGTGTAGTAGGCGTAGCGGTCGGCCTTCACGGCGGCGACGACTCCGTCGAAGAACTCCTTCGGGGCGACGCCGTCCGGGTTGTCGTCGCTCTTGAGCAGGCAGGGCTCCAGGGAGGCCAGGAAGGCGACCTTGGCGACGCGCTCGGAGCCGTACGTGGAGACGTAGCGGGCGACCTCGCCGGTGCCCATGGAGAAGCCGACGAGGACGGCGTCCCTCAGGTCGAGGGTCTCCATCACGGTGTTCAGGTCCGCGGCGAAGGTGTCGTAGTCGTAGCCGGTGGTCGGGTGCGAGGACTGCCCGAAGCCGCGGCGGTCGTACGTGATGACGCGGTGGCCGGCTTCGAGCAGCGCGGCGCTCTGGCGCTCCCAGGAGCGTCCGTCGAGGGGGAAGCCGTGGATGAGGACGACGGGCTGCCCGGCTCCCTGGTCCTCGAAGTACAGCTCGACGGGGTTGGTGTTCTCCTGGCCCACGGTGATGTACGGCATGGGTTTCCTCGATTCGGGGTGGCTCGTCCGCGCGTCGGAGCGGCGCGGTACGCCCGTCACGCTAGGACCGGTCCCGCAGCCGATGTTGCCGTCCCGCGCACCACACCTTGCACGGGGGCGCAGAGCTCGCTCAGTCGCCGGCGGTCGGTGCGGCGTCGTCCTCCGCGAGGACGATCCGGGCCAGCTGGACCCGGGAGCGCACGGCGAGCTTGCGGAAGATCGAGGCCAGTTGGGTGTTGACCGTGTGCGGGGAGACGACGAGGGTCTCCGCGGCCGAGCGGTTGGTGTGGCCCGCGGCGATCAGCCGGGCCACCTTGCGTTCCGAGGCCGTGAGCGCGTCCCAGCCCTGGTCGGGGCGCGTCCCGGGGCCGCCGGTGCGCCGGCCGGGGCGGCTGGTGGCCCGTTCCAGATCGGCGCGGACCCGCTCGGCCTCGCCGTCGGCCCCCGCCTGGGCGTAGAGCTCGTGCGCCTTGGTCAGGGCGGGTGTCGCGGCGGGGTCGCCCGCGGTGAGGAGAGCGTGCCCGAGGTCGGCGGACGCGGCGGCGAGGGACAGCGGCCGGGGGCCGGTGCGGAGGGTGCGGACCGAGCGCTCCAGGAGTTCGCGGTCGGCGTTCACCAGGCCGGCCACGTGCTCGGCCGTCCCCCGGGCGGTGGGCACGGTGGGGTTGCGGGTGGCGTGTTCGGCGGCCTGGGACGCGAGGTCCTCGGCCAGCTTCCGGTCCCCGCCGCGCAGGGCGATCCGCACGGCCTGGACGACGTGGGGGCGCAGCAGCCGCCACCGGAGGAAGGGGTGGTCCCGCTGGACGGACCGGAGCAGTTCGGCCGCTGCCGCGTGGTCGCCGTCGGCGTCGGCGACGACGGCCTCGAAGTACCGGTGCGCGGCGTGGTTGCCGGTGTTCGGCCGGTCGGCCAGCGTCGTCCGCACGACGTCCAGGTGTTCCCGCGCGGCTTCCCGGTCGCCGCGCAGCAGCGCGAGGAGGCCGCGGTTGACGCGGATGTTGACCAGGTTGCCGGGCACGTGGAGCTCCGATTCGAGCCGTTCGGCGGTGACGAGGTCGGCATCCGCGTCGTCGAGCAGGCCGAGCCCCATGTGCAGGGTTCCCTGGGCCCAGATCAGCATCGCGGGGCGCAGCGGAGGGTCGCCCGCCGTCCGGAGCAGTCTCCGTACGGTGTCGAAGTCGTCCGTGTGGATCCGGGCGACGGCCTCCTCCGGCAGGAAGGCCGCGTCGAACACGCTCAGCACCGTGTGGTGTTCGACGGCGGCGGCGCAGTCGCCCGCGTTGAGGGCGATCTCGCCGAGCCCCCACAGCGCGAGGACGCGGGCCTCCCGGTCGCCGGCCCGCTCGGCCTCGGCGAGCGCCCGTTCGGCGGTCTCGCGAGCGGCCCCGAGGTCGCTCCCCCGGGACCGGGCCAGGGCCAGCCGGGCGGTCAGCCGGGCGCGGACGGCCGGGTCGGTGACGGCTGCCAGCGCCGCCGTCAGGCGGCGGTTCAGCTCCTGGACGTCGTCGAGGTGCCACAGCGTGTCACCGAGTACGGACTGCAGACGGGCGAAGACGTCCAGGGGAGGCTGCCGGGCGAGCAGCGCGTCGCCGGCCTCCCGTGCCTGCGTGTAGCGCCCCGCGCGGGTGAGCGCGACGATGGCCCGTTCTCCCAGGTCGTACGCCAGGGGAGAACGGGGCGGTACGAGTTCCAGGGCGCGTAGCGCCAGGTCGGCGGCGAGGCCGGGCAGCACGGCGATCAGGTCCGTGGCGGCCGTGTCGAGCAGTCCGATCGCCTCCGTGTCGCCGGGTTCGGCGCTCTTCAGCAGATGCGGGACCGCGTCGACGGAGCTCCGGCCGGCGGCGACGAGCCGGCGCGCGGCCTCCCGGTGCAGCGCCCGGCGTACGGAGGGGGCGAGGTCGGCGTACACCGCCTGGCGGAGCAGGTCGTGGCGGAACAGGAGGCGGTCGCCGTCGTCGTGGAGGAGGGCGGCGTCGATCGCCTGGTCCACTTCGGCGCTGAGTCCGGAGGCGGGCCGGCCGCACAGGGCGGCGGCGTCCGCGAGCGAGAACGCGCGGCCGAGGACCGAGCCGATCCGCAGGAAGTGGAGGGTGTCCGGCCGGAGGCCGGCCAGCCGGTCGCGTACGCCGAGGACCAGCCGCTCCGGCGGTGCCGCCCCGTCCGCGCCGGTGGCCGCGATGCCGGCGAGCATCTCGGTGGCGAGGAAGGGGTTGCCGCCGGCCCCGTCGAGGAGCCCCGCGAGCCGCTCCGGCACGTCCGCGCCGAGGACGTCGTGTGCCAGCTCGGTCAGGGCCGTGTCGGGCAGCGGCCGCAGGGGGAGGGTCGTGGTGGGCGGGCCCTGCCCGTACAGGTCGGGGTCCTCCCGGCCCGTGAGCAGCCAGAGGACCGGGGAGCTGAGCAGCCGTGCGGGCATGACGCTCAGGGCGAACCGGCTCAGCGGGTCGGCCCATTGGACGTCGTCGACGGCGATGAGCAGGGGCGTGCCCACCGAGCGCTCCTCGATCAGCTGGGCCAGCCGTTCGACGAGCCAGATGCGCTGGTCGTGGTGGCCGGCGAGGTCCGCGAAGTCCGAGCCGGACAGCAGCGGCGGGTCACCGTGCAGGAGGCCGGAGGCCAGTGAGGCGAGCGGTGCCAGCTCGTGCAGTTCCTCGGCGCGTCCGTGGCTGACGACGAATCCGTGGGCCCGTGCGATCGCGAGGGTCTCCCGCAGCAGTTCGGTCTTCCCGATGCCGGGCTCGCCCAGGAGCAGCGCGATCGCTCCGCCCTCGCCGTCGCGCACCGCCTCGACCAGGGCGCGCAGCCGCTCCAGCTCGGCTTCGCGGCCCCGTAGACCGGGCCTGCTCAGGCCCGTCGCCGCGGTGTGCTCCTCGGGCCGGTCGGGGCTCATCCCTTGACCGATCCGGCGAGCAGTCCCCGTGCGAAGTGCCGCCGGAGGGAGAGGAAGACGAGCAGCGGGACGAGTGCAGCCACGAAGGCTCCCGCGGTGAGCCGCTGCCACTCGTTGCCGTAGGTCCCGGCCAGGCTCGCCAGTCTGACCGTCATCGGCGCGGTGTCGGCCGTTCCGCCGGAGAGGGTCAGTGCCACGAGGAGGTCGTTCCACACCCAGATGAACTGGATGACGGCGAAGGTGACCAGGGCCGGGCGGGCCAGGGGCAGCACGATCCGGAGCAGCAGCGTGCCGTGCGACGCGCCGTCGACGCGGGCGGCCTCGATCAGGTCCCGGGGCAGCCCGGCGAGGAAGTTGTGCAGGAGGAACACGGCGAACGGCAGCGCGAAGACCGTGTGGGCGAACCAGACCTGGGCGAACCGCGCGGGACCGGTGAGGTGCCACGCGGGCAGGAACAGCCAGCCCTCGGAGAGCAGCTTCAGGAGGGGGACGAGCGCCATCTGGAGCGGCACGATCTGGAGGGCGAAGATGCCGACGACGAGCGCGTCCCGCCCCCTGAAGTCGATCCACGCCAGGGCGTACGCCGCGAAGAAGGCGAGGACGAGCGGGAACAGCACGGAGGGAAGGGTGATGACGACGGAGTTGACGAAGTACTCGGCGAGCCGCCCCGACCCGCTGCTTCCGCCGGACAGCACCTCGCGGTAGTTGTCGAGCGTGAAGTGCGGCGTACCGAGCACGGTCCACCAGCCGGTCGTCTTGATCTCGTCCTCGGGGCGGAACGAGGACAGCAGCAGACCGAGGGTCGGGGTCGTCCAGAGGACCGCGATCAGCACCGCGATCGCCGTGAGGGCACGGGAGGCCAGACGCTCCCGGACGCCGTTCACCCGGCCCTCCGCCGGGCCCGGACCTGGTGGGCCACGAAGGGCGTGACGAGGACGAAGAGGAGCACGGCGAGCGCCGCGCCGCGGCCCGTCTCGCCGTAGCGGAAGGCCTGGTCGTACATCTCGTGGGCGAGGACGCCCGTGTCGAACTGTCCGCCGGTCATGGTCTTGACGATGTCGAAGGCCTTGAAGGTGCCGATCGCCTGGGCGAGGAGCACGACGAGCAGCGTGGGCCTGATCGACGGCAGGGTGATCCGCCGGAAGATCTGCCGGGGGGACGCGCCGTCGAGCCGGGCGGCCTCGGTCAGCTCCTCGGGAACGGCCCTGATCGCGGCGGCCAGCAGGACGGCCGCGAAGCCCGCCTGGGTCCACACCATCGCCACGATGAGGAACAGGACGTTCCAGGGAGAGTCCACGAGCCATTGCCGCGGTTCGCCGCCGAGCGCCACGACGAGGCGGTTCAGCAGCCCGATCTGCCCGGCTTCCTCGGGACGGTAGGCGTAGACGAACTTCCAGACGACACCCGCGCCGACGAACGACATCGCCATCGGCGCCAGGAGCAGGGACAGCGCGAACGCCCTGCACCGCGACCGTACGACGGCCGCCGCGTAGAGCAGACCGGCCGCGGTCGCCAGCGACGGCACGAGCACCACCCACGCCAGGGTGTTGCGCAGCGCCACCAGCGCCCGGGGGTCGGTGAACATCCACACGTAGTTGTCGAACCCGGCCCAGGTGGCTCCCCCGTCGTCGGTGAACGACAGCGCCAGGGTGCGCAGACCGGGCAGGAGCAGGCCGACCGTGAGCAGCAGCAGGGCCGGGGTCAGCAGGATCAGGGCCGCGGCCCTCCTGCGTACCGGCCCCCGGTGCAGCGCGAACAGGACCAGGGCGACCACCGCCGCGAAGGCGGCGACGCCCTGGAGCAGGTACATCAGCTTGGGCTGCTGGGCGACGGCGTCGAACGACATCAGTTTCTCGGCCAGGACCGTTCGATGGAGCCGGCGACCTGTCGGGTGCTCGCGCCGCCGATCCAGTCGACGGCTCCCTTCCAGAAGGTCCCGGCACCGACCGAGGCCGGCATGAGGTCCGAACCGTCGAACCTGAACTGCGTCCGGGGATCCTGGAGCAGCCGGATCGAGAGCTCGTCGACCGGGGTCGCGGCGTTCGCCGGGTCCACGCCCCTGTTGGCCGAGACGAACGGTCCCTTCTTCATCCGCGCGTTCGCGAAGTCCGCGGAGGCCAGGTACTCCTGGAACGCCCGCACCTCGGGACGGTCGGCGAACGCGGCGGTGAACACCCCACCGCCCAGCACGGGGCGGCTCGCCGGATCGGCCCCCGGGAGGAGGAAGGCGTAGACGTCCTTGTCCGGTCCGATCTCGGTGCCCTTCGGCCACATGCCGGCGTAGAACGAGGCCTGGCGGTGCATCGCGCAGTCGCCGGAGAGGATCGGCGTGCCGGCCTCCTGGAAGGAGATCGACGCCATCGACCGGGCCGGGCCGAAACCGCCGTTGGCGTACCGGTCGTTCTTGAGGATGGACCCCACGGTGTCCATGGCCTTGATCACCCGGGGGTCGTCGAACGGGATCCGGTGGGCGACCCACTGGTCGTAGACGTCCGGGCCCTGCTGACGCAGCAGGACGTCCTCGATCCAGTCGGTCACGGGCCAGCCGGTCGCCTCGGCGGACTCGACGCCCGCGCACCAGGGCTTGACCCCCGACGCCGCCACCTTCTCCGTCAGGGCCATCAGCTCGGACCAGGTGCGGGGAACGCTCAGTCCCCTGTCGCGGAAGAACCTGGGCGAGTACCAGACGAAGGACTTCACGTTCGCGACCAGCGGCGTGCCGTAGAGCGTGCCGTTCACGGTGGCGTAGCTGTTCCAGTCGGCCGACCAGCCCTGCTGGGCGAGGGCGACGACCCCGGGGCTCGCGGGCTTGAGCTTCCCGGACCGGGCGAAGCGTTCCAGCAGCCCGGGCTGCGGGAAGAACGCCACGTCCGGCGCGCTCCCGCCGTCGACCCGGAGCTGGATCTGGGCCTCGAACCCCCCGTCCCCCTCGTACTGGACGTCGATTCCGGTGCAGGCCGCGAAGTCCGCCCAGGTCGCTTCGAACAGGTCGGCCTCCCGGTCCCGGTTCTCCGCGTAGACGGTGACCTCGGTGCCGGGGTGCTCGCCGTACCGGGCGTACCGTCCGCAGTCCGCGGTGGTGTGCGTCCGCGAACTGCCGGCCTGCGGGGTGCCGCAGGCGGTGGCGGTGACGGCGAGGGTGATGACCGCGAGAGCGAGCCTCGCGCCGAACCTCATGGGTGTATCTCCTCCGATCGCCCACCGAGGCGTGCTCGGGGGCGACCAGAAGCTACCAGCGCTCGAACAATATCGACTAATCGTTCGATCGTGAACGATCAGGTCGTCGGACGGCGGCCCGGGCCGCGTCCTGGATCAGCTCCTGTCCGGTCGTCAGGTGACGAGGCGGGTGGGTGCGGTCAGAGCGTGCGGCGCACGCCCGCCTGGCGTTCCAGGTTGCGCAGCTGGACGCCGAGGTCGCCCTCGACCGCGAGGTGGGCGGGGCCGCTGCGGCCGATGGGCAGGACCTGCTCGCTGCGCATGTCCTCCAGCATCAGGGCGAACGCCGTGTACATCGCGACCAGCGCCACCACCAGGCCGAGCGCTCCCGAGGTGCGCGTCAGCCATTCGGCGCCCGTGATGCCGGCCAGGCCGGTGGCCGCCCAGCGGGGCAGGGAGACCGCGATCACCAGCCACAGCGCCCGCTTGGGCCGGGTCACGGCCGCCATCAGCGCCCCGAAGCACAGGAGTGCCAGGTTGAAGACGCCGAGGACCTTCAGGCCGTCGGCCGCGCCGGTGAGCATGATGAGCGCGTACGGCAGCCAGCTGCCGGCGAACACCGCCATGAGCGTCGCCGCGATCACGTCACGGGCCCCGAAGGCCAGGACGCTCACCAGGAGTTGCAGGACGAAGGCCGGAAGCACGGTGAAGGCGACGGCGGCGCGGGCCTCCTCCCCGAAGATCCCGAGCTGGAGACAGCCCGTCATCACGGACGCGATGGCGATCGTGAAGAAGCCGAGCGGCATGGGCGAGGCGATGGGGCGGAGGTTGATCCGGGTCATCGACCGGAGGTCCGGTTCGAAACGGCGTGCCGGCACGGCCGCCGGGTGTTCGTCGCCGCCGTCGGTGGCGGGGGAGGCTGTACTCATCGTGTGGTCTCTCTCAGTGATCGAAGCAGGGGTCGACGAAGGACGGCGTCGTCTCGGGAACGGATCCGCGCGCGACGCGCCACCGGCGGTGCTGCTCGGACTCGGCGGCGGCCTCGGCCACGGCCGACGCCTGGCGGGCGCCGTTCTGGTAGCCGCCGAAGCGGGCGACGGGGCTCCACTCGGGGGCCACCGGCGGGACGGCCTCGTCGAGCCCCTCGTACTCGGCGGTCGCGTAGACGATGCGGCCGCCGACGACGGTCAGCACGGACTCGATGCCGGGGATGGCGTCCTCGGGCACGGTGAGGAAGTCGTCGGACAGGATCGCGAGGTCGCCGTAGCAGCCCTCGCGCAGCGTTCCCTTGACGTCCTGCTCGCCGGTGAGCTGTGCGCCGCCCCGGGTGTAGAGGCCGAGGGCGGTCTCCCGGTCGATCAGGTTCCCGGCCGGGTAGAGGGCCGTGCCGCCGACGGTCCGGCCGGTCACCAGCCAGTGGAGGGCGACCCAGGGGTTGTACGAGGAGACGCGCGTCGCGTCCGTGCCGGCGGCGACGGTGAGGCCCCGGTCGAGCATCGCGCGGACCGGCGGGGTGTGGGCGGCGGCCTCGGCGCCGTACCGGTCGAGGAAGGCGGAGCCCTGGAAGGACATCCGGTTCTGGACGGACAGGGCGCCGCCGAGGGCAGCGATCCGGTCGAGGCTGTCGGCGGAGACGGTCTCCGCGTGGTCGAAGAGCCAGCGGTTGCCGCCGGGGAACAGGCCCTCCGCCGCCAGCTTCTCGAAGACGGCCAGGTCGCGGCGGATCGTCTCGTCGTACGTCGCGTGGAGGCGGAAGCCCCAGCCGTTCTCCAGCAGGAGCCGGACGGCGCTCTCGAACTCGGTCTCGTACCCCGCGGCGAGTTCGGGCCGGGGCTCGGAGAAGTTCTCGAAGTCGGCGGCGGCCCATGTCAGGTTCTCGCCGGCGCCGTTGAGGCGGAGCCACTCGTCCCCGTCGCCGGGCTTGACCATCTCGGTCCAGCGCTTGAGGTCGGCGAGTTCCTGCCCGGCCGTCTGCGGGAAGAGGTGGTAGGCGATCCGGAGGGTCAGCTCCCCCGACCGGGCTAGGTCGGTGACCGTGGCGTAGTTGTCGGGGAAGTTCTGGAACCCGCCGGCGGCGTCGACCGCCGAGGTGAGTCCGAAGCGGTTGAGCTCCCGCAGGAAGTGCCGGGTCGAGGTCCGCTTGTCGGTCTCGTCCAGGGCCGGCGCCTTGGCCAGGGTCGAGTACAGGATGAGGGCGCTCGGAGCGGCGAGGAGGACGCCGTTGGGTTCGCCGTCACGGCCCCGGACGATCTGCCCGCCGCGCGGGTCGGGGGTCTCCCGGGTGAATCCGGCGGCCTGGACGGCGGCCCGGTTCATCAGGGCCGACTGGTAGAGGTGCAGGACGAAGACCGGGGTGTCGGGGGCGGCGGCGTTCAGCTCGGCGACGGTCGGCATCCGGCGCTCGGCGAACTGTTCGGCGGTCCAGCCGCCGACGACGCGGATCCACTGCCCCTTGGGGGTGCGGCCGGCCTGTTCGCGCAGCATCGCGAGGGCGTGGCGCAGGCTGCGCACCCCGTCCCAGCGCAGCTCCAGGACGTAGTTCAGGCCGCCCCGGATGACGTGCAGGTGCGAGTCGTTGAGCCCCGGGATCACCCGGCGGCCGAGGGCGTCGACGACCTTCGTTCCCGGACCGACGAGGTGGGCGAGGTCGTGGTCGTCGCCGAGGGCCGCGACCCGGCCGTCGCGGAGGGCGACGGCGCGCGCCCCGGGCCGGTCGGGGTCGCCGGTGAACACCTTGGCGTTGCGGACGAGGAGGTCGGCGTGCTCGCGCTCCCGGCGCGGGGCGGGGACGAGGCCCGCCACCGGCATGCTCGACGGCGCGGTCATGCGAGGGCCTTGCGGAGCGTGTCGGTGGCGAGACCGATGGCGAGTTCCGCGGCCCGCGTCTCGCGCAGCGCGTTCAGCATCACGAAGTCGTGGATGACCCCCTGCACCCGCAGGGTGGTGACGGGGACGCCGGCGGCGCGGAGCTTCGCCGCGTACGCCTCGCCCTCGTCGCGCAGGACGTCCGCCTCGGCCGTGATGACCAGGGCGGGCGGCAGGCCCGTGAGCTGCTCGGTGGAGGCGCGCAGCGGGGAGGCGGTGATCTGGGCGCGCTCGGCCTCCTCCGTCGTGTACTGGTCCCAGAACCACTTCATGGCGTCGCGGCGCAGGAAGTAGCCCTCGGCGAACTGGCGGTACGAGTCGGTGTCGAAGCTCGCGTCCGTGACCGGGTAGAACAGCACCTGCTGGACGAGCGTCACGTCGCCGCGCTGCTTGGCCATGAGGGTGAGGGCGGCGGTCATGTTGCCGCCGACGGAGTCGCCCGCGACGGCGATCCGGCCGCCGTCGAGGTCCTTGTGGTGCCCCTCGCGGGCGATCCACTGGGCGACGCCGTAGTTCTGCTCGATGGCGACGGGGTAGCGGGCCTCGGGCGAGAGGTCGTACTCGGGGAAGACGACGGCCGCTCCGGTGCCGACGGCGAGCTCGCGGACGAGCCGGTCGTGGGTGTGGGCGTTGCCGAAGACCCAGCCGGCGCCGTGGATGTAGAGGATGACGGGAAGCGGACCGGTGGCGCCGCGGGGGCGGACGATCCGGGCACGGACGTCGCCGGTCGGACCGCCGTGGACGGTGATCCACTCCTCGTCGACGGCGGGCAGCGGAACACCCTCGCCGCCCTGGACGCCGTCCACGGCCTTGCGGCCTTCGGCGACGGGGATCTGGTAGAGGTACGGCGGCTGGGCCGTGGCGTCCGCGAAGGCCTGGGCGGCGGCTTCGAGGACCGGACGGTTCTTGTGCATGAGGGGTTCTCCTTCGGGGGACGTGCGGGAGGGGGCGGGCCGGGGGCTCAGCGGGTCGCCCGTGCGGCGGCGAGGATCACGCGGGTGACCACGGCCGAACGGGAGACGGCCACGGCGTGCGACGCCTCCACCTCGGTGACCTGCGATCCGGCGCGCCGGGCCATCCAACGCTGGGCGGCCGGCGGGATGTTCTTGTCGGCGGTGGCGACCAGCGCCCAGGACGGGATCGTCTTCCAGGCCGCCCCGCCGGCCTTCTCCTCCAGCGCGGCGGTGGCGACCGGGCGCTGGGTCACGGCCATGACGGCCGCGTCGGCGGTGGGGACGTCGGCGGCGAACTGGCGGTGGAACTTCACCTCGTCGATGACGAGTTCGGTGCCGGTGCCACCGCCCGGCAGCGGGTACGACCGCGGGTTCACGGTGTCGCCGAGCGTGGAGCCGGGGAACTTGGCGGCGAGCTCGGCCGCGCTCTCGCCCTTGTCCGGGGTGAACGCGGCGATGTAGACGAGGGCCCGCACACGGCTGTCGCCCACCGCGGCGCCACTGATGACGGCGCCGCCGTAGGAGTGCCCGACCAGGATGACGGGGCCGTCGACGGCGGCCAGCACGCTGCGCAGGTAGGCGGTGTCCGCGGCGAGACCGCGCAGCGGGTTGGCGGGCGCCAGGACCGGGTAACCGGCGTGCTGCAGCCCCCTGATCGTGCCGCTCCAACTGGAGGCGTCGGCGAACGCCCCGTGGACCAGGACGACCGTGGGCTTGGGTTCGTGCCGGTCGGTACCGGCGGCGGCGGCCGGGACGCTCGCGGGTGCGGCGGGAGGGACGGGTGCGGCGCCGACGAGGGCGGCCAGCGTGGCCGGCAGGACGAGGGCGAGGGTACGCCGCTTGAGATGCATGAGGGTTTCCTTGGCGGGTGGTGAAGCGTTCGGGTGCGCTCGGGCGGGCGGGAGCGGGCGCCGGTGGGGCGGGCGGATGCGGGGGGGAGCGGGCGCCGGTGGGGCGGGCGGATGCGGGGGCAGGCCGATCAGGTACGGCGGCCGGGCGGGCCCTCGTCTCAGAGGCCGTACGCCTCCAGAAGCCGGAGCCAGACCTCGCTCACCGTCGGGAAGGCGGGCACGGCGTGCCGGAGGCGCTCCAGGGGGACCTCGCCCACGATGAGGACGGTGGCGGTGTGGATGAGCTCGGTCGCCAGGGGGCCGGTGAGCGTGCAGCCGACGACGACGCCGCGGGCCTCGTCGACGACCAGCTTGGCGAGACCGCGGTAGTCGTCCGCGTGCAGCGCGGCGCCGGCGACGTCGTCGATGCGGTACTCCACCGCGCGCACCGCGAGACCCGCTTCGCGTGCCGCGTGTTCGGTGAGACCGACGCTCGCGACCTCGGGACGGGTGAAGACGGCCTGCGGGGCGGCGTAACGGTCGGCTTCCGCGCTCCACGGCTGCCGGCCGCCGGTGGTGGCCGGGCGCCCCGCGGCGCGTTCGGCGATCGCCGCCGCGCAGGCGCGGGCCTGGTACTTGGCCATGTGGGTCAGCGGAGCCCGGCGGTTGACGTCGCCGACGGCGTAGAGCCAGTCGCCCTCGACCGAGGTGACCCGACAGGTGTCGTCGACCGGGAGCCAGTCGCCGGCGGGCAGTCCGACGGTCTCCAGGCCGAGGTCGGTCGTGCGCGGGCGCCGGCCCACGGCGGCGAGGACCTCGTCGCAGACGAGGGCGGTGCCGTCGTCGGTGTCCACGGTCACGGTGCGGGTGTCCTCGTCACGGGCGACGCGGACGGCCGACACCCCGAAGCGGATCGTGACGCCCAGATCGCCCAGCCCCCGGGCGACCTCTTCGCCTGCGCACGGCTCCCAGCCGGTGAGGAGCGCCCGGTCGCGGACGAGCAGGGTCACGGAGGCTCCGAGCGAGCGCCACGCGGTGGCCATCTCGCAGGCCACCACTCCCCCGCCGATGACGACGAGCCGCGCGGGCACCGCGTCGGCGGTGGTGGCCTGCCGGTTGGTCCACACACCGATCCGGTCGATCCCCTCGACCGGCGGAAGGGCGGCTGCCGTGCCGGTGCAGACCACGACCGCGCGCCGGGCCCGCAGCGCGCTGACCGTGCCGTCGGTCCCGGTCACCTCCACCCGGCGCTCACCGGCGAGCCGTCCGTGTCCCCGTACCAGCGCGATGCCCGCACCGTCGAGCCAGTCGGCCTGGCCGGTGTCGTCACCGCGCCCGGTGAAGCGGTCACGGCGGGCCAGGACGCGCGCCGGGTCGAGCGGCGCGGTGACGGCCTGCCGGGCCCCGTCGACCGAGCGGGCCGCGGCCCGGGCGGCGCCGGGACGCAGCAGGGCCTTGCTCGGCACACACGCACGGTAGGAGCACTCGCCGCCGACCGCCTCGGCCTCGACGACGACGGCGGTCAGCCCCGAGCGGACGGCCCGGTCGGCGAGGACCTCTCCGGCCGGCCCGCCGCCGACCACGACGACGTCGTACGTGTGCGCGTGCGTGGTGTCCATCAGCCGTGCACCAGCGGGGTGTCCACGAGGTGCTCGGCCAGGAACCAGACCTGCGCCTCGCCGGTACGGATGACATCGGAGACGAGCAGGTCGGCGCTGCCCTCGTCGCCCTCCCCGGAGAGCCGGGCGGCGGCGTCGCGGGCGTCGATCAGGATCCGCTCGTGCGCGTCCAGGAGCCGGGACAGCATGACGGGCACCGGCTCGACGCCGTCCGGCGGCCGGGGGATCGCGGTCAGTTCCGCGACGTGGCGCGGGTCCCCGACGGCGACGCCGCCGAGGCTCTGGACCCGCTCGGCCAGCGCGTCCACGATGGCCAGCTGGGCGTCGGCGTGCTTGTCCAGCATCAGGTGGAGCGAGTAGAAGGTCGCCCCGCGCATGAGCCAGTGGTGCTTCTTGTAGAGGGAGTGGAGGATCTGGGTGTCGGCGAGGACGCGGTTCAGGCGCTGACAGGCGTACATGCGGGTGTCGTGGCCGAGGCCGATCGGCAGCTGCTTGAGCGTGCCGAACGCCTGGGTCTCGGCGCCCTTCTGGTGCAGCAGCGGCTGGCCGCCGCCGTGGGAGGTCGTGAGGGTGTCCATCGGGTGCTCCTGTACGGGGAGAAGGGGGTGGGTGGGCCCGGCCGCCCGGTCGGGGGGTTTCGGGCGGCCGGACCCGGTCTGTGTCGCTCGCGCTCAGCGCTCAGCGCTCGGCGATCGCCGGGGCGGCGGGGGCCCGGTGCAGGACGAGCCGGGCGAGGAGTCCGCTGCCTAGACCGGCCGCGAGCGCGAGGGCGGCCCACCACAGCGGGTACGGCGTGAGGCCGAGGGCCGCGTCGAGGGACCAGGCGCCGGGGCCGGTGGCGGCGAGGGCGGCGGCGGTGCCGATGAGGACGAGCGGGTACTCGTACCCGTCGTTCTGCACCCAGAGCCCGTGGCGCCATTTCACGGTGAGGGCCACCGTCATGACGCCGACGACACCGGTCGCGGCGAGCGGGGTCAGCAGGCCGGCGGCGAGCAGCAGGCCGGAGCCGATCTGACCACCGCCCGCGGCGAGGGCGGTGAGGGCACCGCCGCGGAAGCCGTCGCCACGGAACTCCT
Source organism: Streptomyces sp. NPDC093111 (assembly GCF_040683955.1). NCBI lineage: Bacteria > Bacillati > Actinomycetota > Actinomycetes > Kitasatosporales > Streptomycetaceae > Streptomyces > Streptomyces sp. NPDC093111. The sequence continues at coordinate 237,064 of NZ_JBFBNW010000015.1, read as the reverse complement.
CGGTACCGCCTTCGAGTCCCTTGCCGCCCAGGTGCCGGCTGACCTTCTGCACTCCGTGGCCGGCGACGAGCAGTCCCACCAGTAGACGCAGGATCAGAATGCCGGTGTCCACAGGGGTCAGCCGGCCGCGTGCGCGCCGATGACGCTCTGCGCGTACACGACACCCAGGCCGTAGGCGCCCGCGTGGGCCTTGACGATCTCCATGACGGCGCCGTACGTCTCCTGGCGCGCCCAGTCGCGCTGGAGCTCCAGGAGGACCTGGACCCAGGTCACCGGGACGGCGCCGGCGGCGATCATCCGCTGCAGCGCGTGCTCGTGGGCGGCCGGGCTGACGCCGCCGGAGGCGTCGGTCACGACGTACACCTCGTAGCCCTGCTCCAGCGCGGAGAGCGCGGGCAGCACCAGGCAGACCTCGGTCCACAGACCCGACAGGATGATCTTCTTGCGCCCGGTCGCCTTGACCGCCGCGACGAGCGCCTCGTCCTCCCAGGCGTTCATGGTGGTGCGGTCGATGATCTCGTTCTTGGGGAACACCTCGGCGAGCTGCGGCAGCAGGGGCCCGGAGAACGACTCGGCGGCGACCGTGGTCAGGACGGCCGGCACGTCGAACGCCTTGGCCGCCTTGGCGAGACCCACGGTGCTGTTGATGATCGCGGCACGGTCGCCGCTGCCGGTGCCGAAGAACATCTGCGGCTGGTGGTCCACGAAGAGCATGACCGCGTTGTCGGGCGTGAGCAGATCCTTGCTCGGGGCGGCCTGCACCTTGTTGATGTCGAACATGAGGGGTCCTCTCGAAGCGATCGGCAACGTGCCCGCCGCCTCGCGGCTCGGCACTCCTTCAAGCTACGAGCGACCCGAACGCCCGAGTTGACCTCCTGCGCCCAGGGGTTGGCACGACAGCGCACAACCCGTCAATGGCGAGGACCGGCACGAGGAGGGGCCCGACGCACCCTCTCCCGGAGGTACGCCGACGGCACCGGGGGCACTGCCGGGCGAACCCCACCTCCGGCCCGGGCCGCGCTGTTCCTGAGGACGAGTGGAAGCGTCGCGGCCCCGCCAGGCTCGTCCGACGAGCGGTCAGGAGGCCAAGCCGGCGAGCGCGGCGAGCACCGGCGCGACGCCGTCCTCCACGGCCAGCCCGTCGGCCAGCGCACGGGCGCGGGCGCGGTAGGAGCTGTTCTCCGTCGCCCGGCGCAGGGCCGTGGCCAAGGTCCCGGAGGTCAGGCGGCGCAGCGGCACCGCTCCGGGGGCGGTGCCCAGCGCGGTCAGCCGGGACGACCAGAACGCGGCGTCGAACTGGACCGGCACCGGAACGGAGGGCACCCCGGCCCGCAGGACGGCGCCGGTCGTGCCCGCTCCCGCGTGGTGGACGACGGCGGCAGTCCGGGGGAAGAGCAGGGCGTGCGGCACTTCGTCGACGGTCAGGATGTCGTCGCCCCCGGCCTCCAGTCCCGCCCAGCCGCGCTGCACGATCCCGCGGACCTCGGCCACGCGCAGGGCGGTGACGATCTCGCGGCTCACTCGCTCGGGATCGGGGACGGTGGCACTGCCCAGGCCGACGAAGACCGGTCGGGGCCCGGCCGCGAGGAAGTCCTCCACCTCCCGGGACAACCGCCCGGTCTCGTGCGGCCACCAGTACCCGCACACCTTCAGCGCATCGGGCCAGTCCCGGGGCCTGGGGACGACGAGTTCGCTGTAGCCGTGCAGCACCAGCCGCGTCCGCCGTCCCCGGGAGCGGACCGCCGTCGCGAGCCCGTACCGCCGCAGCGACCGCACGGCGCCTGCGAAGAGCAGGTCCACCGACGTCATCACGGCCCGTCCGCTCAGACGGTTCCCCACCACGCCCAGGGACCGCGTCCCGAGGACCGGGGCGGGAAACGCGCCCGTCGGATGCAGTGGCTGGAGATGCAGTCCCAGGGCGGGCACCGACAGGCCGTCGGCGATGGCGTACCCGAGCGGCCCCAGCGACCCGCCGACCAGCAGGACGTCACCCTCCCGCGCCGCCTCGACCAGGGTCGCCGTCATCTCGTCGACCGCTCCCCGGGCCATGGACGCCAGCCGTACGAGCTTCCCCGCGCCGGTCCGCGCCTCGTGCAGCCGGCGACCCCGCGCGGAGTGCAGTTCGGCACGAGGGTCCACCGGCAGCGGCCGGAACCGCACCCCCGACCCCGCCACCAGCGGCTCGAACATCCCGTGCGCGGCCAGCGTCACCTCGTGCCCCGCCCGCACGAGCCCGGCACCCAGACCCGTGTACGGCGCGACGTCACCCCGCGACCCCGCCGTCATCATCACGATGCGCATGCCGGCAGTGTGCCGCACCCGGACGCCCCACCACAGGAGGCTCCTACGCCACAGTGCGGGTCGCCCAAGGCGCGGGACACCGCCCGGGTGACGTCGGCGGCCACCGGCGGACTCACCGGACAGACCCGACTCACCGGTCAAGAGGCCGGGACACCTCCGCCCACAACGGGTCCAGGAGCAGGTTCAGTTCCTTGACGCCCTCCCGGGAGCCGAGATCGGCGATCCCCTGGTCCGGGACCACCTCCAGGGCCCTGCCGTGGCGGTCGTCGAACCGGTCGTGGAACAACACCAGCACGTTCTCGGGCCGGTTCCGGCGGGACTGCCACACCAACCCCATGGCATCCGGGGCCTGGGCCCTGATCTCGCTCGCCCAACGCCGTGCCTTCGCGTAGCTGTGCTCGCCGTCCAGGAGGTCGGCGTTCTGCTGGACGGCGGCCAGGTCCTTCTCGTGCACCAGTGAAACCACGGTGAGTTCGCAGGTGGTGCGCAGCATGCTCAACGACCGGCCGTGGACGGCGGCATAGGGGATGACCCGCTTGCCGCCGAGCCCGTAGGGAGTGGAGCGCAGGACGCTCTCCGCGACGGCCGTCAGGCGGCTGTGGGCCAGGTAGAGGCTGTGGTACGGGTCCAGCACGGTGCCCTCGAAACGGCCGCCGTTGAAGTGGATGTCGGCGAGGGTCGGGTTGAACTGCCCGGGTCGGTATCGGGAGTTGTGTACCCGCCACAGCTCCGTGCCCGCCGGGATCACCTCGAGGTTGGGGCGCAGTACGTCCGCGATCATGGGGAAGAACTTGATCACTGGCAGGACGGTCCTCATCACTCACCCTCCACGAGCGCGGTGGCCGCACCGACGAGTTCGTGGTCGGGCAGCTGCCCCAGCAGGGACGCGGGAGGCCCGCCCAGCCAGCTGTTGCCTCCGAACCACCAGGAGGCGGCGCCGCGCGGGTCGATGTCCGCCAGCAGCAGTCTGTTGACCTCCAGCACCACCGCGTGCGGGGTGCCGCCGCCCGCCGGGAACTGGAACTCCGGGTAGCGGTCCCCGCGTGGCGGGTCGGGCAGCCTGATCAGCTCGGCCGGCGGCGCGCCACCGCAGCGGGCCCTGACCTCGGCCGCGGAGAGGGCGGGCTCCAGTAACAGCGGGTCGCGGGCGTGGTCCGCCGTACGGCCGGAGGCCGGGGCAGGGGCAGAGGCAGAGGCAGAGGCAGGGCCCGGGACAGGATCAGGGTCCGGGTCCGGGACAGGGGCCGGCGTACGGGCCGGTTCCGGTTCCGGTTCCGGGGCGGCGGCCGCCAGCAGGTTGACCAGCGCCAACGCGTCCGTCACGGTCGCCGGACCGGGCGGCGCGGCCACCAGCCGCACCCCGTCCACCACGGCCCGCACCGGGTGGCCGAACGGCAGCGGGCGCAACGCCAGCTTGACGCCCTGGAGCGCCCTGCGGACCGCCATGGGATTGTCCGGCGGCGCCTCGGCCAGCTCGGCCAGCCGGGACAGCAGCAGGGAGTGCTGCTCCTCGTCGAGTGCCGCCCGAATGGACTCCCGGTGCTCCCTGATCAGGGCGAGCACCGGCTCCGCGGATCGTCCGCGGGCCTCCTCGTTCATGTGGTCGGTTCTCCTGTGTCCGTCGCGTTCGGGCCCGGATGCCCCTGATGGATGAAGGTGGCCCAGAGCGCGGTCCGGTCCAGGCCCGGGCGTTCCGCCTCCCTGAGCAGGTCGCCCCGGAGGGAACCCGGGTTCTCGCGGTGCGGGTCGAGCATCCACGACTGGGCGGCCCGCAGGGCGTCCACGGGGCTGAGCCCGTCGACCACCAGGTGGTGGTGGAACACCGCCATCAGCAGGGCCGTGCCACCGTCCTGGGCCAACCACCGTGACCCGACGACGTTGCGCGCGCCGGCGGCGATGAACGCGGTGGTCAGGGTCAACGCCTCGTCGTGGTCACGTTTGCCCAGGTCGGTCTGACAGGCACTCAGGACGACCAACGGCCCTTCGCTCGACTCCCGTTGGCCCTCGCGGTCGAGGATCCGGGCCACGGTCAACCGGGCTCGCGTGCCGTCCGCGTCGGCCGCCAGCTCCACGGCGGACTCGGTGGGCTGCGGGCCCGCCGATCCGTGCGAGACCAGGTGCAGCACGGAGGTTCCGTCGGCCATGAACCCCAGAACCGACTCGGGCGTGCCAGGGGGCAGCTCCTCCCCGTAGAGCGCACCGTGCACCCGGGCGTGCGGGTAGAAGACGTCCCGCAGGGCGTTCGCCTCCAGATCGGCGTAGCCCAGCTCCATCAGCGGGTCCACCACCAGTACGGGGGCGGCGGCCGGCTCTCGTGGTGCGCGCCGGACCGTACGCAGAAACTGCCCGCCGGACGCCGCGTAGCTGATCACCATGGCCTGGCAGAGCCGTTCGTGTTCCCCGGACGCCGGGAGCCGGGCGGCGTGCCACGGGACGATGCCCAGGCGCCCGCAGGGCACCAGGACGATCCGGGGAGGACAGTCCCCCCGTGCCTCGTCGACCGTCCTCAGCCGCTCGGCGATCTCGCCGAGGGCCCGCCCGACCACCTGGTAGGCCCAGTCGCACAACTCCTCCAGGGCCTCCTCCCATGCCTGGGCGGCGTCGGGATCGTTCAGGGAGAGGTCCCGGGCCGCCGCCGCGTCCACGTACCGGGCCAGCGGGCCGCCCTCGACATCGGTGAGCAAGGGCAGGGAGCCCGCCCCGGCCCCCAGCTTCGGCCCGATGGTGATCGTCAGGCCCGGCCCCTGCTCGTCCCCGGCCACCAGGTAGACGATCGCGTCCGCACCCGCCTCGGCGAGCCCGTCCGAGAGCTTGCCCATGGTGGGAATGCCGAGCAGGCCGCCCCTCTCGCGGTAGCCGAGGGTCTCCAGTGCCTCGCGGCGCACGGTGCTCGGCAGTAGGCCCGGCACCGCTCCCGGCCCGCCCGTACCGCCGGCCGCACCGGACGCCGCCCGCCATGCCTCCGCGAGGTCCTCCCGCCCGGCGGCCTCCAGCAGCTCGGGCACGGCCGAGGTTGTGGAGGCCGCCTGGAGGACCAGCGCCCGGCCCAGCTCCAGGGCGGCGAGCACCTCGTGCAGCCGGCCGTACGAGCCCGCCATCCTGGCCGCCCGGATGCCCCGGCTCGCCCCGGCACGAGCGGCGAGCAGCCCGTGCTCGGCGCCCGCCTGGAGGAGCACGTCGGCGGCGAGCGCCGTGAGCGCCTGCTCGGCGGCTGTCACCGTGGCCTCACCGACCGGGTCGGACGCGTTCCCCGTGAGCTGCGCGCGCAGGTGGTACGCCTCGGTGAGCTGCCACAGCGCATCGGCGGCGATCCGTGGGGCCTTCCCCTCCCGGACGCCCACCCGGAGCTGTTCCAGTTCGTCGATCATGGCATCGAGGGTGGCCGGGTCCCGGTGCACATCGAAGCGCACGCCGAGGGAGAGCGCGAAGGAGTAGCGGTCCTCCATCGAGGCGTCCGGAGGAGGGGGGACGCGCTCGGGGCCCGGGGGCGGCGCCTCGCCGGCGAGGGCGGCTCGGCTCATGCCGATGTCCTGCGCCCACGGTTGGGGGAGCTCGACGGCGAACGGCAGGTCACTCTCCCCGGCCCGGGTCGCGCCCCGCTCGATGTACGGCAGGGCGCGCAGCAGCGTCTCCTTGTCCCGGGTCACGATGCCGAGCGAAGCGAGGGCCGTGCCGATCGCGACGTCGACCGCGAACCGGAGCGGATCGTCCTCGGTGACGGCCGCCCCGAGGGCCTCGGCCTCGGCCACGAGCGCGTGGAGCGCGGTGGCGTTCTCGGCCTCACGGGCCGCCATCGCCCGGGTGCTGATGTCCATCGCCCGGCCCAGGACGGCGGGATCGCCCACGCCGACGGGCAGCTCGCCGCGGAGCCTCGCCAGGTGGCCGACCAGCGCGTCCATGTGGGCGCGCCCCGCCGCCACGTCCTGGTGGGTGCCGCCCACGGCCGGGCTGACGGCGAGCAGGGAGGCCCTGATGGCCTCCAGGGCCGGCGCCGCGTCCAAGCCTTCGGGCAGCGGCAGGTCCTGCGCCGAACGCAGCCTGCCGAGCAGCTCGTTGAGCGCCTTGGGGTCGCCGGTGCCCAGGACCGCTTCGAAGCCTTCACCGGCCGCGTTGACGGCGTCCAGGGCGCCGGCCAGGTTCCGTACGCCTTCAAGGGTGAGCTCCTGCCGCTGCGGCTCGGGCTCGGGCTCCGGCTCGGGCTCGGGCCCTGGGTCCAGGTCGGGCTCGGGCTCCGGGTCGGTGTCCCGCTCCCATACCGGCTGCGTGGACGCGTCGGAGTGGGGGCCCTGCGCGGCCGTCGCCCCGAACATCTGGTCCATCATCCGTCGCAGCTGATCCGCGAACGGCGAACCGGCCGGCATCATGTCCGCCAGCAGTTCGGACATCCCCTGGGGGGACGGGGACGTGTAGTGCCCCTGGGCCCGGCGCAGCGGACCGAGCAGTTGCGGCGGCAGTGGCAGTTCCACGACCTCGTCGAGCAGCGCGCCGAGCTCGACCGCCTTGGCCATCATCGCGGGGAGGCCCTCCCGCTGGAGCGCGTCGAGATATCCGGAGAGGTCCGGCGCCGCCGACAGCCCCTGCTGCGGCTGGATCGGCGAGAGGCGGAGCACCAGGAACAGCGCGGCCCACCGCTGGTCCTCCTCGGTCACCACCGCACCCAGCGTGGTCGTACGGTCCCGCGCCTCGCGCAGCAGCCGTTCGGCCCGCTCCCGGTCCGCCGCCGAGCCCTGTCCGACCGCTTCTCTCAGGGTGAGCGCACCCGCCAGCCACACCTGTACCGATCCGCGCAGGTCCTCTTCGTTCTCCAACAGGCGGGCGAGCTGTTCGAGTTCGGCGACCGATGCCTCGCATGCCTGCCGCGACACCGGTCCACCGCCCATGCCGGGCAGCTGTCCTCGCACCCGGCCGACGGCGTCCGACACCCAGGCGCGCAGGCCCTGAACGCCTCCGCTCTCCTCCCGACTCACCGGCATCCCGCCTCCCCGGGCCGCCCCGCGTGGCCCTCGACAGCTGGTGGATCACTCCCACTATGCCGATCCGGCGGGGCCGCCGCCGCCACTTCCCCGGCTTCTCCCGGCCGGTGACCGGAGTTCGCCCGGTACACGCCCAGATCGGCCCTCATCTCCCGCCGCATGTCCCGCAGTCGGGACCACAGAGCCGCGATGGCCTCCTGGGCCGCGGCCGGGGAGTCGCCCGGCCGGGGCAGGCCGCCGTCCAGCCGTCGGACCATGCCGTAGACCCCTCCGAGCCCCCGGCTGACGCCGGCCGCGTGGTCGAGCACCCGCTCCGGAAGCCGCATCTGGGCCTCCGCGTACACCTCGCGGTGCTGGTCGCGGGCGTCCGCCAGCCGCTGCCGTGCGCGCGGCGCCTCCAACTCGTCGCCAAGGGCGTACAACTGGTCGGTGAGTGCGGCCAGATAGTGCCGTCCGGAGGCGTTCAGCGCCACGTAACAGGACCACAACTCGGCTTCCTCGGCACGCCGTTCCCACAGCTCCTCGACCCGCTGCTGCTCGCGCCGGCGGCTCCGGTCGGCCGCCCGCTGGGTCAGCAGGGCGGACATCAGTGTGCCGACGACCCCCACCAGCGCAGCGGTCACCACACCGATGTCCACGCCGCCTCCTCCCGTCACATCCCCGTACCCCCTGCGTCGGTTCCCCTCTCCGTCCGCCGCCCGATCAGGGAAACACCGGTCACCCTGCCGGGTGAAGCCCCCGCCCGGAGCTCGCCCGCTGTTCGTCCGGTTGCCGCCCACCGGAGGGCCGCCGGGCTGAATCCGGGCGAATTCAGGTCACGCCGAGGGAAGTTCGACTGCGCGGGGTACGCCGATATCGGCCGGCGGCCATCATGGGCCGGAGCACGACGGGCTGGGCATCACCGTGGCGGACGGGGAGCGGCGAGATGGCGGACGAAGAGGAGAGCGGTGGTGTCCATGCCTTGCGGGCCTGGGCCACCGAGGCGACCTCGCGCGGAGCGCGGCTGCTCGGTCGCGAGGACGAGGACGAGCCCGTATCGGCCGAGGCGTTCGAGGGCTCGGTCGCCGAACTCTCCCAGCTGCGGCTGCTCCTGGATCACGACCCGCCGCTGCTCGGCCGGGTCACTCTGCTGCTCGGCGGCATGCTCGCCACCCGCCATGCCACCGGGCACGGCACACCGGAAGACGCGGAACGGGCCCGACGGCTGCTGGAGGAGGCACGGGACCCGGCGACACCCGCCGGGATGGAGATGCCGGACGAGGGCAGGCGCTGGGCGGCGATGTTCCTGATGATGGTCTCGGCGCCGGTACGGCCTGGCGGCCCGGCCGGGGCGCTCCCGGACGTCCTGCCCGTCCTGGACGAGTTCGACCTGGCGAACCCCGACGCGATCCTGGCCGAGGTGGGGCGGCTCTCGGCACTGGCCGCCGAGGTGGTCCAGCTGTCGGACGTGCCACCGGAGCTCCGGGACCACCTGGGGCACGTGCAGGACCTCGTGTCGCGGGTCGCCCGGAACGATTTCGCCGGCGCAGAGGCCCTGCTCGGCACGCTTCCGCCCGACCTGCCGTTCGCAGACCAGGCACGGACCCTGTTGAACCTCGCCAGGCTGGCCGATGCCGATGCCACTGGCGACGGGGCCGGCGCCCGTGACGCGGCCGACCACGGCCCCGGACCGGCGGCGGAGCCGGAGGACGCCGCCGTCGCCGACGACGCCCTCGCCAGCGCCTGGATCACCGCCATGCTCGGCCTCCAGGAAGCCAGGCGCAGCGGGGACCCGACCTCGGTGGACCGGTTGCTCCAGCGGCTGGGCTCACAGTTCGACCGGCTGCCGACGGGGCACCGCGACGCCCGTGCCTTCCAGTACCTGATGAGCCTGGCGTTCCAGACGGGAGGACTTTTCGGGGGCAGCCGCGCCGATGGCGACGAGGTCGACCGGCACATGCGTTCGATCGCCGAACGCTTCGTGCAGGGGGAGGCGGAGGCCGGCGGGCATGCCTCGGCTCCCCTCGCCCTCGCGGCCCGGGTGACGTACTTGCTCTCCAGGGTGCCGGCCGCGGAGGAGGCCGAGAACGCGGACGAGTTGAGGCGGCTGGTGGACGAGCTCGGCACGCTGGAGCGCTCCACGCCGGCCGAGCACCCGTTCTCCTGGCACGTGAAGCTCGCGCACGGCACGGCCCTCCGCGCGCTCGGCGAGCGCCACCACGACAAGGAGCAGATCCTGCGCGGTCTGACCCTGCAGGAGGCCGGCCTCACGGCCATGCCACAGGAGCACCTCCGGTTCCTCGGTGAGCAATACAAGGCACTCGTCGACAGCATCCGGGTCACCCGGGCCGTGATCGGCGGCGCTCCGCACCCGATGCCCGACCCCGCGCCGCCGGCCCCCGACGCCTCGACCGACACCCGGTACGTGGCCGCCCTGACGGCGGGCCTGCGCTACTCCACCACCCACGACCCCGCGGACCTCGAAGCCGCCATCAGTGGACTGGAGCACGTACGCGACGAAGTCGGGCAGGGAGGGCACCAGCACCTGGCCTTCCCCACCTGGTGGCAACTCGCCGACTACTACCGGCTCCGCCTGAGCCTGACCCAGGACCCGGCGGACGGCGACGCCGCCACGGACGCATCCATGGAGGCGCTCCGGGCCCTCGCCGGGGAGGTCGTCCTGCAAACCGGTTCCGGCCACGGCCTGTTGGCCGCCCGGTCCGGGGCCGAGCGCGGGGTACGGGCCGCGATCTGGGCCGCCTCCCAGGGCCGTGTCGAGGCGGCAGTGGCCGCACTGGAACTGGGCCGAGCCCTGGTCCTGCAAGCGGCCTCCACCGCACGGGCGGTCCCCGAGCTGCTGGAGGCCCGCGGCCACCACGCCCTCGCCGCGGAATGGCGGCGAACGGCGCAGCACCCCGCCCCGGACCGGGCCGCGGGCGGCACATCGACCGAACCGATCCCCCGGGAACTGCCCAGCTCCCTGCGCCGCCGCGCCCTGGATGCCTTGGGCCACCGCGAGCGGGACGGCGTCCTCTTCCGCACCCCCACTGTCGACGAACTCAGGGCCGGGGTGGCCGAGGGCAACGCGGACGCGCTGGTCTACCTGCTCGCCGGCGAGGGCACCTCGCCCGGCATGGCGGTCCTCCTGGGGCCGGACATCGGGACCGGCGTACTGGCCCTGCCGCTCCTCTCCCACGGGGGCAGCGTGCCGCTGGAGCGGTTCCTCGACGCGGCGGCCGCGCACCAGGAATCCCCTCACGTCCCCGAGGTGGCGCGCACCTGGGAGCAGGCGCTGTCCGACCTCTGCGACTGGGCGACGACAGCGGTGATCCAGCCGATGATGACCGACATCGCGAGCCGTCTCGCCGCGAACGAGAACCGCCGCCGGGACCGCCCGGGACCGCCCAGGATCGTCCTCGTGCCCTGCGGCCGCCTCGGCATCGTGCCCTGGCACGCCGCCCGCCTGCCGGCCGCCGCGCCCAACGACTACGCCTGCCAGATCATGGTGATCAGCTACGCGGCCTCCGGCCGGCAGTTCCTGACCACCGTCCGACGCGCCCGGCGCGCCCCGACCGCCGCGCCCGTTCTGGTCGCGGACCCCACCCTGAGCCTGCCGTACGCGGAGCTGGAGGTGGCGGGACTCCAGCAGGCCCTGTACCCGGGGGCGCGAGTGTACGGGGAGTTCTACGACCCGTCCGCCGAGCCCGCCGCCACCGGCACTCCGGACGAGCTCCTCGACGCCCTCGTCGGCGCACCGTCGCTGCTCCACGTGGCCTGCCACGGCTCGGCCGGTACCAACCCGACCACCTCAGCACTCCACCTGGCCGCTCCGGCCACCACCCTGGGTGCCGCACCGGAGGCCGGGCACCGGGACCCCCGATCCACCGCCCTGCTGACCGTATCCCGCCTCCTCGACCACAACCGAACGGTCGAACAGGACGCTCCCGACGGCCCGTTGGTCGTGCTCAGCGCCTGCGAGACGGACCTCAGCAAACGCGACCACGACGAGGCCCTCACGCTGACCACCGCCTTCGTGGCGAGCGGCGCGCGGGACGTGGTGGGCTCCCGCTGGGCCGCCCAGGACTCGGCCGCCGCCCTGATGATGGCCGTTTTCCACCACTACCTGACCGTCGACGGGCTGAGCCCGGTCGACGCCCTGCACGTGGCCCAGATGTGGATGCTGGACCCCGACCGCCGCAACCCGGGCTCGCTCAGCGACACCCTGCTCGAAGAACTCGACCGCGGCCCGGCCCTGCACCGCCCGGCGGCCTGGGCCGCCTTCATCCACCAGGGCCACCCCGGCCCGGCCCCCATCCGCCGTACCTGCGACTGCGCCCCCGGCACCTGCAAGAACTGACGTCGCACAGCCGCAAACACGCCAGAGACCAGCGGATCCACGAAGCCCCGCTCGACCAGGACTCGGACAACGCCTGACGTCGATTCAAGGTCGGTTCCGGCCGGCCGGCCGGAACCGACCTTGAACCGACGATGAAGAGAGAAGCCTGGTCAGCGCACTCTTCCCCGCGCCTTCAGCTGGGTCGCCGGTAGCTCCGGCGCGTCCAGTCGGTCGCCGTCGTAGCCCTTGACCTCGCCGAAGCGGCCGGTGCTCATCCAGTCCTCGCGGGCCTGGCGGATCTCCTCGTCGGTGCGGCCGACGAAGTTCCACCACATGACGATCTCCTCCTCGAAGGGCTCGCCGCCCAGGAGCATGAGGCCCGCGTCGGACGCGGCGCGCAGGGGGAGCTCGTTGCGGCCGCAGCCGAGGTAGAGCATGGAGCCGGGGAGGACGGGGACGCCGTCGACGTGGGCCTCGCCGGACATGGCGAGGACCGCGTACTCGAAGTCCGGCTCCAGGGGGAGGCGGAGCTCGGCGCCGGCGGTGAGGGCCAGGTCGGCGCCGGTGAGGGGGGTGTACGCGGTGCCCGGGGAGACGGCTCCGGCGAGTTCGCCGAGGATCACGGTGGCGGTGAGGCCGGGGGCCGTGACGTGCGGGAGCTCGGCGTGGTGCTGGAAGTGGGGTTCGACGTGCCGGTGGGCGTCCGGGAGGGCGACCCAGAGCTGTGCGCCGTGCAGGTAGCGGGCGTGCCGGCGGGGGCTCTCCTCGGAGTGCGAGATCGCCCGGCCGGAGGTCATCAGGCCCAGTTCGCGCGGCCCGATGGCCTGCAGGCTGCCGGTCGAGTCGCGGTGCAGGACCTCGCCCTCGTGCAGCCAGCTGACGGTCTGCAGCCCCATGTGCGGGTGGGGCGGGACCTGCATGCCGGGTTCGTCGGCGATGTCGTCGGGGCCGTAGTGGTCGACGAAGGCCCAGGCGCCGACCATGCGGCGGCCGAGGTTGGGGAGCAGGCGGCGCACCTCGGTCGATTCGCCGAGCTGGACGTGGCGGGGGCTGAGGAGTTCCCGTACCGGCTCGGCGACGACGAATCCGCGTCCGCCGCAGACCTGGAGGGCGGCCTGGCGATCAAGATTGCTCATGGCGTTCAACCTATTCCTGTCGGAGGTCCGTAGGTCCTCGGTACGGCGTGGACCCGCGCCGCAATATTGGTGGAATGTTCAACCACGCGGCGGTGTTGCAGGGGCACAGGGACATCCACCCCGGGATTTCCACCGACAGGAGAGAGCAGGAGCAGTGAGCGAGGAGACGTACTACGAGTTCGGGACCGCGGGCGAGCGGTGGGACCGCGCGCAGCTGTTCTTCGAGGCCAAGGAGTACCTGACGGCCGTACGCATCCTGCGCGGTCTGGTCGCCGAGCACCCGGACCAGACGGCCCAGCGACTGCTGCTCGCCCGTGCGTACTACCACTCCGCCCAGCTCTCCCGCGCCGCGGAGGAGCTCCGGACCGTCCTGGAGCGCGACCCGGTCGAGCACTACGCCCGGCTGATGCTCGGCCGCACGCTGGAGCGGCAGGGCAAGGCGGCGGAGGCCGCGCCGCATCTGCGGCTGGCCGCGGCGATGGCGGGTGAGCTGCCGGAGTGACCGGCCGCGCCCCCGCCGCGCTCATGCCGTGAACCGGAGGCCGGCGGCGCCCTTGAACAGAGGGGCGTCGTCGGCCTCCGTCCGTTCCCGGCGGTCGATCAGGTCCTGGACACGCCGGGTACCCGTGCGGGGTATCCACGCCGCGTTCGGTATCGTCGGGGCAGGAGGTAGAAGACGTGCACGTGGGACGGGCGGGACGCAGCGCCACACGAGCGGGAGGTGCCCTGGCGCACCTGCTGCTCGTCGTCGTGCTCGCGCTCGGCGTCTTCGTGATGCACTCGGTCGGACACCCGGAGGGTTCCTCGGGGAACGACGGGACTGCCAGGACTATGTCCGCGCCGCCTGGTTCCGTCGCCGCACAGCAGCACCACGGGGGCGGCTCCCTGGGGATGTCCACGTACGAGTCCATGGACGGCTCCACGTACGACGACGCCACCCACGGCTCCACCCACGGTTCCGGCATGGGGATGGACATGACCACGCTCTGCGTGGCCGTCCTCGGTGTCTGGCTGCTCGCCGCCCTCCTCAGGGCCGCCCTCGGCCGCCGCGCGGACGGGATCGCTACGTTCCTGTCGCGGCTGCTGCCCTTCCTCGGCCCGAACGCCCCGCCGCGCCCACCCGACCTCGCCCAGCTGTCGATCCTGCGGATCTAGGCCGTATCGCCACCGCGGGCGCCTCGCGCTGCCCGCAGACGTGATCGGTCCTTCCACGAACGAACGACAGCACACACGAGGTGTGACACACATGCGTGCCTTCATCAACCCCAAGACCCGTTCGACGCGTACGACCCGTACGACCCGCAAGCTGGCGATGACCGGTGCCGTCGCGGCGGCCGGACTGCTGCTCGCCGCCTGCTCGGGTTCCGGCTCCGGATCCGGCGACGCCATGGGCGGCATGGACCACGGCGGGAAGACCTCCGCCCCCGCGTCGGCTTCGGCGTCCGCGTCGGCCGGGGCCTTCAACGACGCGGACGTGATGTTCGCGCAGATGATGATCCCGCACCACGAGCAGGCCCTGAAGATGGCCGAACTGGCCGACGGGCGCGCCGAGGACGCCGAGATCAAGAAGCTGGTCGGCGAGATCGAGAAGGCCCAGGACCCGGAGATCCAGAAGATGAAGGGCTGGCTCAAGACCTGGGGCAAGCCCGAGAGCATGGGCGGCGGCCACGCGATGGCCGGGATGATGTCCGACGCGGACATGACGGCCCTCGCCGCCACGAAGGGCAAGGCCTTCGACCGCAAGTTCGCCGAGCTCATGATCGCCCACCACGAGGGTGCGGTGGAGATGGCGAAGACCGAGCAGAGGAACGGCAGCGACGCGGCGGCCAAGAAGGTGGCCGACGACGTGGTCCGGACCCAGGCGGCCGAGATCGCCCAGCTGAAGAAGATCCTCGAACGGCTCTGACGGTCGGCTCAACCGGGTTGGATCCAAAATCCCGGATCCCGGAGCCACATGTCCGGATCCACATTCCCGGATCCAAAATCCTGGATCCACACCCTGGATCCAACCCACCCCTGCCCTTCCCCAGGCGGCCCGCACCCCCGTGCGGGCCGCCCCTCCCCCGTACCCCTGGGACCACACACATGAAGAAGCACCGCGCCGCCCTCGCCGCCGCGCTCACCACGGCGCTCGCCCTCGCCCTGACGGCCTGCGGCTCCGACGAAGCGCCCGGCTCGAAGGCGGGCTCCGGCGCCGCCACGGCGCTCAGCCACATCCACGGCGTCGGCACCGCCGGCGGGAAGCTGTACGTCGCCACCCACGAGGGCGTCTACACGCCCGGCGCCGACGGGCGGCCCGCCCTGGTCGGTGACCGGAAGGACGACTTCATGGGGTTCACGGTGACCCCGCAGGGCGCCTTCCTCGCCAGCGGGCACCCGGCGCCCGGCACGGACGGCCCGTCGAACCTCGGCCTGATCTCCTCCACCGACAAGGGCACGTCCTGGACCACCAGGTCGCTGGCCGGGGAGGTCGACTTCCACTCCCTGGACACCTCCGCCGACGCGACCGTCTACGGCTACGACAGCACCAACGGGCGGCTGCGGGTCAGCCGTGACGGGGTCGCCTGGGAGGACCGCGCCGCGCTGGGCGCCCTGGACATCGCCGTCGCCCCCGCCACCCCGGGCACGGTGCTCGCCACGACCGAGCGGGGCGTGGTCCGCAGCACCGACGACGGGCGCACCTTCGGACGGCCGTTGTCCGGGCAGCTCGTCGCGTACGTGTCGTGGGGCGCCCCGGACGCGCTGTTCGGCGTCGACCCCGAAGGGGTGCTGCTGCGCAGCGCGGACGCCGGAGCCACCTGGAGCCGGGTGTCCACCGTGCCGGGCGGTGCGCCGCAGGCGCTGACCGCCGTGGACGCGCGCCGGCTCCTCGCGGCCACCCAGGACGGGGTGTACGAGTCGGTGGACGGCGGGCGGTCGTTCACCCGCCGAATGGCGGTGACGTCGGGCGGCGACGGCCACTGAGGGCCGTCGCCGTCCGGGCGGGGAGCAGGCGCGCGTTCCCCGGTCAGTAGCCGATCCGCACGCCGGTGACGGCGTGCCGGTCGGTGCGGCCGCCGGTGGTGCCGCTGAAGCCGACGAGGACGTTCTTCGGGAGCGTCACCGCCACGTCGATGACCCGGGTGCCGTCGACGCTCACCTGGAGGTGGCCGGTGGCGGTGACGACGGCGTCGACGGTGTGGCTGCCGGTGCGCAGGTCGGGGACGTTGGTCGCGGTGGCCGCGTAGGTGAGGGTGGTGCCGCTGCCGCCGGTGGCGACCGCGACGAAGTTCGCCGAGGGGTCGCCGGCGCCGTTGTCGAAGGTGTCGAGGGTGACGGCGACGCCCGGCAGTCCGGCGAAGCCGAGGCTGCCGCCGCTGTTGACGGCCAGTGCCTTGGGGGTGGCCCGGCTCGCGTCGAGCAGGAGCAGCGCGAGTCCGTCGGCGCCGGTGCCGCCGCCGACGGTGGCGGTGAACCGGGCCTTGAGCTGGGCCGAGGGGACGGCGGTGGCCTGGATCGCGGAGCCGCGCTGGTAGGTCTGGACGGGGGTCAGTTCGAGGGTGGTGCCGGACAGCTTGGCGCTGCTGTTGTACGTCCAGCCGTTGGGGCCGGGCGGCGGTACCGCGTACGCGGTGGCGGTGATGGTGGCCCGGCGGACGGCGTGGATGTCGGTCCTGCCGCCGGTGGATCCGGTGAAGGCGAGGAAGGCGGTGGGCGGCAGCGAGGCCACGCTGGTGCTGAGCCGTTGGGTGCCGTCGACGGAGACGGTGAGGGTGCGTCCGGTGACGGCGACGTCCACGGTGTGGCCGCCGGCGCGCAGGTTGGGCACGCTCGTGGTGGTCGAGGCGTAGGTGAGGGCGTCGCCGCTGCCCGAGGTGGCGATGCCGACGAAGTTGGCCGAGGGGTCGTTCGTACCGTTGTCGTAGGTGTCGAAGGTGACGGCCGTGCCCGGCAGGCCGGAGTAGCCGAGTCCGCCTCCTCCCGCGCCGAGGGCGCTCGGGGTGGTCCTGGCGGGGTCGAGGAGGGCGAAGGAGAGTCCGTCGGCGCCGTCGCCGCCGCCGATGACGGTGGTGAAGGTGGCCTTGAGGCCGTCGGTGAGCACGGGCACGGGCCAGACGGCGGTGCCGCGCTGTCCGGGGGTGGCCTGGGTGAGCTGGAGGTCGCCGCCGGAGATCAGGGCGTTGCCGTTGAGCTTCCAGCCGCCGGCGTTGGGCCCGGGGACGGTGACGCCGGTGCCGGCGGCTCCGGTGCCGGTGAGGTTCTCGTTCAGCGCGCCGTGTCCGTCGTCGGAGGTGAGCGCGTAGACGGCCTGGACGGTGCCGAGGGAGGTCGGCGAGAAGGTGACGGCCTGGTGGACGACGTCCTCGGGGCCGAGGACCTGGCCCTCGCTGAGGGGGTTGGAGACCTGGAAGGGGGCGGCGGGCGGCTTGGCCTTGGTGATGGTGAGCGGGATGTTGCCGGTGTTGCTGATGTCGAAGGTCTTGGTGACGGACTGGCCGACCTTCACCGTGCCGAAGTCGGTGGAGGTGGGGGTGACGGTCAGGCGGGCCTCGCCGGTGACGGCACTGCCCGTCAGGTCCACGGTCGCGGTGCCGTTCTGCCCGGTCACGGAGAGGGTGCCGGTGTCGGTGCCGGTGGTGGTGGGGGCGTAGGAGACCTGGACGGAGACCGACTGCTGGGGCTGGACGACCGTGCCGTCGGCCGGCAGGCCGGTGCTGCCGTAGGGGGCGCCGGGCGCGGCGGTGGCGGTGACCGTCTCGGGCTGGGTGCCGGTGTTGGTGAAGGTGACGCCGAGGGACTTCGCGGTGGTGGTGGCCACGGTGCCGAAGTCGAGCGTCGTCGGGGCGGCGACCAGGCCGGGCCGGGTGCCGTAGCCGCTGAGGCCGAGGGCGCTGTCGCCGAGGTCGGTGGCGAAGGTGAGGACCGAGCTGTCCGGTCCCGGCGCGGTGGGCGCGAAGGACACCGGTACGGAGTAGGTGTCGCCGTTGTGCAGGGTGCGGGGCAGTCCGGTGGGGCTCGCGGTGAAGGCGCCGCCGGCCGGGGTGGTGACGGCGCTGACGGTCACGTCGCGGGTGGCGGTGACCGTCGCGGTCGCGCCGCCGGTGGATCCGACGGCGACCTGGCCGAAGTCGACGGGGGCGGCGGTGAGCGCGGTGTTGGCGGGGCGGCCGAAGGCGAGGACGTGTCCGTCGCGGGTGCCGACGTAGATCCGGCCGCCGTCGGTGGCGGGCACGGTGAACTTGGCGGCGGTGCCGATCGGCGCGGACCAGCGCAGCTTCAGGGTGCCGTTCACGGGGACGGCGTCGTACGCGCGCAGCCGCCCGTTGGCGCCGTTGGTGCCGTCCGCGTGGATCGCCCAGACGAGCGCGGAGCCGGGGTTGGTGCCGGTGGAGGTGATCACGGGCGAGCCGGAGGTGTAGCCGAAGGTCTCCGTGCTGCTCCCGGTGTTGGTGAGCGCGGGCTGACCGGCGCCGGTGAGGCCGTACGCGAAGGCGCGCAGCGGCCCTCGGGCGCCGATCGTGTAGACGTAGCCGCCCTGCCCGCCGTACACCCCCGGGTGTCCCCAGACGCCCTCGTACGGTCCGAAGGTGCCGAGGACCTTGTCGGTGCCGCCGGGGCCCTGGGAGCGCCCGCCGAGGTCGTCGCGGTCGAGGAGGAAGAGCCGGCCGTCCTTGCCGATCTGCGCGAGCAGCCGGGGGTGGGCGCTGGTGCCGAAGGGGGTGCCGGGGAGGGCGACCGGGCCGCCGGAGCCCAGGTCGGTGTCGTTGAGGTCGAGCTGGTTGGCGTTGGAGGGGCTGAAGAAGTCCTGCGCGGACAGGGTGCCGTCGCTGTTGACGCCGAGCCGGACGACGGATTCCGACAGCTGCCCGGGCGGCATGCTGCCGGGGCCGGGGGCGGGGGTCACGCCGTTGCCGGTGGTGAGGATGATCCGGCCGGGCCCGTCGGAGACGAGGCCGCCGCCGCTCATCCAGATGCCCGCCATGCCGTTGGCGGAGGAGTCCTCGCTGGCCCACAGGGTCGTCCTGCGGGTCGAGGTGTCGACGCCGAGGACGTAGCCGACGTACGGGCCGTGGTCGCAGTGCGAGGCGAAGGCCGCGTAGACGGAGCCGCCCATGAGGAGCAGCCCGGGGCGCTGGGCGGCGGTGTACGGGTTGAACGCGCGCCCCGGGTCGTTGGTCGGCGAGCCGGCGACCTTGACCGGCCAGCCGCTGCGCTCGGCGCCGGTGGCGGGGTCGACGGCGTGCACGTACCAGTTGGGGTGCTGGTCGTCGGCCCCGTCGTTCACCTTGGAGGTGAGGTAGAGGGCGTTGCTCGCGGGGTCGTAGACGGGGGTCGAGGTGACCCCGATGTTCGGGACCAGGTCGCCGCAGCTGATGGCGGAGGCGGGCCAGGCGGCGCCGAGGCCGCGGGTCCACCGGACGGTTCCGGAGGCGGCGTCGAGTCCGTAGAGCTTGTTGTTCTCGGTGGCGACGACGAGGGTGTCGCCGACGACGAGGGGCTGGGCGTAGACCTGGCCGTCGACGGCGGTCGAGAACTGCTGGCCGAAGTCGGAGCTGGACACCTGCTCGGGGGCGAGTCCGGGTTCGTCCTGGTCCCAGCCGGTGCGGAAGTCGTCGTGCGACACGGTGGTCTGGTCGGCGGCGGCGCGCGCGGCGGGGGCCGGCGCGGGCGGTGTGCCGGCCGCGCCGGCCGCGCCGGTCCCCGACCACCCTCCCGCGCCCAGGACCAGACACATCGTCAGCATCCTGGCGAGC
Source organism: Streptomyces sp. NPDC093111 (assembly GCF_040683955.1). Taxonomy (NCBI): domain Bacteria; kingdom Bacillati; phylum Actinomycetota; class Actinomycetes; order Kitasatosporales; family Streptomycetaceae; genus Streptomyces; species Streptomyces sp. NPDC093111. The sequence continues at coordinate 217,605 of NZ_JBFBNW010000015.1, read as the reverse complement.
ACCCTGCGTCTGCCGGTCATCGCGTCCACCTTCACATGCGCGCAGCGGCGGCGGGGCCGGTGCGCGTGGCCCGCCGTGGCCCTGATGGAGCCATGGTGGGGCGAGCCTGCCGGACGCGGAAGCCACGGCGTGGCGGACTCGGCCCACTTCACCTGGTCGGGTGGTCCGGCCGCGTCCTGGTGGCGGTCCGCCCGGCCGGGGCGCGGGCGTACCGGGTGTGACGGGGGGTCAGGCGAGGGGGCGGTGCACCGTGCCGCGGATCAGGCCGAGCCTCCAGGGCGGCGCCCGGTGCTGCGGGTCAGGCCGATGCCTCCAGCGCGGCGCGCCAGACCGGGCTGTCGACGTAGTGGTTGTCGTACTGCTCGGCCGAGTCGGCGATCTCCTGGAAGTCGGCCTCGCCCCGCATGACCCGGCCGAGGAGGCGCAGGTAGTCGAAGCGGCCCATGCCCGGGGTGAAGACGAACAGGACGTCCGCCTCGCAGCCCGGCGCGGCGGCGAAGGCGTGCGGGGTGTGCGGGGGGACGGCGAGGAAGTCGCCGGCGCCCAGGACGGTGATCTCCTCGTCGACGAGGACCTGGAGGGAGCCGCTGATGACGAAGAACAGCTCGGTGGCCTTGGTGTGGAAGTGCGCGGGCGCGCCCACGGCCCCCTTGGCGAAGGTGGAGCGGTAGCTGGTGAAGCCGTCGGCCGTCTGGTGCGAGTCGGCGAGGAGGGTCATGACGCTGCTCGGGTCGGCGCAGGTCTCGGCCTCGGCGTGCCGGGTCAGGACGGGCGGGAAGGGGGCGAGGGCGGACTCGGAGCTCTTCTTCTCGGTCATGGCGGCGACTTTACGATCTTGAAATACGAGCACGCCATTCCGTTTCGCACACCCTTCCGCCGCGCACCCGGTCCTCGTCGCGGAAAAAGCGGAAGGAAAATCGGCGACGATGTCGAGATCGCCCGTCCGGCTCCGTCCCAGGCGTGAACGCGGCCACCAGGGGCCGCGGGAGACCGAGGAGAGACATCATGGCCAAGTACCTGCTGCTGAAGCACTACCGAGGCGCCCCGGCCGCCGTCAACGACGTCCCGATGGCCCGCTGGACCCCGGACGAGATCACCGCCCACATGCGGTACATGCACGACTTCGCGGCGCGGCTGGAGGGGACGGGCGAGTTCGTCGACGGCCAGGCGCTCGCCCCCGAGGGCGCCTGGGTCCGCTACGACGGCGAGGGCCGTCCGCCGGTCACCGACGGGCCGTTCGCGGAGACGAAGGACCTCATCGCCGGCTGGATGATCATCGACGTGGCCGATTACCAGCGGGCCGTCGAGCTGGCGGGTGAGCTGTCCGCCGCCCCCGGGGCGGGCGGCGAGCCGATCCACGAGTGGCTGGAGGTGCGCCCGTTCCTCACCGCGCCGCCCGCCGTCACGGAGTGAGCTCCCCCGTGGACGAGGTCCTGCTCAGGAGCCTCACCCCGGGCGTCATCGGTGTCCTCGTCCGCCGCGGAGCCGACTTCGCGGCGGCCGAGGACGCCGTCCAGGAAGCACTGGTCGAGGCGCTCCGGGCCGGGTCGGCGGCCGACCGGCCGAGGGACCCGAAGGGCTGGCTGATCACCGTGGCCTGGCGCAAGTTCCTCGACGCGAGCCGCGCCGACGCCGCCCGGCGCCGGCGCGAGGACCTGGCCGCCGAGGAACCGGCGCCGGGCCCGGCGCCCGAGGTCGACGACACGCTGCGGCTCTACTTCCTGTGCGCCCATCCGTCGCTGACCCCGGCGTCGGCGGTGGCACTGACGCTGCGGGCCGTCGGCGGGCTCACCACCCGCCAGATCGCCGCGGCGTATCTGGTGCCGGAGGCGACGATGGCGCAGCGCATCAGCCGGGCCAAGCGCACCGTCTCCGGCGTGCGCCTGGACCGGCCGGGCGACGTCGCGACGGTGCTGCGCGTCCTCTATCTGGTCTTCAACGAGGGCTACTCCGGCGATGTCGACCTGTCCGCCGAGGCCATCCGGCTCACCCGGCAGCTCGCCGCCCGGATCGACCACCCGGAGGTGGCCGGGCTGCTCGCGCTCATGCTGCTGCACCACGCCCGGCGGGCGGCCCGGACGACGCCCGAGGGCGGTCTGGTGCCGCTCGCCGAGCAGGACCGCGGCCGGTGGGACACCGCGCTGATCGCCGAGGGCGTCGGCATCCTGCAGGCGGCGCTCGCCCGCGACCGGCTGGGCGAGTTCCAGGCGCAGGCCGCCGTCGCGGCGCTCCACGCGGACGCGCCGACCGCCGGGGAGACCGACTGGGCGCAGATCGTCGAGTGGTACGACGAACTGGCCCGCCTCACCGACAGCCCGGTCGTCCGGCTCAACCGCGCGGTCGCCGTGGGCGAGGCCGACGGTCCGCGCGCCGGGCTCGCGGCCCTCGCGGAGCTGGACTCCTCGCTCCCCCGGTACGCCGCGGTGGCGGCGTACCTCCACGAGCGCGCCGGCGACCTCACGACGGCGGCGCGCCGGTACGAGGAGGCGGCCCATCGGGCCGCCGACCTCGCCGAACGGGAGCACCTGACCCGGCAGGCGGCCCGGCTCAACACCCTTCTGCGGCCCGGCTGACGGTGTGCACGATCTCGCCGCCCACGACGACCGTCTCCGCGACCGTTCCGGGGATGGCGTCGGGGCCGACGCGGAGGATGTCCCGGGACAGGACGACGAAGTCGGCCAGCTTGCCGACGGTCAGCGAACCGCGCTCGTGCTCCAGGAAGTTGGCGCGGGCCGAGCCCATCGTGTAGCCCTCGACGGCGGTGGTGACGTCGATCGTCTCGCCCGCGGTCCAGGCCTCGCCGCCGCCGGGCGGGCGGCGGGTGACGGCGGCGTGGATGCCGATCATGGGGTCCATCTCGGCGACGTTCCAGTCGCTGGACAGGGCGAGCAGCGCGCCCGCGCGGTGCAGGCTGCGCAGCGGCCAGGCCTTGTGCCAGCGCTCGGGGCCGACGTTCTCGGCCCAGTCCTGGCCGGGGCCCGCGATGTCGGGGGCCGCGTGCCGGGGCTGCATGCAGGCGGTGACGCCGAGGGCGGCGAAGCGCGGGGTGTCGGCGGGGTCGAGGCATTCGACGTGCACGATCTGGTGGCGGGCGTCGCGGGGCCCGTTGACCGCGCGGGCCCGCTCGACGGCGTCGAGCACGGTACGGATGCCCCGGTCGCCGGTGGCGTGCACGAAGCACTGGAAGCCGCGCGCGTCGAGGCGCGTGAGGAGCTCGGCGAACTCCTCGGGCGGGTAGAAGGTGTCGCCCCGGTGGTGTCCGCAGCCCGCGTACGGTTCGAGGAGGGCGGCCGTACGGGGCTCGACGACGTCGTCGATGTACAGCTTCAGCGGCCCGACGCGCAGCCGGTCGTCGGCGAACTCCTCGGCCGCCGCCGCGAACGCGTCGAGCTCCGCCTCGGTGGTGCCGCGCGGGTGGAAGAGCGCGGCGACGATCCGGGACCGGAGCCGGCCCTCGGCGCGGGCGCGCTGGAAGAGGGCGAGGTCGTCGAGGGAGTTCTGCGGTTCGACGACGGTGGTGATGCCGTAACGGGCGGCGTCGTCCAGGCTCTTGGCGAGGCGCCCGTACTGCCGGTCGGGCGAGGCCCACGGGACCCCGAGCTCGCGCAGGGCGCGGTGTCCGTCGCGGGAGAGGCCCTTGACGGCGAAGTCCTTGACGAATCCGGTGGGTTCGCCGGTCGCCGGGTCGGTGACGGCGGTGCCGAAGGGCAGCTCGGTGCGGCCCGCGCGGACGCCGAGTCGGCGCAGGGCGGCGGTGTTGAGCCAGGCCGTGTGGACGTCGTAGCTGAGGACCAGCGCGGGGGTGTCGCCGGTCGCGGGGTCCAGGTCGGCCGCGGTGGGCATCCGTCCGTCGGGGATCGCGGAGTAGTCGAACGCCTCGGCCTCGATCCAGGACGCGTCGGGGTGCGCCGCGTGCCAGGCGCGGATACGGGCGTGCACGGCGTCCAGGTCACGGGCGCCGGCCAGCTGGACGCAGGCCTCGTCGGAGCCGAGGCGCACGTGGTTGTGGGCGTCGACGAAGCCGGGCAGGACGAGCCGGCCGCCCGCGTCGAGGACGCGGGTGCGCGGTCCGGCCCAGACCTCGGCCTCGGCGTCGGTGCCGACCCAGACGATGCGGCCGTCCCGGACGGCGAGGGCCTGGGCCTCGGGCAGCGCGGGGTCGACGGTGTGGACGCGGGCCCGGGTGAGGAGGAGATCGGCGGGGGCGGGGCGGTTCATTCGGGTCTTCGTTCTCTGGAGGGACGGGGTGGTTCGCGCGGGGCTCGGGGCGGGCGGCCGGGTCAGGCCGCGAGGGGCCGCACGGTGCGGCGGGCCAGGACGACGTACACGAGCGCCGAGACGCCCGAGCCGAGGAGGGTGAGGTCGGCGCCGCCCAGCGGGGCGACGAGGGGGCCGGTCCACAGTTCGGAGTCGCAGGTGAGGGCGGCGAACAGCATTCCGGCGAGGAGCGCCACCAGACCGGCCGGGTGCCAGCCGGCCCGGTACCGGTAGGGGCCGTCGCCCGCGAGGTGCAGGGCCTCGGCGTCGTACGTGCAGCGGCGCAGCACCATGTCGGCGAGGAAGACGCCGCCCCAGGGGGCGAACACGATGATCAGGAGGGAGAGGAAGGAGAGCAGCGAGGTGGTGAAGTCGACGAGGAACAGCGCGCCGAGCGAGCCCGCGGCGGTGACGCCGGCGCTGACGAGGATGGCGCGGGCGCGGCTCCAGGGGATGCCGAGGACCTGGAGGTTCAGGCTGGACGAGTAGAGCGTGATGATCGAGTTGGTGACGGAGCCGCCGAGGACGAGGGCGAGGAAGACCGGCTGGAACCAGCCGGGCAGCAGCCCCTCCGTGCCGGCGACCGCGTCGGTCAGGTCGGCCTGGGTCGCGGCGGCGACGCCCGCGACGCCGAGCGCCACGGACGAGAGCAGGCCGCCGAGACCGCCGCTCCAGGTGAGCGCCTTGAGGGAGGTGGTGCGCGGCAGGTAGCGGGTGTAGTCGGCGGGCATCGGGACGTACGAGAAGGGGCCCGCGAACATGACGACGAGGGCGAGGCTCCAGCCGGAGGCGCCGGGTCCGGCGGCGGGGGCGGTGGTGTCGGCGCCGGGCAGGATCAGGGCGATGAGGACGGCGAAGCCGACGGCGAGGACGTAGGCCATCCAGCGCTCGGCCCACTGGATGGTCGCGTGGCCCCACAGGGCGACGGCGAAGGTCAGGGCGAGGGTGACGGCCAGCGCGAGGGCGCGCGGGAACGGGCCGCCGCTCCAGCCGAGGTCCGCCAGGAAGGCTTCGAGGGCGAGGGTGCCGACGACGGTGTTGACGATCGTGTAGCCGATGCTGACGACCCAGTTGAGGAGTCCGGCGGGCCAGTTGCCCCGGACGCCGAAGGCGGCGCGGGAGATGACGAGGGTGGCGGTGCCGGTGCGGACCCCGCTGAGGCCGGCGGCGCTGATGGCGAAGAAGGAGAGGCCGCCGAGCACGACGACGACGGTGGCCTGCCAGAAGGAGAGGCCGAAGGCGACGGCGAGGGCGCCGTTGATGACGTAGGTGAAGGTGAGGTTCGAGCCGAACCAGAGCCAGAAGAGGTCCTTGGCCCCGCCGTGGCGTTCGGTGTCGGGGATCGGGTCGATGCCGTGTCCTTCGACCTGGAACACCTCGTCCCGGCCCGCTGTCACGGGCGGCGTCTCGTGTCCGGGCACAGCGCGCTCCTGTCGTGTCCTGTCGGGTCCGGTCACGGACACCGCTTCTTGAATGGCGTTCTAACTCTTTGAACGGCATTCAAGATGTGCGATGGGTTCCGGCCACGTCAAGACCCCGGCGGAAAACGGTTAGGGTCGATCCGGCGGGCAGGTGCCCGACGGGCACGAGGACGAGCGAGCGGAAACGGGGACCGGGAGCGGTGGCAGGCGCAGTGCGGGCGGGACGGCGGCGGGACGGCAGCATCACGCGGGAGCGGATGCTGGAGGAGGCCATGACCGCCATCGCCGAGGACGGGCTGGCCGCGCTCACGATGTCCGCGCTGGCCGAACGCCTCGGCACCAGCGGCGGCCACATCCTGTACTACTTCGGCAGCAAGGACCTGCTCCTGCTCGCAGCGGTGCGCTGGAGCGAGGCCGCCCTGGCCGAGGAGCGACGGCTCCTGCTCGCCCGCCGGATCCCGGTGCCGCGCCGGCTCGACCTCTTCCTGCGGCTCTACCTGCCGCTCGGGCCGCGCGACCCGCGCTGGACGCTGTGGATCGAGCTGTGGGCCCGCACCCCGGCCAACCCCGAACTGGGCGAGGCCCAGCGCGAACTGGACCGGGGCTGGCAGGAGGACCTGGAGGCGCTGCTCGTCAAGGGCGTCGAACGGTCCTGCTTCGCGCCGCTGGACGCGCCCGCCCGCGCCTCCGAACTCCTCGCCCTGCTCGACGGGTTGAGCACCCGCGTGGTCCTCGGCCAGGAGTCGGTACGGGACTCCCGGCCCGCCCTGGACGCCGCCAGGGCCGCGGTCGCGCTGCTGATCCCGCCCGCCTGAGCTCAGCCCTCGGGCGCGGGCTCCCAGGGCAGCGGCTCGACCGGGGTGAACGGCCAGGCCGGCGCGTCGGCATGACGGCTCGTCTGCTCGGCGTACCAGATGATCTGGTCGGTGTGCAGGGCCGGCCGGGAGAGCCGGGCCAGCGGCGGATGACAGGCCGCGACGGCCTGGGCCACGAGCAGGCTCGCCCCGGCGTCCGAGGCCGGGTCGCCCGGAGCGGTGTGCGGGACGCCGTACCACTCGGCGACCGCCCGCAGCGAACGGCTCCCGGGACGGTAGCGGTCGGCGTGCCGGTCGAGGACCAGCGGATCGCACACGGGCGCCACCCCGGCGGGCAGCCGCTCGGCGAGCGGGGGCAGGCCGTGACGGAGGAGTTCGGCGTGCAGCGTGCCCAGGACGTACGGGGCGAACCAGACGACGAGCAGTTCCCCGGTGGCCAGGTGGGCGGCGAGGAGGGTGGCGAGCTCTTCCAGGGCGGGGCCTGGGGGGACGGCGCCGGGGAGGGAGGACGGGGCGGGCGCGATGGCGGGAGCGGGGGCGGCGTCGGGAGCGGGGAGGGCATCCGGGAAGGCGTCGGCTGGATCCTGGATATCGGATCCAATATCCAGGATCCAGTCGTGCGCCGTCCCGTCGCTGCCCCGCAGCGCCGCCGATCGGATCCGGTCGACACCCGGCCGATGGCCGGTGGATCCGATGTCCAGGGCGAGCAGCCGTCGCCGGTGCCACCCTGTATGGGTCCCGCGCGGGGGCGGCCCCGGCTGCGGGGCGTGTGCCGGGTGGAAGACCTCCCATCCGCCGGCCCCGTGCCGCAGCACCCCGCCGCCCGCGGGGACCGGCAGGCCGCAGTCGGCGCAGGAGGCGTCGTACTCGTTGACGCGCTCCCCGCCGCTCACGGCGTGTCCGCCCCGTCCCGGTAGGCCTCCAGGAGCCTCAGCCAGATCTCGCTGAGGGTCGGGTAGGCGGGTACGGCGTGCCAGAGGCGCCCGATCGGGACCGCGCCGGTGACGGCGACGGTGGCCGAGTGGAGGAGTTCGCCGATGCCGGGGCCGACGAAGCTGGCGCCGAGGACCGTCTCGCGGTCCAGGTCGACGACCAGACGGGCGTGCCCCCGGTACCCCGGGGCGTACAGACCGGCACCGGCGACCGACGCCATGTCGACGTCGACGGCGCGCGCCCGGTGTCCGGCCGCCTCGGCCGCGGCGAGGGTGAGGCCGACGGAGGCCGCCTCGGGGTCGGTGAACACCACCTGGGGGACGGCCGCGTGATCGGCGGTCGCGGCGTGCGGGCCCCAGGCGCCGGTGTCCGGGGTGCCGGTCCCGGCCGCCCGGGCCGCGATCGCCGCGCCCGCGATCCGCGCCTGGTACTTGCCCTGATGGGTCAGCAGCGCGCGGTGGTTGACGTCCCCCACGGCGTACAGCCAGTCGTGGCCCGGCACCCGCAGGCTGTCGTCGACCGGGAGCCAGGCCCCCGGCTCCAGTCCGACCGTCTCCAGGCCGATGTCCTCGGTCCGCGGCCGGCGCCCGGTCGCGAACAGCACCTCGTCGCCCTCGACCCGGTCGCCGCCCTCCAGGACGACGCTGACCGGACCGGTGCGCCCGTCCCGTACGACCGCGGCGACGGTGACGCCCGTGCGGACGTCCGCGCCGCGTTCGGCGAGGGCGGTGAGGACGTGCTCGCCGACGAAGGGCTCCATCCGCGGCAGCACTCCCCCGCCCCGTACCAGCAGGGTCACGCGCGAGCCGAGGGCCTGCCAGGCCGTCGCCATCTCCACGCCGACCACGCCGCCGCCGACGACCACGAGCCGACCGGGGACCTGCGAGGAGCTGGTCGCCTCGCGGCTCGTCCAGGGTCCCGCCCCGTGGAGTCCGGGCAGCTCGGGCAGGACGGCGCGGCTGCCGGTGCACACCGCGACGGCGTGCCGCGCGACGAGCGCGTGCCGGTCTCCCTCGGGGCCCTCCACCACGACCCGGCGGGGCCCGGCGAGCCGGCCGTGGCCCCGGAAGAGCCGGGCGCCGGTGGACTCCACCCACGCCACCTGCCCGTCGTCCTTCCAGTCCCCGACGACGGCGTCCCGGTGGGCGAGGACGTCCCGGGCGTCGAGCGGGCCGTAGGCGTGACCGCGCAGGCCGGGCACCTTGCGCGCCTCCGAGCGGGCGATCGCCGGCCTGAGCAGCGCCTTGCTGGGCATGCAGGCCCAGTACGAGCATTCGCCGCCGACCAGTTCGGCCTCGACGACCGCGGCGCTCAGCCCGGCGGCGCGCACCCGGTCCACCACGTTCTCGCCGACCGGCCCCGCTCCCAGGACCACCACGTCGTACTCGTACTCGTGCTCGTTCCGCGCCGTTCGTGTCATGACACACAGTCTGCCGGGCAGGTGCGCGGAATAGCGCGGCTCGATACGCCGTTGTGCGGGGCGGGTCCCGAGGGGACCGTGAGGAAGGCGCGCCAAGGACGCCGGCCCCGGAGAGGTAGGAAGCATGAGCACTGTCGAGCTCACCAAGGACAACTTCGACCAGATCGTGAGCGAGAACGAGTTCGTTCTCATCGACTTCTGGGCTTCCTGGTGCGGCCCCTGCCGTCAGTTCGGTCCGATCTTCGAGGCCGCCTCGCAGCGCCACGAGGACCTCGTGTTCGCGAAGGTGGACACCGAGGCGCAGCAGGAGCTCGCGGCGGCGTTCGAGATCCGCTCGATCCCGACGCTGATGATCGTCCGTGACAAGGTCGCGGTGTTCGCGCAGCCCGGCGCGCTGCCGGAGGCCGCCCTGGAGGACGTCATCGGCCAGGCCCGCGGTCTGGACATGGACGAGGTGCGCAAGTCCATCGCGGAGGCGCAGGCGCAGCAGGGTCAGTGATCCGCGCGCGGTGAAGGGGTGGTCCGGAGTCTCCGGGCCACCCCTTTCGTATGCCTTGCCGAAGGGCTTTCGCGTTCCCTGTATGCGGGGGGCTTTCGCGTGCCGTGTTTCGCGTGCCGTGTGCCGTGTGCCGTGTGCGGGAGGGTCAGCGCTCCAGGACGAGCGCGAGGCCCTGTCCGACGCCGATGCACAGCGCGGCCAGGCCGGTGCCGGAGCCGGCCGCGGCGAGCTGGTGGGCGACGGCGCCGGCGAGGCGCGCGCCGGAGGCGCCCAGCGGGTGGCCGATGGCGATGGCGCCGCCGCGCGGGTTGACCACGGCGGGGTCGAGTTCCGGCCATTCGGCCAGGCAGCCGAGGGACTGGGCGGCGAAGGCCTCGTTCAGCTCGAAGGTGGTGAGGTCCCCGAAGCCACGGCCCGCCTTGCCGAGCGCCTTGCGCACGGCCTCCACGGGGCCGAGCCCGAAGAGCTGCGGCTCGATGCCGGTGACGGCGGAGGCGCGGATCCGGGCGAGCGGTTCACGGCCGGTCGCGCGCAGCCCCTCCTCGTCGACGAGGAGCAGGGCGGCGGCCCCGTCGTTGAGCGGGGAGGCGTTGCCCGCGGTGACGGTGCCGCCCTCGGGGCGGAAGGAGGGCTTGAGCCGGGCCAGCGCCTCCAGGGACGTGTTGTCGCGGATGCACTCGTCCCGTACGAGCTCGGTGCCCGGGTACGGGACGACCTCGCCGTCGTACAGACCCTTGGCCCATGCCTCGGCCGCCTTCTGGTGGCTGGCGAGCGCGAAGGCGTCCTGGGCCTCGCGGCTGAGGGCGTGCTTGTCGGCGACGAGTTCGGCGCCCTCGCCCAGGGCGACGGTCCACTCGGCGGGCATCCTCGGGTTGGTCATGCGCCAGCCGAGGGTCGTGGAGTGCAGCTGCTGGTGGCCGGCCGGGAAGGCGCGCTCGGGCTTCTGCAGCACCCAGGGGGCGCGCGACATCGACTCGACGCCGCCCGCGACGGCGACGGAGGCGTCGCCGAGGGCGACGGCCCGGGCGGCCTGGATGACGGCCTCCAGTCCGGAGCCGCAGAGCCGGTTGACGGTCACGCCGGGCACCGAGGTGGGCAGTCCGGCGAGCAGCACGGCCATCCGGGCCACGTCGCGGTTGTCCTCGCCCGCGCCGTTGGCGTCGCCGAAGTAGACATCGTCGATACGGGCCGGGTCCAGGTCCGGGGTGCGGTCCACGAGCGCCTTGACGACGTGGGCGGCGAGGTCGTCCGGGCGGACGGAGGAGAGGGCGCCGCCGAACTTGCCGATCGGGGTGCGGACGGCGTCGACGATGTAGACGTCGCGGATGCTCATCGGTTTCTCTCCCACGTGACCTTCGCGTACGGGCAACGGTGCGGGGAACCACCTGGCGTTCGCCCAGTGAAGTTTTCTTCGTTCCCGCGGGCCCGAGTCTCCGCCCGTCCGCGGCTCCTGTCAACGCCCCCTCAGGCCGTACCCGGCCCCCTGATCAACGCCGTCAGGCCGTAGTCGAGCTCCCTCCCGTCGACCAGCAGCGCCTCCACCGTGCGCGTCTCGGGGTCGATGTCCGCGACCAGGCCGTGACCCTCGTAGATCGGGTAGCCCGTGCCCCCGGTGCGCCCGGTCGCCTCGACGACCGCCGAGCGGACGGCGCTGTCCTCCACGGAGGCGCCGCCGCGGTCCTCGACGTGCGCGGACACCAGCAGGATCTCGAAACGCTTCGGGTGAGTGCTCATGGACCGACGCTAAGCCGCCCGGCCGCGCGGCGCCGCCGGAGCCCCGGCGGGAGTCCACGGGGAGGCGTCGGAGCCCGGCGGGAGTCCACAGGGAGGCGTCGGAGCCCAGCCGGAGCTGCCAGGGAGCCGCTTGGGTCCGGCCGGAGTCCGGCGGGAGTCCGGCGGGACTCCACAAGGAGCTGCCGGGGAGCCGCCGGAATCCGGCGGGAGCCCGGCCGGAGCCCACCGGCAGCCCGCCCCCACCCGTCAGCTCGACTCCCGCCGCACCACCCGGGCCGCCAGCATCTCCTGCTGCCCCGGCGTCGACTCCGGGTCGCGGACCACCCGGTCGACCAGCTCGGCGAGCTCGCGGCCCAGCACCATGTCGATGTGGACGGTGCTCAGGCGGGGGCGTAGCAGCCGGCCGAGGACCAGGTCGTCCGAGCCGATCACGGCGGTCTCCTCGGGGATCGCGATCCCGGCGTCCTGGAGGGCGCGCGCGAGCAGCATGGCGTACTCGTCGTTGTAGGCGAACACCCCGTCAAGGCGCAGCTCGCGCCAGCGGGCGGCGAGGGCGGCGGCGGGTTCCTCCTCGAAGCGCAGCGGCAGGCGCACGAGCTCGGCGCCCGCCGCCTCCGCCACCCGCCGTACGCCCTCGAAGCGCGGCACGGAGAACATCTCCAGGCCCGGCTCCTCGGGCATCACGACGCCGATGGTCCGGCAGCCGCGCTCGACGAGGTGGGTACCGGCCGCCCGGCCGACCTGCGACTGGTCCATGACGAGCGCGTGGGCGCCCTCGACCGGCTGCGGGCCCACGGTGATCACGGCCTTGGCGCCGGAGCGCTTGAGCAGCTCGACGCCCTGCGGGGTGAGGTCCACCTCGCCGAGCGAGACGACGGCGACCGGGCGCAGCTCGGCCCAGGCGCGGGCGGCCTCGTCCGGGTCGAGCCCCACGCTGCCGTACTGGACCACGGTGTAGTCGAGGCGGCGCAGTGCCCACTGGAGCTCGTTGAAGAAGCGGCTGTAGAGCGGGCCGATCGGCACGTGGGCGGTGGGCAGCAGGACCATCCGGCTGTGCCCGGCCCGCAGGCTGCGGGCGGCGGCGTGCGGGACGTAGCCGAGTTCCTCGGCCGCCTCGCGGACCTTGCGGCGGGTGGGCTCGCTGATCCGTACGGCCGCGGTGTTGTTCAGGACATAGCTGACGGTGGCCCGGGAGACGCCCGCCAGCCGCGCGACATCGGCGCTGGTGGGGACGGTGCGTCCGGCGGACTGCTTGGGTGACTGGCTCATCGCTTCGGCATCTTTCCAGAACGATCCGGACTCAGGTCTGGCGGATGGCCGGATTCGAGTGCTACACAGGGGTTACACGCGCCACTGACACGTGTAACCACCAGCGTGCACCCCTTCTCCCCCTTCCGCTCCCGCCCCCGCACGGGCGTCTTCACCTCAGGAGGGCATCGTGGCCCTTTCCTCCCCCGGAACCTCGCCGGACACCGGCACCGCAGGCGCCGCCTCCCCCGGCACCCCCCGGCCCACACGCGGGCTGCTCTCCCTTCTGCTGGCCGGCAACACCGCGATGTACGCGCTCTACATCGGCGTCCCCGGCATGCTCCTGGCGCTCCAGATCGAGGACATCGACCCGGCGTCGAAGGTGGCCAACTTCGGACTGGTCTCCGGTGTCTCCGCGATCTTCGCGACGATCTTCAATCCGGTGGCGGGCGCGCTCTCCGACCGTTCGGGGCGCCGCAATCCGTGGATCCTCGCGGGCGGGCTGCTCGCCGTGCCGGTGATGCTGCTGCTCGGCAGCGTGCACACGATCCTGCTGGTCATGATCGCCTGGTGTCTCGGCCAGGCCGTGATGAACATCTACCAGGCCGCCCTCACCTCCGTGGTGCCCGACCGCGTGCCGCTCGCCTCGCGCGGCAAGGCGTCGGCCGCCGTCGGTCTCGGTCTGCCGATCGGATCCACCATCGGCGCGCTGGTCGGCGCCGCCTTCTCGGAGAACTACCGGACCGGCTACCTGGTGTTCGGCGCGATCGTCGCCGTGACCGCCGTCCTGTTCACCTCCTGCGCCCGCGAGGAGCGCATGCCGGCCAAGGCGCCGCTGCCGTTCAGGCAACAGATGGCGGCGTTCGGCAGCGCGCTGAAGGACCACGACTTCCGCTGGGCGTTCATCGGCCGGGCGCTGCTCGTCCTCGGCTACTTCGCCGTCGCCGGCTTCCAGCTGTACATCCTCAAGGACCACACGGACCTGCCGGCCGGGCTGAGCGCCGAGGAGGCCGTGGCCATCCTGATGCCGCTCAACTCGGTCGCCATGGTGGTCTCCACGGTGCTCGGCGGCTGGCTCTCCGACCGCTACGACCGGCGCAAGCTCTTCGTGGGCGCCTCCGCCGCGCTGGCCGCCGTCGCCCTGGTGATCCCGGCCGTCTCGGCGAGCTGGACCGCGATGCTCGCGTTCTCCGTCGTGAACGGCCTCGGCTTCGGCTGCTACATGGCCGTGGACACCGCTCTGGTGACGATGGTGCTGCCGAAGGCCGAGGACGCCGCCCGCGACATGGGCGTGCTGAACGTCGCCAACGCCGGACCGCAGATCGTGGCGCCGTTCGTCGCCTCGCTGATCGTCTCGCTCAGTGGCGGATACACCGCGCTGTTCCTCGTCGCCGCCGTACTGTCGGTGCTCGGCGCACTCGCCGTGCGCCCGATCCGTACCGTGCGCTAGACACCGCCCGCGCACCCCGCAGAGAGGCACCGCCGTGCAGTTGCACACCACCACGTGGGGGACCGGCGAGCGCGTCGCGCTCCTGGTCCACGGGATCATGGCCGACCACCGCACCTGGCGGCGGGTCGGACCCGCGCTCGCCGAGCGCGGCTATCGGGTGGTGGCCGTCGACCTGCGCGGTCACGGTGCCAGCGCGCGGGCCGACGGGCCCTCGGGGTACGGCCCGCAGGACTACGCCGACGATCTCGTCGAGACCCTGCCCGCCGGGGCCGAGTTGGCGATCGGCCACTCGCTCGGCGGCCTCACCCTGGCGACCGCCGTGGAGCGGCTCGCCCCGCGCCGGGCCGTGTACGTGGACCCGGCCTGGTACCTGCCGACGGGCCTGAACGGCTTCCGGGCCGAGCTGTTCACCCAGGCCAAGTCGCTGACCCGGGAGCACGTGCGGGAGTTCAACCCGCGCTGGGCCGAGGAGGACCTGGACATCGAGCTCGACTCGGTACGTCTCTGGGACGAGCGCTCGGCGCACGGCCTGAGCCCGTTCGCCGGCAAGGAGCTGGCGCCGGGGCACCCGGTGGTGCCCTCGCTGCTGATGCTGGCCGACCCGAGCATGCTGGTCTCCCCGGAGCGGGCGCGGGTCTTCGAGGAACGCGGCTTCCGGGTCCGTACGGTGGCCGGGGCGGGCCACACGATCCAGCGGGACGACTTCGACGGGTTCATGACCGCCCTGGACGGCTGGATCTGACGTACCTTCTGTGCATGGACGACGCTTCGATGGTGGGACTGCTCGGCCGGGTGACCGGCACTGTCGGACCCGGCCTCGTCGGTGAGGTGATCGTCCGGATCAGGGGCGGCGCCGAGCACTTCCTCGCCTATCCGGCCTCGCCCGAGGAGCGGATCGAGACCGGAACCGTCGTGACGGTCGTGGAACATCTACCGCCGCGCACCGTCTATGTCACAGCCGCGTACGGCGGTTGACCGATCCATTGATCGGCGGATGGGCCGGGAGCACACTCCCTTCACCGGAACCGCACGGTTCCGGTGAAGGGGGACCTGCCCATGAGCCTCGGGATCCTGGCGGGCGCCGTCGTCGGCGCGCTGGCCGTTCTGATCGCTCTGTTCAAAATGATGTGGCGCGTCGCTGAGCCCAACGAGGCGTTGATCATCTCCGGTTCCAACCACAAGATGGAGGGGCTCGGCGAGGGCATGGGATTCCGGATCGTCACCGGACGCGGCACGCTCGTGCTGCCGGGCGTCCAGGCGGTGCGGAAGCTCTCGCTCGACCTCAACGAGACGCAGCTCTCGGTGGAGTGCGTCACGCACCAGGGCATCCCGCTGAAGGTGCGGGGTGTGGTCATCTTCAAGGTGGGCGACGACTTCGTGTCGATCGCCAACGCCGCCCGGCGCTTCCTCGACCAGCAGAAGCTGATGTCGGAGCGGGTGCACATCGTCTTCGCCGGTCATCTCCGCGCCATCGTCGGCGGGTTGACGGTGGAGGACATGATCCGTGACCGGGAGAAGCTGACCGGGCAGGCGCGTTCGGCCTGTGGCACGGAGATGGAGAAGCTGGGTCTGATCGTGGACTCGCTGCAGATCCACGAGATCGAGGACCCGACCGGGTACATCAAGAACCTGGCGGCACCGCACGCGGCGGCGGTCCAGCGGGACGCGCGCATCGCGCAGGCGGAGGCCAACCGGCGGGCGACCGAGGCGGAGCAGCAGGCCGCCGCGCGCATGTCGGAGGCGACCAGGGACAGCGAGATCCTCCAGGCGGGCTACCAGGCCGAGCGGGACCAGGCGTCCGCGAAGGCCCGGCAGGCCGGTCCGCTGGCCGACGCGGCGGCGCGTCAGGAGGTCGTGGTCCAGGAGACCCGGGTCGCCGAACTGGAGGCGCACCGTACGGAGCAGCGGTTGCAGACGGACGTGCGCAAGCCGGCGGACGCCCAGGCGTACGAGAAGCGGACGCTGGCCGCGGCCGAGCGCGACGCGCGGATCTCGGCGGCCGAGGCCGACGCGAAGGAGACCGAGCTGGCGAGCGCGGCGACGGCGACGGCCACCCGCGTGACGGGTGAGGCGGAGGCCGCGGCGGCGCACGCGAAGGGCCTGGCGGTGGCCGAGGCGACGCGGGCGAAGGGTCTCGCGGAGGCCGAGTCGATCAAGGCGCGGGCGGCGGCGCTCGCCGAGAACCAGGAGGCGGTGGTCGCGCAGCAACTGGCCGAGCGGTGGCCGGAGATCGTGGAGGCGGGCGCCTCGGCGTTCGGCAACGTGGATCAGATGGTGCTACTGAACGGCGCGGACGGCATGGCGGACATGTTCGCCAAGGCCATGACCATGGGCGGGACGGGCCTCGGGCTCGCCCGCCGGCTGCTCGCCGGCGTGGGTCCGGACCCGGCCGCGGGCGGCGGGGCGCCGGCCGCGGTGCCGGCGCCCCGTTCGGAGGAGATCGCGGTCGGCGACGGCGAGTAGCGGCGCCCGACGGCGTTGGGGCCCGGCACCCGTGCGGTGCCGGGCCCCGTGCGTGCGTGCCGCGGCGATGTCAGCAGTCCTCGTCCTTCTTGACGGCGCCGAGGTGGATCCGGGTCCCGTCGAGGGCGGCGCCGGGTCCGGGCTCCTGGGTGCAGATCTTCCAGCCCTCGGCGTTCATGGGCACGGTCCGTCCCTTGCCGGAGACGTCCTCGACGAGCATCGACCCCGACAGCTGGGCCATCGCGCCGGCGACGCTGCCGCCGACGAGGTCGGGCATGGAGCCCTTGGCCGCCTGCGGGGGCTCGGTGATTCCCGGGGTGGGCGTCTCGGGGCCCGCGTCCGGTGCGGGGGACGCCGTGCAGGCGGTGAGTCCGGCGGCGAGCAGGGCTACGGCGAAGGCCGTGACGAGACGGGTGGTGCGCATGTTCCCCCCTGGGACGAGCGTGAACGGGGGATCATCATCCACGCTCCGCCCCTGACGTGTACACGCACCTGTTAGTTGTGCCCGAACTTGCGTTCCTTGCGGTGGGACGGGGTGTCGAGGATGGGGCGGGGCGCCTCGGACGCCGCCGAGCGGGGGCTCTCCTTCTCCACGGCCGCCGTCCGGTGCTCGTGGCCGCCCGTCCGCGCACCCTTGTTGACCCGGGTCTGTTTCTTGCCCACGATCGTGCCTCCCGTCGTGAATCTTCCTCCCAGGCTCGCACGGGGGCACGAAAGCCGCATGTCAGGCGTCGGGGGTGAGTGGGGCCCCCTGTGCCAGCACGGGCCAGAGGGCGGGGTCCTCGAAGCCGAGGGCCCACAGGGCGGTGTGGGTGACGCCGTAGCGGCGCAGGACGGGCAGCTGGCCGGCGACGCCGCGGGCGTCCTGGTACCAGACGTGACGGGTGCGCGCGCCGTCCCGGTAGGTGAAGTACGGGGTGCTGGAAGCGGGATCCAGCCGGTACGGAGCGTGCCGGGCGCGCCGGAGGGCCTCGGCCTCCTTCCAGGTGACGTGGGCGGTCTTCCCCGCACGGCTGCCGTCGGCGCGGGTGGCCCAGTCCCAGCCGTAGGCGGGCAGGGCGAGTTCGAGGCGGTCGGCGGGGACGAGGGCGGTGGCGGTGCGGAGCACCTCGTCGTACCAGGCGGTGCTCGCGAGCGGACCGGGGGCGCCGCCCGCCCAGTGCAGGTTGTAGCCCATGACGCGGATCCGGTCGGCCGCCCTGCCGAGGGCGGCGTAGTCCCAGACGCGACCGCTTCCGGCGGTCTTCGGCATGACGGTGACGACACAGCTCTTGGCGCGGGCGCGCAGCCGGGCGCAGACGTCGGCGACGAGGGCCGCGTACCCGTCGCGCACGGCCGCGTACGTGGCGTCGCCGGTGGTGGCGATGGTCTCGTAGTCGAGGTCGAGCCCGTCGTAGGCGCCCCGGGCGGCGGTGGCGAGGAGGGCGTCCGCGTGGGCGGTGCGCCGGGCGGGGTCGGTGACGAGGGCGGCGAGGGCGCCTTCGGGCATCGACTCCATGACGGTGGGCACGACCTTGATCCCGGCCCGGTGCAGGCCGTCGACGATCAGCCGCTCCCCCGCCCCGGGGTGGTCCGCGACCGTGCCGTCGGCCTTGGCCTCGTACCAGAAGGGGCTCACGGTGTGGAGCTGGTCGGCGTGGCGCAGGGCCTGGAGGTAGGCGGTCTCCTGGTCCCAGTACGGGAGCCAGCCGGAGACGGTGCGACGGGCGGGCGGCGGGTCGGCGCCGGCGGCCCCGTCCGCGGCGGCGGTGGCCGGGGCGAGGGGCAGCAGCAGGACGGCGGAGGCGGCGAGGAGAGCGAGGCGCATGGCCACGAGCCTGCGGATCTTCCGCGCGACACGCCCGGCATGCTGGGCCGTTCAGACGCTAGCGTGCCGGGATGACGACTCCTTTGTACTCCACGACCGAGGCCGACCCGTACGCCATCGGGGCGGTCCGCACCTCCTACGCGCCCGACCACGACGGCGACCCCGATCCGGGGGAGATCGTGTGGACCTGGGTGCCGTACGAGGAGAACGACGGGCGCGGCAAGGACCGTCCGGTGCTGGTCGTGGCCCGGGAGGAGGCGGGGACGGTGCTGGCCGTGCGGCTGTCGAGCAAGCGGCACGACCACGACCGCGAGTGGGTGCCGATCGGCTCCGGGTCGTGGGACGCGGAGCGGCGCGAGTCCTGGGTGGATCTGGACCGGGTGCTGCGGGTGCGCGACGGGGGCATGCGGCGGGAGGCGTGCGCGCTGGACCGGCCGCGCTTCGACCGGGTGGTGGAGCGGCTGATCGAGCGTTACGGCTGGTCCTGACCGAAGGTCCGGCGGAACGCGTCCAGGGTGGCGCGGTCCCGGCTCCGGTCGAGGACGCCGAAGACGATCTCGTCGAAGTGGCCGGCGAACCGCCCGTCGCGGGTGATCAACTCCTTGAAGGCACCGGCGACCTCGACGGGGTCGTTCTGGAAGACGCCGCAGCCCCAGGCCCCCAGCACCAGCCTGCGGTAGCCGTGGACCGCCGCGGTCTCCAGGACCCGTTCGGCGCGGGCCGCGAGCACCGCGGGGAGGCGGCCGGCCAGCTCGGGGCTCCGGCGGCGGACCACGCCGGCGTTCGGCGCGGGCGAGGTGAGGAAGCCGACGGTGAAGGGTTCGGTGAGCAGGACCCCGCGGTCGGTGCGGAAGACGGGCACGCCGGGTGAGTGGATGACCCGATCGGTGTAGAAGGGGTCACGGTCCGCGCGGTGGTGCGCGTAGTAGGCGGGGGCGCGCAGCAGGGTGGCGTGGAGGGCGGAGGAGCGGCACAGGGCCTCCTCCTGGGCCTGGGCGCCGTTGAGGTAGCCGCCGCCGGGGTTGCGGGCGGAGGCGAAGTTGAGGACCGCGACGGGGGCGGTGTCGGCGCGGGTCATCCGGCGGGCGGCGACGAGGCTGCTCTCGCCGGTGACCTCGATCAGCGTCGTACGGCCGGTGCCGGGCGTGACGGGGACGGGTTCGGGGCCGTGGAGGCCGGTTCCGGCCAGGGCCGCCGCCAGCTCCTCGGCGAGGGAGACGGTCCGGCCGTCCGGGGCCGTGTAGCGGCCGGCCGCGACGATCTCCTCGGTCTCGTGGGCGAGGGCCCGAAGTCGTGCGCTCATGGCCCGAAAGCATGATCGACCCGTGTTCCGGGCGGCAACGGGTTTTACCGGCCACCCCGCCAGAGGCGCTCTTGCACACCCGCCGGAGGTGGCTTTAGGTGGAATCAGCGCTTTCCCAGGAGGTGCAACGATGCCCACGTCGCCGACGAGCGGCATACCCCGGAGCGATTCCTCGCTCACCGAGGCGGAAGCCGAGGACCTGCTGCGATGTATCTGCTTCAAGACCGGACCGCCCCGCACGGTCGGGGCGGAGCTGGAGTGGCTCGTCCACGATCTGCGTGACCCCCGCCTTCCCGTACCGCCGCCGCGGCTCGCGGCGGCCATCGACACCGTGAGGGCCCTGCCGCTGGTCTCGGCCCTGACCTTCGAACCCGGCGGACAGCTGGAGCTCAGCTCGCCGCCCGCCGCCTCCCTCATGGAATGCCTGGACTCGCTCGCCGCCGACCTGACGGCGGTGCGGGGGGCGCTCACCCCGCTCGGGCTCGGGCTCAACGGCTACGGCGTCGACCCGTGGCACGCGCCCCGCGCGCGCGTGCTGCACGAGCCGCGGTACGACGCGATGGAGATCGCCCTCGGCAGGACCGGGCCCTCGGGCCGGGCCATGATGTGCGAGTCCGCCTCGGTACAGGTCTGCCTGGACGCCGGGGTGGAGGGCCCGGGGCCGCTCGGCTACCGGCGGCGCTGGGAACTCGCCCATCGGCTGGGCCCGGTGCTGGTGGCGGCCTTCGCCAACTCCCCCGTGCACGGCGGTCGCAGGACGGGCTGGCGCTCCACCCGGCAGCTGCTGTGGGCCGACCTCGACCCGGCGCGGGCCCTCGCCCCACCGGCGGACGGCGAGCCGCGGGCCGAGTGGGCGGCGCACGTCCTCGACACCCCGGTGCTGTGCGTGCGGACTCCGGAGGGGCCGTGGGTGGTGCCGGAGGGGCTGACGTTCCGGGAGTGGCTGCGCACGGGCGAGCCGCGCCCGCCCGTGGTGGACGATCTGCGCTACCACGTCACGACCCTCTTCCCGCCGGTGCGGCCGCGCGGGCACCTGGAGCTGCGGATGATCGACGCGCAGCCCGGCCCCGACGGGTGGATGGTGCCGATCGCCGTCACCACCGCCCTGTTCGAGGACCCGAGGGCGGCCGAGGCAGCCCACCGGGCGACGCTGCCGCTGGCGGCGCGCGCGGCGAGCGGTCCCGCGCCGCGCAATCCGCTCTGGCTCTCGGCGGCCCGCAACGGCCTCACGGACCCGGCGCTGCACGCCGCCGCGCTGGCCGTCTTCGACGCGGCCGTGGAGGCGCTGCCGCGGATCGGGGCGTCCGCCGACGTGGTGGGCGCGGTGGGCGCGTTCCGCGAACGGTACGTGGTGCCGGGCGGCTGCCCGGCCGACGGGCTTCAGGAGGTGGTGTCATGACCGGGCAGGACACGGAGGCGCTGCGCCTGCGGGCCGTGACGGCGCTGACCACGGCGCGGGAGCGGACCGCGCTGCTCACCTCCTGCGTGGAGGACTCCGAACTCACCGCCCAGCACTCGCCGTTGATGTCGCCGCTGGTGTGGGACCTGGCGCACATCGGCAACCAGGAGGAGCAGTGGCTGTGGCGGGCCGTCGCGGGCCGGGAGGCCCTGCGGCCCGAGATCGACCCGCTGTACGACGCGTTCCGGCACCCGCGCGCCGCCCGGCCGTCGCTGCCGCTGCTGGCCCCGGCGGAGGCCCGGGCGTACGCGGCCGACGTCCGGGGCCGGGTCCTGGACGTGCTGGGCACCGCCCGTCTGGAGGGCCGCCCGCTGGTCGACGCGGGCTTCGCCTTCGGGATGATCGCCCAGCACGAACAGCAGCACGACGAGACCATGCTGATCACCCATCAGCTGCGGAAGGGTCCCGCCGCGCTCTCCGCTCCCGCCCCGCCGCCGTCGCACGGCTCGGGGCCGCTGGTCCACGAGGTCCTGGTGCCGGGCGGTCCGTTCACGATGGGGACCGACGACGAGCCGTGGGCCCTCGACAACGAGCGGCCGGCGCACACCCGGATCGTCCCCGCCTTCTTCGTCGACACCGTCCCCGTGACCAACGGCGCCTACCAGGCGTTCATCGCCGACGGCGGCTACCGCGAGGAGCGCTGGTGGCGGCCGGAGGGCTGGGCGCAGATCCGCGAACACTCCATCGTGGCACCGCTGTTCTGGCACCAGGACGGCGGGCGGTGGCTGCGCCGCAGGTTCGGCGTGACCGAACCGGTGCCCGAGGACGAGCCGGTGCTGCACGTCAGCTGGTACGAGGCCGACGCCTACGCCAGCTGGGCCGGCCGCAGGCTGCCCACCGAGGCCGAGTGGGAGAAGGCCGCCCGCCACGATCCGGTGTCCGGCCGCTCGCGCCGCTACCCGTGGGGGGACGCCGACCCCGAGCCCGTACACGCCAATCTGGGGCAGCGGCACCTGGGGCCGGCGCCCGCCGGCGGCTACCCCGAGGGGGCGTCGCCGCTCGGGGTGCGCCAGCTGATCGGCGACGTGTGGGAGTGGACGGCGAGCGACTTCCTGCCGTACCCGGGCTTCCGGGCCTTCCCGTACAAGGAGTACTCGGAGGTGTTCTTCGGGCCCGCGCACAAGGTGCTGCGGGGCGGGTCCTTCGCCGTCGACCCGGTGGCCTGCCGGGGCACCTTCCGCAACTGGGACCTGCCGGTGCGGCGGCAGATCTTCTCCGGCTTCCGCACCGCGCGCGACGCGGAGCCCGTCTGATGTGCCGGCACCTCGCCTTCCTCGGCGAACCGGTGGCGCTCGGCGAAGTGCTGCTGCGGCCGCCGCACTCCCTGGAGCGGCAGTCCTGGGAGCCGCGGGCGCAGACCAGCGGGGTGGTGAACGCGGACGGCTTCGGGGTCGGCTGGTGGGCCGAGGGCGACCCGGTGCCCGCCCGCTACCGGCGGGCGGTGCCGATCTGGGGCGACCCCTCGTTCGCGGACCTGGCCCGCGTGGTCCGCACGGGGGCGCTGCTCGCCGCCGTGCGGGGCGCGACCCTGCCGGGGGCGGACGGCGAGGCCGCGGCGGCGCCGTTCGCCGCCGACGGGTGGCTGTTCAGCCTCAACGGGGCCGTCCCGGGGTGGCCGGGGTCCCTGGCCACCCTGGCGGCGACGCTGCCCGCCACGGAGCTGCTCGCCCTGGAGGCGCGGACCGACTCCGCCCTCGTGTGGGCGCTGGTGCTGCACCGGCTGCGGGCCGGGGACGCGCCCGACCGGGCGCTCGCCGACACCGTGCGGGAGGTGGCGGAGGCCGCCCCGGGGGCCCGGCTCAACCTGCTGCTCACCGACGGGGCGACGATCACGGCCACGGCGTGGGGGAACTCGCTCAGTCGTCTCACCGGGCCCGACCGCACGGTCGTGGCCTCCGAACCGTACGACGACGACCCGCGCTGGAGCGCGGTGCCGGACCGCACGGTCCTCACCGCGACCCGGTCCGGCGTCGTCCTCACCCCGCTCAAGGAGCCCTCCCCGTGAGCCCGTTCCAGCTGACCCGCACCCTCGCCGAGGACGCCACGGGCGCCGCGCTGCGCGCCGACGTCCTGCACGGCCTCACCCGCACCCCCAAGGAACTGCCGCCGAAGTGGTTCTACGACGCCCGCGGCAGCGAGCTGTTCGAGGAGATCACCCGGCTCCCCGAGTACTACCCGACCCGTGCCGAACGGGAGATCCTCCTCGCCCGCTCCGGGGAGATCGCGTCGGCGACCCGGGCCCGGACCCTGGTGGAGCTCGGTTCCGGCTCCTCCGACAAGACCCGGCACCTGATCGACGCGCTGCTGCCCGCGCTGGACGCCTACGTGCCGGTGGACGTGAGCGAGTCGGCGCTGCGGGGCGCGGGCGAGGCGCTGCTCGCCGAGCGGCCGGGGCTGCGGGTGCACGCCCTGGTGGCGGACTTCACGCGCGGGCTCGACCTGCCGGACACGCCGGGGCCGCGCCTGGTGGCGTTCCTCGGCGGCACGATCGGCAATCTGCTGCCCGAGGAGCGGCGGGAGTTCCTGCGCGCGGTACGGGCGATGCTGACGCCCGGCGACGCGCTGCTCCTCGGCACCGACCTGGTGAAGGACGAGGCGACCCTGGTCGCCGCCTACGACGACGCGGCCGGGGTGACGGCCGCGTTCAACAAGAACGTGCTCGCGGTCGTCGACCGCGAGCTGGGGGCGGACGCCCATCCGGAGGACTTCGAGCACGTGGCGCTGTGGGACCGCGAGCGCGAGTGGATCGAGATGCGGCTGCGGGCGCGCCACGCGCTCGCGGTGAAGATCCCCGAGCTGGATCTGGTGGTGCCGTTCGAGGCGGGTGAGGAGCTGCGCACGGAGGTGTCGGCGAAGTTCCGTCAGGAGGGGGTGCGCAAGGAGCTGGCCGAGGCAGGGCTGACGCTGGCGCGCTGGTGGACGGACGAGGAGGGACGGTTCGCGCTGTCCCTGGCCACGGTGGGCTGACGGGGGACGCCCGGCAGGAGCCGGTGCGGGTCCGGGTGCGATTGCGCCTGCGGGTGCGGGTCCGGGTGCGCCGGTCGGTGGGGGTGGACGGCGGTCTCGGCGGCGCGGGCGAGGGCCCGGCGGTCGGGATACTGGGTACTGGATATCGGATCCAATATCCAGAGGTCGGCGACGAGTCGCCGCGCCCTCGCGATCCGCCACAGCGACGCCCCCAAGGGGTCGTCCCCGACGAACGCCGCCGGACCGACGGGCCGGTAGTCGATCCGTACCGGCCGGACATCGGATCCCGTGTCCACGGCGGCCTGGAACGCCGCCGGCCGGAAGGCGCCCCCGCCCCGCCCGCACCACGTCGACCCCTCGGGGAAGACGACCACCCGGCCGCCTCCCGCGAGGACGCAGCTCATGGCGCCCACGGTGCCGGGCAGGCTCCGGAGCCGGTCGCGGTCGATGAAGAGGGTGCCGCCGAAGGCCGCGAGGCGGCCGAGCAGGGGCCAGCCGCGCACCTCGCGCTTGGCCACCATCCGGCCGGGCAGGACGGCGGCCAGCAGCGGGACGTCCAGCCAGGAGACGTGGTTCGCCACCACCAGGAGCGGGCCGCCCGGGGGCGCCGCGGGGCCGTGGACCCGGATCCGCACCCCGAAGGCGCGCACCACCGCCCGGCACCAGCAGCGGACCAGGAACAGGCGCCGGACGGGCGGGAGCGGGGCCGCGAGCGGGGCGAGCAGCACGCCGAGGAGTACGGCCGCGAGTCCGGCGGCCAGCCGGAGCACGCCCCGGGCCGCCGACGCGCGCGGGGTGTCGGGCCCGGGGTGGGCGGCGCACCGGCCCGGGGTGCAGGGCGCCGTGGGGAGCCACGGCGAGGGGGCCGTGGGGGTGCTCACCGGACCGGGGCGAGCGAGAGGAAGTGGCGCAGGTAGCGGGGGTTGGTGCGGCGCAGCGACAGCAGGACGTAGAGGTCGGCGACGCCGAAGTCGGGGTCGTGGGCGGGGGCGCCGCACACCCAGGCTCCGAGCCGGAGGTAGCCGCGCAGCAGCGGGGGCAGCTCGGTGCGGCCCTGGGCCGGGGTGACGCCCTCGGGGGTCCAGAGGCGGTGCGGGGTGACCCAGAACTCCTCGGGCGCGAGGTGCTTGGCCTTGACGGTCTCCCAGGTGGCGGCGGCGAGGGTGCCGCCGTCGGCGAGCGGGACGGAGCAGCAGCCGGCCAGCCACTCGTGCCCGGTGCGGGTCATGTAGCGGGCCAGCCCGGCCCAGATGAGCGCGATGACGGCGCCGTTGCGGTGGGCGGGGTGGACGCAGGAGCGCCCGACCTCGACCAGGTCGTGGCGGATGGGGGCGAGCCGGGCGAGGTCGAACTCGCTCTCCGAGTAGAGCCGGCCCGCGATGGCGGCGCGCTCGGGCGGCAGCACCCGGTAGGTGCCGACGACCTCGCCGGTGTCCTCGACCCGGACGAGGAGGTGGTCGCAGTAGGCGTCGAAGGCGTCGCTGTCGAGGCCGGGTTCCGGCCCGTCGAGTACGGCGCCCATCTCGCCCGCGAACACCTGGTGGCGCAGCCGCTGGGCGGCCCGCACCTCCTCCTGGTCACGGGCGAGGCCGACGACGTAGCGGGGCTGCGGCTCGCCTCCCGGCTGTGGCTGGGCCGGTACGGCCACGACCGGTGCGGCGACGTGCTGGGCGACGGGTACTGCGGCCATGTCGGGCTCCTCCGGCGGTACGGAAGGGACGGTGGGAGCCGGACCGAGCGAGCGGTGGTCCGGCTCCTTGTTTCTTCCGTGACCGGCTGGATTCGACGTGACCGTGCGGGGGCCGGTTGGTGTGGAGGCGCTGAATGCTGTCCGGCGGCCGGACGGTGCCGGCTACTCCGCGAGACCGCTCGTGATCTGCTCGGAGGCGTCCTTGGCCGCCTGCCGGGGGTCGCCGCCCTGGAGGACGGCCGTCATGTACGGCTTGATGGGGTTGGAGCCCTCGATGTCGGCCCACTGCGGGGAGTTCGGGGTGGCCCGGCCGCGGGCGGCGCCGACCGCCATGGTGGCGGTGGCCTCCTGGTCGTCGACGGCGGAGGCCAGGGACGCCTTGTTGGGGACGTAGTTCATGGCGCGGGCGAGCTCGGTCTGCCACTGCTCGCCGGCGAGCGCCTTGACGACGTCGAGCGCGGCGGCCCGCTCGGGGGCGTTCTCCGGGATGATCAGGTCCGAGCCGCCGGTGAACACGGCGCACGGCTGGCCGGCCTTCTTGCCCGGTATGGGGAAGAAGCCCAGCTTGTCCTTGAGGCCGGGGTTGGCCTTGGTGATGACGGGGACGGCGTTCGGCGTGGCGATGATCTGGGCGACCTTGCCCTTGGCGAACACCTCGGCCTGCGGCGGGTTCTGCTCGTCGGCGTCCTTGGGGCCCTGGCCGTGCGACTGGAGGTCCTTGTAGAACTCCATGCCCCGCAGGGCGGCGGCGCTGTCGAGGGCGCCGGTCCACTGGCCGCCCTTGTCGACGGCGAGTTCGCCGCCCTCGTCCCAGATGAAGCCGGACAGCGTGTACCAGTCCTGGCCCGCGAGGTAGATGCCCTGGGTGTCGTCCCGGTTGAGCTTCTCGGTGTCGTCGAGCCACTCGGCGCGGGTGGCGGGCGGCTTGGTGACGCCGCCCCGCGCGAAGAGGTCCTTGTTGTAGATGACGATGCGGTTGGCGGCGTACCAGGGGATGCCGTACTGGGCGCCGCCGATGGAGCCGGGTTCGGCGAGACCGGGCAGCCAGTCCTCGCTGCCGAGGTCGCGGACCGACTCCAGGGTGAGGTCGTAGAGCTTCTCGGTGTCGGCGTACTGCGCGACCTGGGTGTTGCCGACCTCGATGACGTCGGGTCCGCCTGAGCCCGTGATGGCCTCGGTGACCTTCTTCCCGATGCCGGTCCACTCCTGGATGGTGAAGTTCAGTTCGATGTCGTCGTGCTCGGCCTCGAAGGACTCCGTGAAGCGCTGGAGGAAGTCGTCGCTGACGCTGTCGCGCATCAGCCAGACGTTGACCGTGCGGGTGCCACCACCGCCCGGAAGGAGACCGCACCCGGACAGGACGAGGGCGGAGACGACTGTCAGCGGACAGACGAGACGGCGGTTCTTCACGTAGGTCACCTTCTGCGTTCCAGGGCATGAGCTGCGGCATGGACTGCGGCGGCATGGGGGGGCTGACCCGACGTGTGGGGGGACCGAACGGGAGGTTCGCGCGGGTATGTGGCCTGGATTCTGGTCTGGACCAAAGCGGATGGTCAAGTCCTTGACCAATCGGGCCGCCCGGCCGGGCGCGTCGGCCGGGCGGTGGCGGACGTGTCGCGGACCCCGCCGGGGTGGGGCACGGTGGAGGGAACGCACCGAGAGGAGTCCGGCTCCCATGTCGAACCACACCTATCGCGTCACCGAGATCGTCGGCACGTCCACCGAGGGCGTCGACCAGGCCATCCGCAACGGCATCGAGCGTGCCTCGCAGACTCTGAGGGGCCTCGACTGGTTCGTGGTCACCGAGGTCCGCGGGCATCTCGCCGACGGGGCGATCGAGCACTACCAGGTCGGGCTCAAGGTCGGCTTCCGGCTGGACGACGAGGCCTGACGTCCCCTCCGTCGGGTCCGGTCAGGTCCGTCCCTCCCCCTCCTGGGCCTCGGACAGCGCCTCCGAAGGCGCTGTCCACCGCGCCCGCACCACCGTGAAGCCGGCCTCCTCGGCGGCGTCGCAGACCAGTTCGTCGTCGTCGACGAGCATGCGGATCTCGTGGTCCTCCCCGAGGCGGCGCAGCACGTCCAGCTTGGTCTGCCGGGCGGGGCGCCGGTCCCGGTCCCCGCGCATGTGGACCGGGCCCTCGGGGAGGCCGTGCGCGGTCAGCCAGGCGAGGGTGTCGCGGCGGCAGCGCTCGGGACGGCCGGTGAGGTAGACGATGTCGCACTCCCCGGCGGCCTCCCGGCACAGCGCGACGCCCTCGGCGAGCGGCGGGTCCTGGGGCGCGGCGGCGAAGAAGCGGTTCCAGTCGCGCGGCCGGCCCTCCAGGAAGTGCTGGCGGTGGGCGGTGGAGCTGAGGGTGTTGTCCAGGTCGAAGACGGCCACGGGCCTGCGGTGTCGGGTCACTCCCCCAGCCTAGGCACCGGGCCCGCGCGGGACCGCACGGCCCGCTCCGGGAATCCTCGGCGCCCCTGACGCCCGCCGGGCGTGGTCAGCCGAACAGCCGGGAACCGAGCGGGTGCTGAGGGTCGAAGCCGGGGAGGATCAGGAAGGTCGCGCTGGCGGTCGTGGTGGTGAACCGCAGCAGCGCGTCGGAGGTCTCCATGTGGGCGAGGGTGGCGGTGAAGGTCCGCAGGTCGCTCTGGAAGCTGATGAAGAGCAGGCCGGGGGCGGGATCGTCGGTGCTGTAGGAACGGCGCAGCATGAGGCCGGTGCCGACCACGGCGGGGTTCGCCCTGCGCACGTGGGCGTCCGCGGGGACGAGATAGCGTCCGTCCGGTGTCTTGGCACCGAGGTCCGGACCCGACGCGACGGGGCCGCCCGACAGGGGGACGCCGCTGGCCCGACGCCGTCCGAAGACCGCCTCCTGCTCGGGCACGGACAGGGCGGCGAACCGCGACAGGTCGAGTTCCATGTGCCGCAGTACGGCGAGGGTGCCGCCGGCGACCTCGGGAGGGCCGGCCAGCCACAGGTCGCGTTGCTGCTCGGCGCTCGTGTGCGGGCCCACGATGCCGTCGATGAAACCGAGTGGGTTGCGGGGCGCGGTCAGACCGTCGGCGACGGGCACGTTCGCGCCACGGCGCGCGGACTGCCGCCAGCGTTCGCGGACGCGGTCTCCGCCCTGGGCCAGGAGCGCGGCGGCGACGACCGGGAGGAGCAGCGCGTCACCGGCACAGATCTGGATCAGCAGGTCGCCGCCCCGGGCCCGTGGCGCGATCCGCTCGCGGGAGAACCGGGGCAGGTCCACCGCGCCGGGCAGCGAGGCACCGGCCATGCGGACCAGCCGGGGGCCCACGCCGACGGTCACGGTGAGGTCGCCCGGCGGGAGGCCGAGCAGCCGTGGGTCGGTCCCCGCGACGAGTGCGCGGACGGTCTCGCCGAGTTCGGCCAGTAGCGGACCGGGAGCCACGTCGGCGCCGAGGTCGGCCACCAGCGCGAGGAGGTTCGGCTGGGCCGGTTGCGGGAGGGTGATGCCCGCCTGATGGCGGCCGGTCGGCGACGCCTGTGCGCCTGCCGCGTCGGAAGGGGGCCGGCCCGGCCGGGCCGCGGGCGCTTCGCACCCCGCGGTGAGCCCGGTGGTCGCCACGGCCCCGGCGACACCGATGAACGCGCGGCGTGACGGACGGGAGTCGGCTCGGTGCATGGAGTGCAGAGTGCCACACCGGAATCACCCGTGCGGGTCAACCTGGCGCTTTCGGAATCCAATTGGGTGTTGTCATGCCAGAGTGGGATCATGCCTCGATTAGCTCTTCGCGTGCTGGCGACGGTACTGGGCACGCTGACGCTGGTGGTCGGCTGCGGCGACGGCGGTGGTGACGGCGGATCGGACAAGAGCCGGCGACCGAGCGGTGCGCAGGTGACGATCCGGGTCCCCGGCGATGCCCCGACGATCTCGGCCGCGGTGTCGTTGGCGCACCCCGGTGACCTGGTGCTGGTCGCTCCGGGCGTGTACCACGAGTCGGTGAAGGTCTCCACGCCTCGCGTCACCCTTCGTGGTGAGTCCCGGGACAAGGTCGTCATCGACGGACGGTTGCGGCAGCCGAACGGGGTCGTCGTCGCGGCTCCCGGGGTGGCCGTGGAGAACCTGACCGTGCGGAACAACACGCAGAACGGCGTGCTGGTCACCGGTTCGGCGAAGGCGGCGGCGGCCGGGCTGCCGGGGCGAAGCGGCGGCTACGACACGGGTGACGAGCCCGTCACCTTCCTCACCTCGTTCCTGGTCTCGCACGTGACCGCGACCCGCAACGGGCTGTACGGCATCTACGCGTTCTCCGCGCAGAACGGCGTCATCGAGCACTCCTACGCGTCGGGCGGGGCGGACTCGGGGATCTACGTGGGACAGTGCAAACCCTGTCGCATCGTGGTGCGGGACAACATCGCCGAACTCAACGCGGTCGGTTACGAAGGCACCAACGCCGGCGGCGACATGTACGTGGTCGGCAACCGCCTGGTCGGCAACCGGGTCGGCCTGACCAGCGGCTCCGACCACCAGGAGAAGCTGGTCCCGCAGCAGGGCGCCGTCATCGCGGGCAATCTGATCGCCGCCAACCAGCAGCGGGCCACCCCGCAGCAGGCCGACGGCGGTTGGGGCATCGGCATCGGCGTCGACGGCGGCAGCGACAACCGGTTCGTCCGCAACCGCGTCTCCGGCAACAGCAACGCGGGGCTGGTGATCACCGCGACCTCCGACATCCCCGCGGTCGGCAACCGGATCACGGACAACACGTTCACCGGCAACGGCGTCGACGTCGGCTGGACGTTCCCCACCGCGGCACGGGGACGGGGCAACTGCCTGCGCGGCAACGATCTTCGGAGCACCGTGCCCGCCCGGCTCGCGACCACGGCGTCCTGCCCGCTGCCGTCCACGACGCTCTCGCCGGCCGGCCGGTGGGCGATGCCGACGGCCCCCGGCGGCATCCCGTTCACCGAGGTGGCGGAGCCCGCTCCACAGCCGCAGTTCCCCCACGCCCTCACCACGGGCGCCACCGTCGTCCCGGCCGTGCCGGAGCTGCCGGACCTGGCGGGCGTCCCGCTGCCGTCGGCGTCCCTGCTCGCCGCAGGTGCGCGGGTGCCGGCGTCCTGAGCGCCTCGCCCTCCCCCGAAGCCCCGGAGCCCCGCGCTGTGGCTACCTCTTCGGGGTGACTCCGGGTACCGGCGTGACCGGCAGGAACTTCTGGGTGTCGAATGCGATGTCCACCGGCTCGGGCGCGGAAGCGACGCTGACGCGGACCCGGTACATCGTGCCGTCCGAGCCCACCCAGTAGCGCACGTTGCCCGCCGTACCGGAGCGGTCGGGGGAGGACGGTCCGGTCATGACGTCCACCGGATGCCCGTCCACCTGGTCCCGTCCCCACCAGGCGGCGCCGTTCTGCGGCAGCAGTTCGGCGTTGTCCGGCCGGTCGCTGCCGAGACCGAGCGCGATGGTCAGCGAACTGTCCAACGAGCTGCCGGAGGACTGGAGCGGGCGGCGGTACCAGCCCGTGCGGGGCGGCGAGGCGGGGGCGTACGCCGGGGCGTTCGCCATCGGGTGGACGGACACCGAGTCGGCCGTCCACTCGATCAGCCCGTCGCTGGACGTGTCCCGCCCGGTGCCGTGGACCACGCCGTAGCCGACCTTGCCCCGGTAGTCGACGGACCCGGTGACGATCAGCCCACCTGCGGTGCCCGGCACGGTGATGGTCACCGCGCGGCCACGCGCCTCGTAGTTGCGGAACCGCGTGATCGCCAGCCGGTTCGCCTCGTCCGAGGTCAGTGCGCGCGGACCGCCGGGTTCGGAGCCGCCGCCGGTGACCAGGAACGCCGCACCCACCACGACGGCCGCTGTGGCGATGCCGACGGCCAGCCGGCGTGGCCGCGTCCATCGGCGCCGGCCGGTCACACGGCCCGACGGTGTTTGCCGGGATCTCCCGCTCCGCACGCGGCTCGACGTGGACACTGTTCTTCCCCACCCTCTCGGTGCACCCGCACCGTTCGGCCGCGACCTGCCCGACCGCGCCGTTTCGGATCGCGGTCGGGCAGGTCGGATCAGATCACTGTCGTGCGGTTCGTTCAGTGTTCCCGGGCACGGCGTTTCCTGCTCACGAACGCGATGACCAGACCCGCGGCGAGCAGCAGGCCGACGAGGCCGACCAGCTGCACCACCCCGGACGAACCGGTTTCCGCCAGCGAACCCGAGTCCCCACCGTCCGGGCCCGGCTTGTTGGCGGGCGGCGTGTGCGAAGGCGGCGTCGAGGCGGACGGTGAGCTCGGCGTCGGGGTCGGCTTCGACGTCGGCTTCGCCTTCGGGATGTAGACCCCGGCATCGATCGTGTGATCGACGCCGCCCGGCTTGACCGGTGCCGTGACGGGCGCGTAGCCGTTGCACAGGCGTCCGGTGGTCGGCGGTGTCACATTGGAGTCGTGCACCCGGTCGGCGCCGGCTCGCGGGAGCGTGAACCGCAGCTTGTCCGCGGTGGGTTGCCTCGGCACCCCGCTGGTGTCCGCGGTGCACACGTCGAACTGCACCGTGTATTTCGCGCCGGGGACGAGCTGGTACGCGGCGCCGACACCACCGAAGTAGTACTCGCCGGCGTCATCGGTCCTGGTCGTGGCGACCTGCTTGCCGTCCGCGTCCAGCAGGTTGACCGTCGCCCCGGGCAGCAGCGGTTCCGCCGGGTCCTGGATCCCGTTGCGGTCGCCGTCGAACCAGACGAGGTTGCCGATCTGGACCGGGGCGTTCGCCGCCGCGTACGCGATGTCGCCGAGCCCGCCGGCCTTGCCGAACCCGTTCTGTGCCCGGCCGACGAACTGGTACGCGTTGGCGTTCGGGGCGTTGCCCGGGCCCGCACCGGTCGTGATGTGGTGGTAACCGGTGCCGGCCGTCTCGACGTTGACGGTCGGGTCGAACTCCGTGCTGACGACCCAGTCCTGCTGCGGGATGTAGGCCACGGAGCCCAGCGCGGTCTCCTGGTGCGGGCCCTGGAAGAAGTCGCCGGGGAAGTACTCGACGACATCGGCGTCCTGGCCGCCGTTGTTGGCGGGGGTGGCGTGGTTGGGGCAGTCTCCGGTGCCTTCCCACGCGTATCCACCGGTGGGCACGGCACAGGCCATGGTGATGTCGCCACCGGCCATGCCGAGTTCGGAGGTGTTGTTCCCGGGACGGGGGTCGAGTCCCCTGGCGCTGAGCACGTCCATGAACCGGTCGCGGAAGCCCAGGATCATCGAACCGTCGCGGCCGAAGGCGAGGGAGGCGAGCTCCGGCTGCGGATCGATGAAGGCGTTGCCCGCCTTCCGCTCGTCCCACGTGGCCAGCGTGGTGTTCCACGGGTTCCAGTGAATGGCCTGGGGAGCGGCGCCCGCACCGGTGAAGACGGTGCCGCGCTTGTCGGTGAGCGTGTGGGTCAGCACCGTGGTGAACCGCTTGCCGTCGTAGGCGTGGACGACGGCCTTCAGGTCCGTGCGCTGCTGTGTGCTCTCCGCGCTGCACACTCCGCCGACGTACAGCGTGTTGTCGTGGACGTCGAGGCCGAACGGCCGCCAGTCACCGGTGCTCGCGCACCCCGGGTCCGGGATCGGCGTGGTCGCCTTGGGTGCCGGGGCGGTGGCCCCTGTCGCGTCGAAGCTCACCAGGCTGCGGGTCAGCAGGTTCACCGCGTACAGCGTGGAGCCGTCCTCCGACAGGGCCAGGCCGCCGATGCTCTCCTTGCCCGGGGCGTCGGTGAATCCCGGGTCCTTGTTCATGTCGGCGGTGTCGTGCTGCGTCTGCGCGGCGCCCGGCACCTGCGCGAACAGCTTCGGTGCGCCGGAGCCGGCGACCGGCACCGTGTAGATCGCGCCGGGGCCCTCCGGCCCGTACGGGGCGAACCGGCGGGCGAACGCGCTCTGGAACAGGCGGGTGCGGTACCTGTCGTAGGCCAGCCCGAACGTCGTGCCCACCTGAGCCTGCGTGGCCAGCGTGTCCGGACACGACACACCGGTGGGGCAGGTGCCCCGGGTCTGCGTGCCGAACGCCACCAGTGCCCGGGTGTCCGTTCCGGTGGCCCCGTTCTGGACCGGCACGAAGTACCGTGAGTCCGGCAGCGCGTAGTCGGCCGGGTTCCACACGCCCGTCACCACCGAGGCGTTCTTTCCGCCCGAGACGTCCACGAACGACGTGAAGCTGTCGAAGTGGTTCTCCGCCGTCGACGCGGGTGCCGCCCGCAGATAGGCGTTGTACGGCGCCGGGATGCTGACGTCGACGCGGTAGCGGCCGCCTCTCAGCGCCGTCGACCGCGACACGACCACCTTTCCGGTGGTGTCCGTGACTCCGGTGACACCGCGCCCGGCGGGGTCGGAGATCCTCACCTTCATACCGCGCTGCGGCACGTCCATCGTCGTGTTGATCACGCCGGTGCCGAAGAAGTCGCGCAGCACCTCGACCGTCAGCGTGCCGTCCTCGGCCGAAGCGGCGGCCGGTCCGGCCGTCGCTCCCAGGGCGCCACCTGCCAGCAATAAGACAGATAAACCTACGCGCGCCAGCGGCCCCGCAAGCCTCGGGACCGCTCGACGCGAGTCTCTGTCGACTCGCTTCATGGCATCACTCTCCACACACGGAAAAGAAAAGGACCCATCGCTGCCGCGTGGACCTCTTCGTGATGATTGCTCGAAGGATTTGTGGGCGAGTCGTAAAGGCCGAGGCCAGGAAAGGCGTACGCATGTCCGACACCTTGGGCGGAGCATCCCCGCATGCTCGTGTTCTCGCAGTTCAACCGCGGCACCCTCCACCGTCGACCTCGCCGACCGCCGTCGTGAGCAGCGCGCAATATTCTATGCGCAGAAGTTTCACCGCCACCAGCGGAATCCTGAGATCCACCGGAATCAGCGATATTCCCCGAGCACCCGGAGAATGGCGACCGAAAGAATATACGAATTCGATGTGATGGCCGAATCCGGCCCCCTTGTCCGCGCAAATGAGCACGCCAAGGCGAATCCAGGGGGCCGGGTATACGAGATCGACGGGAACACGGCCGCCAGGGGCGGGACGCGTCAGGCCGTCCACCACACGGTGGTGTGCGCGGGCAGGGTGAAGGCCGCGGCCTGCCCGCCTTCGACGGCCTCGATCGGGGAGCTGGAGAGCAGCGGGCGCCCGGGCGGGGGAAGGGGCAAGGCCCGGTCCGCCGTGTTGGTCGTGCAGACGAGGCCCGGCCGTCGGAAGGCCAGGACGCCGTGGGGTGCGTCGTCCCACTCGACGGTGTCGCCGGCGCCGAGGCCCGGAAGCCTCCGGCGCAGGGCGAGCGCCGCACGGTACAGCTCCAGCGTCGAGTCCGGGTCGCCCGTCTGGGCCTCGACACTGAGCGTTCCCCAGTCCTCGGGCTGCGGCAGCCAGCTGCCGCCCGTCCCGAAGCCGTACGAGGGGCCGTCGGCGGTCCACGGCATCGGTACCCGGCAGCCGTCGCGGAAGCCGTCCGTCCCCCCGCTGCGGGCGAAGGACGGATCCTGGCGCGCCGCGTCCGGCAGGTCGGTGACCTCGGGGAGGCCCAGCTCCTCGCCCTGGTAGAGGTACGCGGAGCCGGGCAGCGCGAGCATGAGCAGCGTGGCGGCGCGGGCCCGGCGCAGGCCGAGCCCGCGATCGCCCGCCCTCGGGCGCCCTCCCCCGGCCTGCGGGCCGGCGAACCGGGTGGCGTGCCGACAGGTGTCGTGATTGGACAGCACCCAGGTCGCCGACGAGCCCACCGTCCGCCCGGCCTCCAGTGAGGTGGTGACGACCCGCCGGATCTCCTCGGCGTCCCAGGAGACGCCCATGAGGTCGAAGTCGAACGCCTGCTGCAGCTCGTCGGGACGTACGTACAGGGCGGTACGTTCCGGTGTCGGCACCCACGCCTCGGCGACCGCCATCCGCTCTCCCGGGTACGAGTCGAGGATCCGGCGCCACGAGCGGTAGATCTCGTGGACGCCGTCCTGGTCCCAGTACGGCGTGGCCTCGGTGCCGAGCATCCTGCGCTGGTCGGTGCGGCCGACGTCGGGCAGCCCTTCGGCCTTGATCAGACCCTGGGCGACGTCGACCCGGAAGCCGTCGACTCCCCGGTCGAGCCAGAACCGCAGGATCGAGTGGAACTCCTCCCCGACCGCCGGGTGGTCCCAGTCGAAGTCGGGCTGCTCGGGGGCGAAGAGGTGCAGGTACCAGTCGCCGGGAGTGCCGTCCGGGTTCTCCGTGCGGGTCCAGGCGGGGCCGGCGAAGACGGAGGTCCAGTCGTTGGGCGGCAGCTCCCCGTTCTCGCCCTTTCCGGGGCGGAAGTGGTAGCGGTCGCGGTACGGCGAGCCCGGTCCCTCCTCGATCGCGCGCCGGAACCACTCGTGCCGTTCGGAGGAGTGGTTGGGCACGAGGTCCACGATCACCCGCATCCCGAGCTCGTGGGCGTCCCGGATCAGCCCCTCGGCGTCCGCGAGGGTGCCGAGGACGGGCTCGACGGCGCGGTGGTCGGCGACGTCGTAGCCCGCGTCCGCCTGGGGGGAGGCGTAGAAGGGGTTCAGCCACAGGGCGTCGACGCCGAGCTCCTTCAGGTACGGCAGTCGGTCGCGGACGCCGGGGAGGTCGCCGAGGCCGTCTCCGTTCCCGTCGGCGAAGCTGCGCGGGTACACCTGGTAGACGACGGCGTCCCGCCACCATTCCCGGGTGGAGGGCGCCGGGGCGGGGGTGCCGGGAGCGTCGGAGACGTGCGGGGACATCGGGGGTCTCTCTCGGTCGAGGGTGACGGTGTGTCGAGGGGGTGGCGGCGGACTCGGTCCCCGGCGCCCCCGGTGGAAGGCCGGGGGCCACCAGGGGCGAGGGAGGTGAGCGCGTGCGCGTGGTCTCCCGGTCCAGGGCGCCGACCGGCCGTCCGTCGGCGCGGACCTGGGACCTCCGTCCGCGCGGAACGCGCCGCGCCGGGGCGAGTGCGGGTTCCACGGGACGCAGGTTCCGATCGTGCCGAGCGCCGGCGCGCCACCTTGTGGAGCCGGTCGGCATGTCGGGAGGCGGGCGGTCAGCTCAGGGGGCGGCAGAGGAGGGCGTCGGGGGCGCCGCCGTGCTGCCACTTCCAGGTGTAGGCGACGCCGGCGAGGTACTCGTCGTCCCCGCACTGGCCCTTGTAGGCGCCGGGCGCCCAGTCGCTCGCGTGGGAACCGCCGGTGGCGGGCCGGTTGTCTCCGTGGTCGAACCAGCGCAGCCTGTTCGTGGTGGGCAGCGACGTGGCGGAGGGGGCGCAGAGCAGGGCGGCCATCGCGTTGCCGTGGACGCTGTAGCCGACGGCGAAGGTGTTCTTGGGGCACTCCAGTTTGTTGTAGCCGCTCGCCCAGTCGCCGCTCTTGACGTAGCGCTCGTCGACGACGGTGATCCACATGCTGTCGGCCTTGGCGAGCTCGCCGCCCGCGTCGGTGCACAGGCCGCGGTTGTTGCTCCGGGCGAGGGCGACGAGCCGCTGGCTGTCGGGGCAGTTGCCCTTCCGGTTGCCGACGCTCC
Organism: Streptomyces sp. NPDC093111; assembly: GCF_040683955.1. Taxonomy (NCBI): domain Bacteria; kingdom Bacillati; phylum Actinomycetota; class Actinomycetes; order Kitasatosporales; family Streptomycetaceae; genus Streptomyces; species Streptomyces sp. NPDC093111. The sequence continues at coordinate 180,689 of NZ_JBFBNW010000015.1, read as the reverse complement.
AGTCCGCCTGCTGCCGCATGGTGGCGGAGAGGTTCTGGTCGGCGAAGTCGAGGTCGACCATGTTCCAGTGGTCGACCCGGTCGACCTGCCCGGACTTGCCCGGGGCGTTGACCAGCTTGTTCCAGTGGGCGGCGCGCCAGTCGCCGGGGTCGTTGATCGCCTGCCGGTTGCCGGCGTCGTCGTAGGAGATCAGCGCCCAGTTGTCGTTGATCTTGCCGTTGGTGGTCCAGCCGACGAGCGGCCACTGGGCGAAGTCGGTGTCGTTCGCCACCAGGATGTCGGTGAAGCGGGCGAACCAGCTCTTCTCCTTCTCGTCCGTCTCGCCGCGTCCGCCGGTGCCGAACTCGCTGACCCACACGGGAGCGGTGAAGTGCTGGCCCTCCTCGGTGACGAACAGGGCCTGGTCGTCGACGACGCGGACGAGGTCCTCGGGCGAGAGGTCCCGGTAGCGCGGGTCGTTGGTCTCGCCGTTCTGCCAACCTCCGCTCGCACCAGTGTGGTTGGGGCCGGTGAAGCCGTAGAAGTGGGCCGAGTAGACCAGCTTGCCGGAGTTGATCAGGGTGTTGGACAGGTTGCGGACCGGCGTCAGCGTCGGCCGCCCGTGGGAGAACATGCCCTGCGGGATGCCCTGCCAGTTGATGCCCTCCATGATGACGAGCATGTCCGGGTCGACTTCGAGGATCCTGTTGCCGGCCAGCTGGAAGGCGTTGTAAAGGTCGTGCTCGTTGCCCCAGCCCCAGTTCGGGTCGTCCTTCCAGTCCCGACGGACCTCGTTGCGCAGGTCCGCGCCGACGACGCGCTTGTTCGACTGGTAGCGCTTCACCAGGAACAGCCAGTTGTCGATCCACTGCGCGGTGCTCTGGCTGGTGTTCCAGCGTTCGTTGCCGTCGAGGCCGCAGCACCAGCGGTAGGTGGTGGTGTGGTTGTTCAGCACGACCGCGAAGCCGTCGGCGGTGAGGGCGGCGACGACCGCGTCGAACACTTCGAGGGGGGTCTTGTCCTCCAGCTGAGGGTTGGCCGCGACGGCGTAGTTCGGCACCAGGGTGTCGTCTTTGATCATCGCGTCGGAGTAGGGCAGCCGGATCGTGTTGAGACCCAGCGCGTGGAAGTCGGCGAGAATCCGGCTGATCGGGGTGCGGTCCAGGCCGAGGGGGATGTTGTTCGACTTCTGGTCCGCCTGGTGGTTGGCGACGTCGCTCTCGCTGCCGCTCCCCTCCCAAGTGCCCTGGGCACCCGCCCAGTTGCTCGCCTTCATCTTGAAGCGGTCACCCTCGGCGTCGACGATGTACCGACCCCGTGTGCTCAGCGGACCGGTCCAGGACGAGGCGAGCTGCCCGCCGGTCAGCGCGACGGGGGCGTCGCTCACGGCGTCGGGCGCGAGGGCGGCCGCCGTGCCGGGGAGCGCGCTGACGAGCAGGGCGGCCGCGGCCAGCGCCGCGGTCAGGGCCTGGGTGACGGTCCGCCCGAGGGCGCCGTCGGGCCTGCGTGTTCTCATGGTGCTGTCCTCCAAGGTGTGGGATGTGAGGAGGTACTGCGTTCCGGACCGGCGGTCCGGAATCGGAGAGCCGAAGGTGCCGTCAGCCCTTGGAGCCGGTGCGAGCGACGCCTTCGACGAGGTGGCGCTGAGCGACCAGGAACATGACCACCAGAGGGACGGCGATCACGACGGCGCCGGCCAACAGCGGGCTCCGGACGGCAGTTTCGGCCGGAGCGGCGACCAACGCCCGTGCCTGGTGGGGAAACACGGCGGAAACGTACCGGTAAATAATTAAGTTCGTCCAGTATTGATTTTCACGAACCGGCACCCCTACTCTCGGGTCACTTACGCGTCTGTCCACCCCACGACCGGGGGCGCGCTGCTCGACCCGTACCGCAGGGCTCGCCCGTCCGGCGGGCCTGACCAGGACAAATGCGACGGACGTCCTAGAATCGACGGATGCACAACCGCACTGACGCCCCGCCCGCGGCGCCCGCTCCGCCCGCGCCCCACGATCCGTTCGTCCGCGTCCGGGGCGCGCGCGAGCACAATCTGCGGGGTGTGGACGTGGACGTCCCCCGGGACGCCCTGACGGTGTTCACCGGCGTGTCGGGCTCGGGGAAGTCCTCGCTGGCGTTCGGGACGATCTACGCGGAGGCGCAGCGCCGCTACTTCGAGTCGGTGGCGCCGTACGCCCGCCGGCTCATCCACCAGGTGGGGGCGCCGAAGGTCGGGGAGATCACCGGGCTGCCGCCGGCGGTGTCGCTGGAGCAGCGCAGGGCCGCGCCGAACGCGCGCTCCTCGGTGGGTACGGTGACGACGCTGTCGAACTCGCTGCGCATGCTGTTCTCCCGGGCCGGCAGCTACCCGCCGGGGGCGCCGCGCCTGGATTCCGACGCGTTCTCCCCCAACACCGCGGCCGGGGCCTGCCCGTCCTGTCACGGCATCGGCCGGGTGCACGGGACCTCCGAGGAACTCCTGGTCCCCGACCCGGCGTTGTCGATCCGCGAGGGCGCCGTCGCGGCCTGGCCGGGCGCCTGGCAGGGCAAGAACCTGCGGGACGTCCTGGACGCCCTGGGGTACGACGTGGACCGGCCCTGGCGGGAGCTGGCCGTGAAGGACCGGGAGTGGATCCTGTTCACGGACGAGCAGCCCGTGGTGACGGTCCATCCGGTGCGCGAGGCGGGACGCATCCAACGCCCGTACCAGGGCACGTACATGAGCGCCCGGCGCTATGTGATGCACACCTTCTCGGACTCGAAGAGCGCGACGCTGCGGGCGAAGGCCGAGCGGTTCCTGACCAGCAGTCCGTGTCCGGTGTGCGGGGGCGGGCGGCTGCGGCCGGAGGCGATGGCGGTGACCTTCGCGGGCCGGACGATCGCCGAGCTCTCCGCGCTGCCGCTGACCGACCTGGCGCGGACGCTCACCCCGGCGGCGGCGGACGGGGCCGCGGAGGCGGAGCCCCGTTCCGAGACGGCCCGCGTCCTCGGCGAGGACCTGGTGGCCCGGATCGGCACGGTCACGGAGCTGGGCCTGGGCTATCTCAGCCTGGACCGGGCGACCCCGACGCTGTCCAACGGCGAGCTCCAGCGGCTGCGCCTCGCGACCCAGTTGCGTTCGGGGCTGTTCGGGGTCGTGTACGTGCTCGACGAGCCGTCCGCCGGGCTGCACCCGGCGGACACCGAGGCGCTGCTCGTGGTCCTGGACCGGCTGAAGGCGGCCGGGAACACGGTGTTCATCGTCGAGCACCATCTGGACGTGGTGCGGCACGCGGACTGGCTGGTGGACGTGGGCCCGCGGGCCGGGGTGCACGGCGGCCGGGTGCTGCACAGCGGCCCGCCGCAGGGGCTCGCGGAGGTGGCCGAGTCGGCGACCCGGCGTTTCCTCTTCGACCGGACGCCGCCCGCGCGGGGGCGGGCGGTGCGCGAGCCGTCCGGGTGGCTGCGGACCGGCCCGGTCGACCGGCACAACCTGCGCGGCCTCGACGTGGCCTTCCCGCTGGGCGTGCTCACGGCCGTCACCGGGGTGTCCGGTTCGGGGAAGTCGACCCTGGCGGGGGTGCTGACGGAGGAACTGACGGGCGTCGAGCGGCTGGTGACGGTCGATCAGAAGCCGATCGGGCGGACCCCTCGTTCCAACCTCGCCACGTACACGGGCCTGTTCGACGTCGTGCGCAAGCTGTTCACCGCCACCGAGGAAGCGCGGGAGCGCGGTTACAAGGCGGGCCGGTTCTCCTTCAACGTGACTGGCGGGCGCTGCGAGACCTGTCAGGGCGAGGGGTTCGTCTCCGTCGAGCTGCTGTTCCTGCCGAGCACGTACGCGCCTTGCCCGGACTGCCGCGGGGCCCGCTACAACCCGGAGACGCTGGAGGTGCGGCTGCGCGGGCTGACCATCGCCGAGGTCCTGGACCTGACGGTGGAGTCGGCGGCCGGGTTCTTCGCGGACGTCCCGGCGGCGGCCCGCAGTCTGGGCGCGCTGCTCGACGTCGGCCTCGGCTATCTGCGGCTCGGCCAGCCCGCGACGGAGCTGTCCGGCGGGGAGGCGCAGCGCATCAAGCTGGCCTCCGAGTTGCAGCGGCCCCGCCGCGCCCACACCCTGTACGTGCTCGACGAGCCGACCACGGGGCTGCACCCGGCCGATGTGGAGGTGCTGATGCGCCAGTTGCACGGCCTTGCCGACGCCGGCCACACGGTGATCGTCGTCGAGCACGACATGGACGTGGTCGCGACGGCGGACTGGGTCGTCGACCTGGGCCCGGGCGGCGGCGACGAGGGCGGCCGGATCGTGGCCGCGGGTCCGCCGGCCGACGTGGCCCGGGCGACCGGGAGCAGGACCGCTCCGTATCTCGCCCGGGCCTTGGGCCTCACCGCGACCGGGGAGGCCCGGTGAGCGCCCCGGGAACGGCCTACGCCGCCGTGTCGTAGGTGTAGTGGCGGGTGTGGTCGAGCATGTCCGCCGGGGTCACGTCGTTCCACGGGCGCATGGTGTCGTTGAGGTCGACGACGTTGGCGGTGCCGGCGGCCGGGAGGTACGGCGACCGGGGGTGGCGGGCCTGCCAGTCCGCCCACAGCTTGTCGATGAAGGCGTGGTGCATCCAGAAGACGGGGTCGTTCGGGGAGACCCCGGTGCCCATCTGGCCGCCGACCCAGACGTGGACGCGGTTGTGGAGGTTGACGCCGCGCCAGCCCTCCAGGTGGTTGCGGAAGCCGTCCGACGAGCTGTTCCAGGGGGCCATGTCGTAGGTCTCCATGGCCAGGACGGAGTCGACCTCGGCGCGGGTGGGCAGCTGGCGCCCGCCGGCGCCCAGGTCGCGGCGCAGGTAGTCGCGGCCGTCGACGCGGACGGTGATGGTCCAGCGGTTGCCGGAGCGGGCGAAGGCGCCGTCGAGGACCTGTCCGTCGCGGGCCCGTCCGGTGCCGCCGAGGAAGTCGGGGGCCCAGAGCGAGGAGCTCGTGGTGCGGTCGGCGGTCCAGTCCCAGTAGGGCAGGGTGACGCTCGCGTCGACGGACTGGAGGGCCTGCTCGAACTGTATGAGGAAGCGCCGGTGCCAGGGCAGGAAGGAGGGCGAGCGGTGGCCGACGCGGTCGCCGCTGTCGGTGTCGCTCATGATGAAGGCGTTGTGGGTGGTGACGAAGGTGTCGTAGCGGCCCGAGCGCTTCAGTTCGAGGAGGGCGGCGACGAAACGCCGCTTCTCGTCGGCGGTGAGGGCGGCCTGGTTCTTGCGTACGGTCACGGTGGTACGGCTCCTGGGTGGAACGGGGCGGGCGGGATCGGGTCAGGCGAGGACGAGGGGGACCAGCGGGGCCCCCTGGAGCTCGCGTACGGCCGCGCGGGCCACGGCCTTGGGCGTGGCGACGGGGTCGTAGTGGTTGATGACGCTGATCCAGGTGCCGTCGGCGTTCCGCATGACGTGCAGTTCCGCGCCGTCGATCGTCACGGAGTAGCCGCCCCCGTGGTGCCCCCCGTGGTGGTCGCCGCCGTGCGAGGGGCCGCCCTTGATGCGGCGGCCCTGGTAGACCTCGTCGAAGGCGGCGGGCTCGGAGCCGGCCGCCGGTGCGGCGGCGCGCGGTGTGGCGGCGCCGGCGGAGCCGGCCAGGGCGAGGCCCGCGACGGCGCCGGCGGCGCCCGCGGCGACACCCAGGGCCTGGCGGCGGGTGATGCTGGACATGAAACCCCCAAATGGACAGGTAAGACCGGGGGTTTGGTCATATGCCCCCGGCAGGACCCATCAGTACCCGGGGGTGCCCGTACGCCGGAAATCGCCCGGAGTGGGTTGGCCGCGATATGGACAACTCGCCATGATCAGTACAGCCTTGAACGGAGTTGATCTTGCGGTTCCGGCGCACGGAAGCGCCCCGGAACGAAAGTTCTGCGAAGATCACGGGGATCTTGTGAACGATCTTTCGTTCCGGGGCGTCCGGCGTGGTGGGGCTCACGCTCCCAGACTGTCCGGATTCAGCCGCGCGCCGTCCGTCGCGCCCGCAGCCACTCCTTGTTCATCGCCGCGATCGACGGCAGCGGGATGCCCTTGGGGCAGGCGGTCGCGCACTCCCCGGTGAGGGTGCAGCCGCCGAAGCCCTCGGCGTCCATCTGGGCCACCATGTCGAGGACCCGGGTCTCGCGCTCGGGCGCGCCCTGGGGCAGCACGCCGAGGTGGTTGACCTTGGCGGAGGTGAAGAGCATCGCCGAGCCGTTGGGGCAGGCGGCGACGCAGGCGCCGCAGCCGATGCACTCGGCGTGCTCGAAGGCGAAGTCGGCGTCCGCCTTGGGGACGGGGGTGGCGTGGGCGTCGGGGGCGGAGCCGGTGGGGACGCTGATGTAGCCGCCGGCCTGGATGATCCGGTCGAAGGCGGACCGGTCGACGACGAGGTCCTTGACGACCGGGAAGGCGGCGGCCCGCCAGGGTTCGACGTCGATGGTGTCGCCGTCGCGGAACGAGCGCATGTGCAGCTGGCAGGTGGTGGTGCGCTCGGGTCCGTGGGCGTCGCCGTCGATGACGAGGCTGCAGGCGCCGCAGATGCCCTCGCGGCAGTCGTGGTCGAAGGCGACGGGGTCCTCGCCGCGCAGGATGAGATCCTCGTTGAGGGTGTCCAGCATCTCCAGGAACGACATGTCGGGCGACACGCCGTCCACGTCGTAGGTGGCCATGGCGCCTTCGGCGTCGGCGTTCTGCTGGCGCCAGACGCGCAGGGTGAGCCTCATGCGTAGCTCCGCTGGGTGGGGTGGACGTGTTCGAAGACGAGGTCCTCCTTGTGGAGGACGGGGGCGCCGGACGGGGTGGACTCCCAGGCGGCGACGTACGCGAACTCCTCGTCGCGGCGGGCGGCCTCGCCGTCCGGGGTCTGGGACTCCGCGCGGAAGTGGCCGCCGCAGGACTCGGCGCGGTGCAGGGCGTCCAGGCACATCAGCTCGGCGAGTTCGAGGTAGTCGACGACCCGGTTGGCCTTCTCCAGCGACTGGTTGAACTCCTCGCCCGTGCCCGGGACCTTGATGCGGCGCCAGAACTCCTCGCGGATCTCGGGGATGCGGCGCAGTGCCGTGCGCAGGCCCTCCTCGGTGCGGGCCATGCCGCAGAACTCCCACATGAGCTCGCCGAGTTCGCGGTGGAAGGAGTCGGGGGTGCGGTCGCCGTCGACGGCGAGCAGGAGGTGCAGCCGGTCCTCGGTCTCGGCGAGGACCTCGCGTACCGCCGGGTGGGCGTCGGTGACGGGGGTGTCGTGAGGGTGGCGGGCCAGGTAGTCGTTGATGGTGGCGGGCAGGACGAAGTAGCCGTCGGCGAGGCCCTGCATGAGGGCGGAGGCGCCGAGCCGGTTGGCGCCGTGGTCGGAGAAGTTGGCCTCGCCGACGGCGAACAGGCCGGGGATCGTGGTCTGGAGGTCGTAGTCGACCCAGAGTCCGCCCATCGTGTAGTGCACGGCGGGGTAGATCCGCATCGGCACCTCGTACGGGTTCTCGGCGGTGATCCGCTCGTACATGTCGAAGAGGTTGCCGTACTTCTCCTCGACCTCGGCGCGGCCCATCCGGCGGATGGCGTCGGCGAAGTCGAGGTAGACGCCCTGGCCGCCGGGGCCGACGCCTCGGCCCTCGTCGCAGACGTTCTTGGCGGCGCGGGAGGCGATGTCGCGGGGGACGAGGTTGCCGAAGGAGGGGTAGATGCGCTCCAGGTAGTAGTCGCGCTCGTCCTCGGGGATGTCGTTGGCGGGCCGGGTGTCGCCGTGCGCCTTGGGGACCCAGATGCGTCCGTCGTTGCGCAGGGACTCGCTCATCAGGGTGAGCTTGGACTGGTGGTCGCCGGTGCGCGGGATGCAGGTGGGGTGGATCTGGGTGAAGCAGGGGTTGGCGAAGTAGGCGCCGCGCCGGTGGGCCCGCCACACGGCGGTGGCGTTGGAGTTCATGGCGTTGGTGGACAGGTAGAAGACGTTGCCGTAGCCGCCGGTGGCGAGGACCACGGCGTCGGCGTAGTGGGTGGAGATCCGTCCGGTGATCAGGTCGCGGGCGACGATGCCGCGGGCCCGGCCGTCGACGACGATCAGGTCGAGCATCTCGGTGCGCGGGTGCATCTCGACGTTGCCCGCGGCGATCTGCCGGGACAGCGCCTGGTAGGCGCCGAGCAGGAGCTGCTGGCCGGTCTGTCCGCGGGCGTAGAAGGTGCGGGAGACCTGCACGCCGCCGAAGGAGCGGGTGTCGAGCAGTCCGCCGTACTCGCGGGCGAAGGGCACGCCCTGGGCGACGCACTGGTCGATGATCTCGACGGAGATCTGGGCGAGCCGGTGCACGTTGGACTCGCGGGCGCGGAAGTCGCCGCCCTTGACGGTGTCGTAGAAGAGCCGGTGCACGGAGTCGCCGTCGTTGCGGTAGTTCTTGGCGGCGTTGATGCCGCCCTGGGCGGCGATGGAGTGGGCGCGGCGCGGGGAGTCCTGGTAGCAGAACTGGACGACCTGGTAGCCCTGTTCGGCGAGGGTGGCGCCGGCGGAGCCGCCGGCCAGGCCGGTGCCGACGACGATGACGCGGTGGCCGCGGCGGTTGGCGGGGTTGACCAGCTTCGCCTGGAAGCGGCGGGTGTCCCAGCGTTCGGCGATGGGGCCGGTGGGGGCCTTCTCGTCGGTGAGCGGGGCGCCCAGGGTGTAGTCGGGGGAGGTCATTCAGCTCACCACTCCGGTCATGACGGCGACGGGTACGGAGACGAAGCCGGCGGTCAGCAGCAGCGCGAGCCCGTCGGCCGTGGCCTTCAGGACGCGTTCGCGTCGGGCGTTGCCGACGCCGAGGGTCTGGGCGGCGCTCCAGAAGCCGTGCCGGACGTGGAGGCCCACGGCGAGCATGGCGACGATGTAGATCGCGTTCCCGTACCAGGTGGAGAAGGTGTCGAGGACGTTCTGGTACGGCCTGCCCTCCTGGAAGCCGGGGTGCACGGTGCCGGTGGTCAGGTCCAGGATGTGCCAGACGATGAAGAGGCCGACGACGACGCCGCCCCAGCGCATGGTGCGGGTGGCGTAGCTCGCCTTCCCGCGCTTGTGGACGTACGCGGTGGGGCGTGCCCTCAGGTCGCGCCTGCTGAGCTGGTACGCGGAGACGACGTGGGCGACGACGGCGAGGACCAGCACGATCCGGGCGAGCCACAGGCCCCACTCGTGGTGGAGCACGGGGGCTCCCATCGTGCGCAGCCAGTGGGCGTAGCCGTTGAACTCCTCGGGGCCGAAGAAGACCTTCAGGTTGCCGGCGACGTGGGCGACGAGGTAGGCGAGCATCGTCAGGCCACTGACGGCCATGACGGTCTTCTTGCCGATCGTGGACGCCCAGAAGCCGCGGGTGGGACCGGCGGGCGGGCGGCCCGCCTTCCGGCCGGTCCGCCGGTCGCCGTTCCCGTCGCTCTTCCGGTCGGGGTTGGTTGCCAGAGCCATGCCAGCGACGGTAGGGCCGTAGGGCCCGAGAGGTCCAAGACATGGTTCGGCTGATCTCGATAGGCGGACCCTATGGTGCGGGGTAGGCTGGCCCCATGCAGTTCCAGCAGCTCCTGTACTTCGTCGCCGTCGCCGAGACCCGTCACTTCACCCAGGCCGCCGAGCGGGTCCACGTCTCGCAGCCCTCGCTCTCCCAGCAGATCAAGGCCCTGGAGCAGGAGCTGGGCGCGGAGCTGTTCAGCCGGGCCCGCGGCAACATCGCGCTCACCGACGCGGGCGAGGCGCTGCTGCCGCTGGCCCGCCGGATCCTCGCGGACACGGACACCGCCCGGCACGAGGTGCAGGAGCTGGCGCAGCTGCGGCGCGGCCGGGTGCGGCTCGGGGCGACGCCCAGTCTCTGCACGGGCCTGCTGCCGGACGTGCTGCGCTCCTTCCACGACCTGCACCCGGGCATCCGGCTGCTCATCGAGGAGGGCGGCTCGCACGACCTCGTACGGGAGCTGGCGCGCGGCGCCCTCGACCTGGCGCTCGTGGTACTGCCGCTGCCGACGCCCTCACCGGCCCTGACGACGGTCGAGCTGCTGACCGAGGAGCTGGTGGTGGTCTCCTCTGCGTCGGCGCCCGCCCCGCGCCGGCCGGTGCGGATCGCCGATCTGCGGGACCAGCCGCTCGTGATGTTCCGGCACGGCTACGACCTGCGGGAACTGACCGTGGCGGCCTGCCGGGCGGAGGGGTTCGAGCCCTCCTTCACGGTGGAGGGCGGCGAGATGGACGCCGTCCTCGGATTCGTACGGGCCGGGCTCGGGCTCGCCGTCGTCCCGACGATGGTCGCGGCGCGCGCGAGCCGCGACCTGCGGGTCACGGCCCTCGCCCGGCCCGGGCTGCGGCGCACGATCGCGCTGGCCCACCGCAGCGACGTGGCGCCCCCGCGGGCGGCCCGCGAGCTGCAGAAGCTGCTCATGGCCTCCCGTGGGGGCGGGGCCGGGGCCTGACCCCGCCGAGGTCCGACGGCACCCGGCCGGTTCCGGGCCCGCCGCGGCCCCTCGGGTCCGCCCCCGCTACACCGCGTCCGCCAGCACCAGCGAGTGGATCCGGTCCGGGGCTCCGGGGCGGGCGTAGTACCAGCCCTGGGCCGTGTCGCAGCCGAGTTCGCGGAGCTGCTGGGCCTGCGCGCCGGTCTCCACGCCCTCGACGGTGACCGCGAGCTCCAGGCTGTGGGCCAGCTGCACGATCCCCTCGACGATCTTCAGGTCGACCGGGTCCACCGGGTGCTGCTGCATGCCCTGGGTGAAGGAACGATCCAGCTTGAGCACGCTCACCGGGAGCCTGCGCAGGTTGGCGAGGTTCGAGTAGCCCGTGCCGAAGTCGTCGAGCGCGATGTCCACGCCCATCTCGGCGAGCTGCCGCAGCGGCTTGAGCAGGTCGTCGTCGGCGCCGATGAGCGCCGACTCGGTGACCTCCAGGCAGAGCGCGCCGGGTTCGAGTCCGGAGCGCTCCAGGACGTCGACCGTGTCGGCGACGAGCCGCGGGTGGTGCAGCTGGGTCGGCGACAGGTTGACGTTGATCCGCAGCGGGCCGCCGTCGGCGTGCCGGGTCTGCCAGAACCGGGCCTGGCGCACGGCCTCCTGGAGCACCCAGCGGCCCAGCGGCACGATGAGGCCGGTGTTCTCGGCGAGCGGGATGAACCGGTCCGGGCCGAGCACGCCGTGCTGCGGGTGGCACCACCGCACGAGCGCCTCGGCGCCGTGCACGCTGCCGTCGTCGAGGTGCACGAGCGGCTGGTACTCGATGAAGAACTCGCCCCGCTCCAGGGCGGCCGGCAGGGCGGTGGTCAGGCCGTGCCGGGTGATGGCCCGCGCGTCGGCCTCGGCGTCGGCGAACTCGAAGCGGTTGCCGCCCGCCGACTTGGCCCGGTACATGGTGATGTCGGCGCTGCGCAGCACCTCGGCCGCGGTGCGCTCCCCCGCCGGGCCCTCGACCACGCCGACGCTGCCGCGCACCGTCAGTTCGCGCCCGTCGATGCGGATCGGGGAGGCGAGGGCGGCCAGCATCCGGTCGGCGAGCGCGGCGACCTTGTGCTCGCTGTCGGGCCCGGTGGTCAGCGCCACGAACTCGTCGCCGCCGAGCCGGGCCACCATCTCGCCGGGCGCGGTGACGGAGCCCTGCAGCCGGTCGGCGACCTCCACGAGCAGCCGGTCGCCGGTGGCGTGGCCGAGGCTGTCGTTGATGGCCTTGAAGCCGTCGAGGTCCAGGTAGCACAGGCCGAAGCGGCTGCGCTCGCCGGGCGCGAGGGTCTTCTCCAGGCGCTCGAAGAACAGCGTCCGGTTGGGCAGTCCGGTGAGCGCGTCGTGCGTCGCCTCGTACCGCAGGCGCAGGTTGAGCAGCCGCCGCTCGGTGGTGTCCTCCATCAGCGCCAGCTGGTAGCGCGGCACGCCGGTCGCGTCGCGCAGCAGGGAGACGGTGAGGTTGGTCCACAGCACGGTGCCGTCGCCGCGGTAGTACGGCTTCTCCACCCGGTAGTGCTCACGCTCGCCGCGCACCAGCTCGTCGTACAGGCGCCAGACGTGCGGGCCGTCCTCGGGGTGCGACCACTCGGCGATGTTGCGGCTGAGGACGTGCTGTTCGAGGCCGCCGAACATGCGGGTGAGGGTCTCGTTGACCTCCAGGACGTTGCCGTCCAGGTCGGCGATGCCGATCCCGATCGCGGCGCCCTCGAAGACGGCGCGGAAGCGGCTCTCGGTCGCGTGCAGGGCGAGTTCGGCGGCGCTGCGGGCGGAGAGCGCCGAGTGCGCGATCGTCTCCTGCTCGATCAGCGTGCGGGCACGCAGGGCCTGGGCGAAGCCGGCCGCCATGGCGTGCTGGAGCCGGGAGCAACGGGCCCGCAGCTCCTCGGCGGTGGCCCCGACGGCGTCCGGCTCGTCCGCGCAGTACAGCACCAGATAGGCGTCGACGACACCGAGGCTGCGGGCCAGCGCGTCCGGGTCGGTGCAGTGCGCGGCGATCAGGGCCTGGCCGACGCGGTGCGCGGGCGCGGTGTCGAAGGGCCGGGCGCGCAGGGCTCCGCTGAGCCCGCGGGCGAGCGGCAGCAGGTGCTGTTCGAACTCCTGGCGGCTCATGGAGGTGGCCGTGACCGGGAAGACGGCCCTGCTCCAGATGGTGACGAACCGTCTGATTCTGTCCTCGGGTCCGTCGGCGTCGGCGACGGACCCGGCCGGCTGGGACGGGACCTTCACGCCTTACGCCCCACCCCTGCGAACCCGGAGAAGGCGTAGGGGTCCTCCTCCTCTTCCGGACTGTCGGGACGCCAGTGCGGCATCGACACGAGTCCGGGCTCGACGAGTTCGGTGCCGCCGAAGAAGCGGGCGATCTCCTCGCGCGAGCGCATCACCAGGGGGCTGCGGATGTCGCGGTAGACGTCGACGGTGCCGCCGGCCCGCTCCTGGGAGAGCGGGACGCCCTCGTAGGAGGCGTGGGTGAGGACCAGGAGGCTTCCGGGGGCGAGCGCGTCGAGCAGTTCGGCGACGGCGGTCTCCGGCCCGTCCGCGTCCTCCAGGAAGTGCAGGACGGCGACGAGGAGCAGGGCGACCGGCCGGTCCAGGTCGAGGAGTCCGGACACCTCGGGGCCGTGCAGGATCGTGGCCGGCTTGCGCAGGTCGGCGGCGAGCACCGCCGAGCGGGCGTCGCCGTCGAGCACGGCCCGGCTGTGGGCGACGGCCACCGGGTCGTGGTCGACGTAGACGACCCGGGCGGTGTCGCTGGCGGCCTGGGCGACCTCGTGGACGTTGCCGAAGGTGGGTATGCCGGAGCCGATGTCCAGGAACTGCGTGACGTCGTTGTCGACCGCGTACCGCACGGCGCGGCGCATGAAGGCACGGTTCGCCTGCATGATCTTGGGGAGACCCGGCATGAACTCCATGGCCTTGCGGGCCGCTTCCCGGTCCACTTCGAAATTGTGCGAGCCGCCCAGATAGAAGTCGTACATTCGGGACACGCTCGGCACCGAAATATCGATGCCCGGCGGAGCCCAGGCGGGACGCTCCATCAAAGTCTCCAACAAGTCGCCACGGAGGATACGGCCATGTGTTCGCGGCCGACGTTCGAGCCGAGGCTACTGATCGCTTGCCTGGAGAGCGAGTAGAAACGGAAATTCGCGATCCGTTCTTGGTCACACGCCATTGGCACGTGCGGCGGGAACGGAAGAGTTCACGCCTTCGGCCCGTGCAAATTCACGTGCATATGGTCGTGCCCCGCTTCCTCGGCAGACGGCAGACGGGATCGGGCCGTTCGAGCCGCCGCGTCAAGGGACGACAACCGGCCACTTCCCCCGCCCGCCCCCTCCCTCGCGGGAGACACCGCCGCAAGGCACCCCAACCCGCCCCAAGACGAGCCAAGCCTCATCAATCCGGCGCAACAGCACGCCCTTTGGGGCCAGTGCACACCAACAGGCCGCCCACGCCCACGACATCGTCAAACCCGTGCACCCCGAAAACCCCTCCATCCGGGGAATTCGAGGCCGTTCCGGGCCTACGGCCCGACGCGCGTGATCATGCTGCTCGACGTGCCCTTGTTGTCTCAGTACGGATCGCTCCTCGCGCGGCCCCTGGCGGCCGGCGCGCTCGTGTGGCTGCTCGCCACACCGGTGCCCGTCGCCGCCGACGCCTGCGCCTCCGCCGTCACCGGAGCCGACGGTTCGAACACCGCGGTCTCCTTCGCCGGGCGCGGCCCCTGCCGCCCCACCCACCACCCGCACCCGCCCCACCCGACGCACCCCACCCACCCCACTCACCCGACCCATCCCCCACACCCCACCCATCCGCCGCACCCCACCCACTCCCCGTGCCCCACGGAGCCGCCGGAGCCGACCGAACCGCCGGAGCCCACCGAGCCGCCGAAGCCCACGCGACCGCCCGAGCCCCCGAAGCCCACACCGCCTCCGCCGCCCCCGCCGGCCACCGAGCCGCCGCCCGCGCCGAAGCCCCCGCCCGCGCGGCCCGCTCCCCCGCCGCGGCCCGCACCGCCGGAGCCCGCCCCGACCACGCCCGAGGCCGCGCCGCCCCCGCCGCCGAAACCTTCCCCCTCGCCCACCGCGCGCCCGCGCCCGGCCGCTCCCGTGGCGCTGCCGCACTACCGGCCCACGGCGACCCGGGCGAAGCCGAAGAGCGCCCCGAACGTCCTCACCACGACCCTGCTCATCACCGCCCCGGCCGTGATCGCGACCGCGATCCTGCGCCCCCGATCCCGCTGAGCCCCGCGCTCCGCCACCGGAGGAAACCTTGTCCGAATGGCTCGTCCTGACCATCGCGATGGCCGCCGCGTGCGCCGTCGTCCTCGCCATCGTCGTCATCAACCACCGGAGGATCCCCGAGGACGACGACCCCAGCGAGACCCCTGACGTCATCGAGTACATGACGATGATGATCGGCGTGGTCTACGCCATCGTCCTGGGCCTCGCCATCGCCGGTGTCTGGGAGGCCCGCAGCGCCGCCCAGGAGACCGTGCGGCAGGAGGCGCAGGCGCTGCACGAGATCTCCGCGCGGGCCGAGGTGTACCCGGTCGCCGCGCGGGAGCGGATCCGCTCCGACGTCGACACGTACGTCCGTTACGTCGTCGAGGACGAGTTCCCGCACATGACGGACCACGGCGAGCTCAGCGACAAGGGCACGCAGCTCATGGAGAAGGTCCGCCGCAGCGTGACCGACTACCGGCCGGCCGACGACTTCGAGGGCCAGGCCTACCAGCCGCTGGTGGACCAGGTGGGCGTCGCCGACGACGCGCGGGGGGCCCGCGGGCAGAGCGCCGGGGACACGATGCCGGGAGTGGTGTGGTTCGGTCTGATCATCGGGGCCCTGGTGACGGTGGGCCTGATCTTCACGCTCCAGATCCGGCGCACCGGGAAGGAGTTGCTCCTCGCCGGCCTGTTCAGCGCCCTCATCGCCTTCCTGCTCTTCCTCATCTGGGACTTCGACGCGCCCTTCGGCCGGGGCATCGCGGCGACCGCCGCGCCGTTCACCGATCTGTTTCCGCAGCTCACCGGCTGATCAGGGAGCCGTATGTAGGCCGGGCGGGGGACATGGGTGCCCCATTCGCGCGTCTGGGATCGCGGCTGTGGTAGTGCGCTCCTAGCGTTTCGGGCATCGAGGTGCATGTCGTCCGATGTGCGGAAACCCTTCCGCAGCTGCCCCTCGGGTACCCGGAGGATTCCCCATGCGCGCGATACGTGCCGCGTCCGCCGCTCTGCTGGGGGCGGCCGCCCTCGCCCTGGCCGCCCCGCTCGCCGTCGCCGCCGACGGTGCCCCCGCCGGGCCCGCGCCGCGGGCGCCCCGGGCGAAGCAGACGGGCGCCTTCGTCATCTCCCCCGGGCTCGTCGCACCGGGCGGCCGGATCACCCTGAGCGCGCCGGGCTGCGCGAGTACGGCGACGGCGTCGGCCGGCATCTTCGACACCGTCACCATCGCCCCGGGCTCGTCGGCGACCGCGACGGTGGACCCCGACGCCAAGCGCGGGGCCGTCTACACGGTGTCGTTCAACTGCACGGGCGGGATCCCCGGCACCGTCGACCTGACGATCAGCGGCGGTGCCACCTCGACGCCCACGGCCAGTTCGACGCTGCTGACCCCGCCGCGCGGAGTCCAGGGCGGCCTCGGCGGCTCCGTCGGTTCGATGGACGCCTGGACGCCCGCCGTGGGCGGCGCCATGGTGCTCGCCGCGGCGGCCGGTGTGGTGCTCGTGGTCCGGCGCAGGTCCGCCGACGGCCGCCGCCACTGACGGAGCGGCCGGATCCCCCGCCCGTACACCGCCCTCACCTCGCGGGGCGGCGCCGGACAGGCCGGTCGCCCCTGGGTCCTGGGGAGCGGGACCCGGGGGCGACGGGGTGGGACGGCCGACCGGAGCTTCGACCGGTCAGACGCCCGCGCCGGCCGTACGGCGCCGGCGGGCGATGAACAGGCCGCCGCCGAGCGCCGCCGCGGCGACGAGCGAACCGCCGATGGCCATCTCCGTGGAGCTCGGGGCGAGCGATCCGCCGAGGCCGCCCTGGGCGCCCTGTCCGGCCAGCACGCGGAACGGCTGGGTGAGCGTCCGGCCGCCGCACTGGACGGCCAGGTTGTACTGGCCGGGCGTGGCGTTGTTGAAGATGCGGGCGGTGGCGGTGGACACGCCGTTGACGGTGGCCGAGAGCGTGGTCGCCGAGAAGGCGTTGGACGTGACCGTGCCACCGGCGCAGCCCCGGACGGTGATCGTGAGGATCGCCCCCTGGTGGACCGCGAAGGGCGACACCGTGACGCCGTTGGAACCGTCTCCGCCCCGCTCGGCCTGGAAAGGGCTGACCGTCACGCTGCTGGGCCCGTTGGTGGCGGTGGCGAGGGGGGCGGCGAGTCCGAGCGCCGCGAACGCGGTCGCCGTCACCGCCAGAGTGCGTACAGCACGCATGGTGGAACCTCCAGATGGAAGACGCCCCAAAGCGGTGCTCCGGGAGATTCGACGAGTACGCCTTCCATGACGAACCATCACAAGCCGGAACGAGCCTCGCATGTCGGCCTTGGGCCACCCCGGTGAGGCCGGGCACCGGCCGAACGGGGGTGGCGATCCGACGGTTGCGCAGGTCACGCACGGTCAGGCGGATGATCTGACGATTACTCGGACGGGTCATCACCCGGACGCCCCCGCACCGACGGCCGACACCCGTTCGCCCCGCCCCGATCGCCGGTCCTCCCGGGCGCCCTTACCGTTCCCGTGACGCCCAGGAAGGGAGAACCATGAGGACCAAGGACTTCAGCGTCCTCGACGCCGCCAGGAGACGCCAACCCTGGGGCGCCCTGGCTCTGGTCATGCTGTCCGGCCTGGCGATAATGCGCAACGGCGTCGGATTCGAATCGGGTCCCCCGCAGCCCGCCGCCGCGGCCCGCCCGGTCACCCGTCCCGTCGGCCCCGCTCCGACCGCGGCCGCCGGAATGGAACCGCTGCCCTTCGCCCCGGCCTCCCGGATCCGGATCCCGGCGCTCCGGGTGGCCGCGCCGATCATGGACGTGGGCCTGGACGACAACGGGTGGATCAGCGCTCCGCCGCCGCAGGACGCCAACCTCGCCGGCTGGTACCAGAACGGCATCGCGCCGGGCATGCGCGGCACCTCCGTCGTCGTGGGCCATGTCGACAACCTGGCGGGCCCCGCCGTCTTCTACGGCCTCGGCTCCCTGCAGAAGGGCCAGCACGTCGAGGTCGAACGGTTCGACGGCCGGGTCGTCGTCTTCGAGATCTACGGGATCGAGGTCTACGCCAAGAACGACTTCCCGGTGCAGGTCTACGCAGACACCGGCGAGCCCGAGCTGCGGGTGATCACCTGCGGTGGCGGCTACTCGCGGGCGCACGGCTACGACGGCAACGTCGTCGTGTACGCGCGGATGGTCGGCTCGCGGTAGCTCCGGCACGTCGAGGGCCCCGGCACGTTCCCGCGTGCCGGGGCCCTCGTCCGCGCGCCGGGCGGCGCTCAGCGGCGCGGGACGGTGATGCTGTAGCCCGCGTCGAGGAGTTCGGGCAGATAGCGCTTGAGCGCGGCCACGCTGTGCGCGCGGTTGCCGCCCGCGTCGTGGTTGAGCACGACGACGCCGGAGCCCGCGCCGTCCAGTACCCGGCGCACGATGGAGTCGGTGGGCGGCTCCTGCCAGTCCAGGGTGTCGACGCTCCAGGCCATGGGCTCCATCCCCAGTTCGGCGCCGATCTCGAACGAGAGCCGGTTCCACGCCCCGTACGGCGCCCGGTACCAGAGCGGCGGGGTGCCGAGGGCCTGTTCGACGACCTCGCTGGTGGAGCCGAGCTCCTGGCGGATGCGGGAGGGCCGCAGCTTCGGGACCAGCGGGTGCGACCAGGAGTGGTTGCCGACCACGTGCCCGTCCTCGGCCATCTCCTTGAGCAGGTCCTGGTTGTCGACCGCCATCTCGCCGCAGACGAAGAACATCGCCCGGCAGCCGTACCGGCGCAGGGTCGCGAGGATCTCCGGGGTGTAGCGGGGGTCGGGTCCGTCGTCGAAGGTGAGCACCATCGAGCGGCCGACGCCGGTCAGATGGAGGAAGGGCCGGGTGCGCACCGGCGGGATCGCCCGGCGGAAGGCGGGGGGCGCGTAGCCGGTCATCGGCTGGAGGCGGTAGGCGGCCGGGCGCAGCCTGGCCTGTGCCGGTGCCTGCGCCTCCGCCTGTGCCTGCGCGCCCGGGGCGCCGGCCGGGCGCGGGCGCGCGGGGGGTGCCGCCCCGGTCGCGGGGCCGGCGCCGGAGCCGCTCATGCGGTCCGCCGCGAAGACCCCGACCGTGGCCGTGGCCCCGAGCGCGGCGGCGAGCCTCAGCAGCGACCGCCGCCCCACGGGCTTCTCATCGTTTTTCATGACCAATGGTTCGTACGGAGGCCCCCGCGCGCTTCTCAGCGACACCGGCCCCTCGCCCGAAAGCACCCGATGAGCCGATAGCCTCGGGGTGTGAGCGGATTCGAACGAGGTACCGACGGCCCGAAGGTGATCGTGGCGGGAGTCGACGGCTCCGCGTCCTCCCTGCGCGCCGCCTCCTACGCCGGCGGTCTCGCCCGGCGGCAGAACGCCCTGCTGGCCCTGGTGTACGTGCAGCCCCTGCTCACGGCGGGCGCCGCCGTGGGCGCGCCGGTGGCCGACACCACGGGCGAGATCGCCGAGGGCCTGGTCGCCGAGATCCGTGAGGCGGCGGAGCGGGTGAAGGAGATCTGGCAGGTGCGGTGGGAGTTCCACACCTTCCGCGGGGACCCGTACGCGGGCCTGGTCGCCGCCGCGGACGAACTGAGGGCGGACGCCGTGGTGGTGGGCGTCTCGGAGTCGGCCGGGCACCGTTTCGTCGGCTCGGTCGCGGTGCGCCTGGTGAAGGCGGGCCGCTGGCCGGTCACCGTGGTGCCCTAGCCGGGCTCCGCGCACTCCGGCGTACGCAGGGGTGCCCGGGGTTCACTCCCCCATGACGAGGCCGTCGCGGGCGGCGCCGCGGCCGAGGACGACCTCGCGGATGGCGTCGCGCGGCTCGGTGTACTGCTGCTCGCCCTGCCTGATCGCGGCGTCGAGGTTCACCACCCGGCCGCGGGCGGTGTCGAAGAACTGCGGGACGAACTCGGCCCGGGAGACCTCCCAGCGCGCGCCGGGCGCGGCCGGCGGGGTGAAGGTGAAGCGGGCCAGGGTGCCCTGGTTGCCGCGCCTGTCGTGGGAGCCCTCGTAGTTGATCATGTCGCCGGCGATCTGGTCGCCCATGCCGTAGACGATCCAGGTGCCGTTGACCTTCTCGTACGCCTGCGGGACGTGTGCGTGCGTGCCGAGGAGGAGGTCGATGTCGGGGCGGCCCCCGGTCCGCGAGGCGGTGAGGGCGCGGCCGAGGGTGAGCTGGCGGTCGTCGGGTTCGGTCTGCCACTCGGTGCCCCAGTGGATCGACACGACCACGACGTCGGCGCCCGCCCTGCGGGCGGCGCGGGCGTCGGCGACGATCTTCTGCTCGTCGATCAGGTTGACGGCCCAGGGCTGCCCCTCGGGCAGCGGGTAGCCGTTGGTGTCGTACGTGTAGGCCAGCTGGGCCACGGTGGCGCCGCCCGCGTTCAGCAGGGTGGGCCTGGCCGCCTCCTCGGCGGTGCGGGCCGATCCGGCGTGCCGTACGCCCGCCTTGTCGAGGGCGTCCAGGGTGCGGCGCAGACCGGCGGCGCCGTCGTCCAGGGTGTGGTTGGAGGCGGTGGAGCAGGAGTCGTAGCCGGTCTCCTTGAGGGCGGCGGCGACCTCGGGCGGCGACTTGAAGGCCGGGTAGCCGGTGTAGGGGCCGCCCTCCTCCCCGTAGACGGTCTCCATGTGGCAGATCGCCAGGTCGGCGTGGGAGACGACGGACTTCACGCCCGCCAGCATGGGGCGGAAGTCGTAGCCGGCGCCGCCCGCGTCGGCGGCGGCCTGGCGGATGATGGAGTCGTGCGGCAGGACGTCGCCGGAGGCGACGAGGGTGAAGCCGGCCGGAGCGGACGCCGCCCCCGGGGCCGCGGGAGGGCGGGCTGTCCGGCTCGGGGCGGCCGGGGCGTCGGGGGCACGGTCCTGCGCGGCGCAGCCGGTGGCGGCGGCGATCAGGAGGGCGGCGAGGGCCGCCGCGCCGGGTCTGGTGCGTGAGGTCATCTGCCGGCTCCACCGATTCATGGGATGAACATCCGTTCCCTTGAATTCATCCTCAGCGAAGGCCCCAGTCAAGGGTCATTGCCGCAGATCACACCAAACCCCGCTGAATCGGACGCAAGGGTTCCGCCTGACCGTTCGCCGTACCGTTCACCGCGCGGTGCGACCGTTCGTCGCAGACCGTCGCCCGTTCCCTGTCCCTCACCGCCCGGATGCGTTCGGATACGGGCCATGACCACGGCAACCACCGACGAGCGGACCCTGCAGGAGCTCCAGGCCGAGCACGGTCCGGCGCTGCTCGCCTTCCTGCTCGGACTGACCCACGGCGACCGGCAGCGCGCCGAGGACCTGGCGCAGGAGACCCTGGTCCGGGCCTGGCTCCATCCCGAGGCCTTCGCCGCGCCCTACGAGTCGATGCGGCCCTGGCTGTTCACGGTCGCCCGGCGGCTCGCCATCGACGCGCGCCGCTCTCGGCTGGCCCGCCCCACCGAGATCGGCGACGCCGTGCTCGCGGTCACCGCCGAGCCGGGCGACGCCACCGAGTCCGCCGACGCGGCCCTCGACGTACGGGCCGCCGTGCGCGGGCTCAGCCCGGAGCACCGCGCGGTCCTCGTCCGGCTCTACTTCCACGGCCTGACCGTCAACGAGGCCGCCGCCGAACTCGGCATCCCGGCCGGCACGGTCAAGTCCCGCTCGCACTACGCGCTGCGCCTGCTGGGACGCCGGCTGCCCGGCTACCGGCCGCCGAGGAGCGCACCCGTTGCCCGGCTGCGGGCCGCCGCCCCACAATGCCCCTCGTGACGCTGACTCTCGCCTCCGCCGAAAAGATCCTCGCCGACAACTTCGCGCCCTGGGTGCTCGATCTGGGGCTCACCGTGGCCTCCGTCGACGGCCAGGAAGCCGTCCTCCGGCTCCCCTGGTCCGACCGGCTCGCCCGGGAGGGCGGCGGCCTGTCCGGTCAGGCCCTGATGGCCGCGGCCGACACGGCCACGGTGCTCGCGGTGGCCGCCGCCCGCGGCGGCTTCGTCCCGATGACCACGGTCCAGCAGTCGATCAGCTTCCAGCGCGCGGTGCTCGGCACCGACGTCCTGGTGCGGGCCCGGCTCACCAAGGCCGGCAAGCGGATGGCCTTCGCCGACATCACGATGACCGCCGAGGGAAGCGAGGAGACGGCCGCCCACGCGACGGCGGTGTACGCGCTCCTCGGCTGAGCTCCCCGAGCGCTCCCGTCCCGCACCTCACCCGAGTCACACGGCTCCCACCTGCACCGATGTGGCGGGGGCCGTATCCGGAACCGCTCGGGCGAGTTGAGCCAAGTGCGCCCCGCGCACGTGCTTCCTGGTGGAGGCTCGTCGACGGGGCCTCGTGAGGACGTCCGGGAGAAGGTGGAGCGTTGCTGCCCGAGAGCACGAACGGCGCCGGCGGGGGCGGGCTCGCCGTCCCCATGGACTGGCTGTGCGCCGAGTACGCCGCCGACGACCTGCTGCGCACCAGCGGTCTCGTCGAGCCGGGATCGCTGGAGTTCCGCGCCGGGGTCCAGGCGCTCGCCCTGACCGTCCACCTCGCGGGCGCCGGGATCGACGAGTGGCTGTGGCGCACCTCCCACGACCATCCCTGGTCCGACTGGGCCGCCGGCCGGCTCGCCGCACCGGCCGCCGAGGGGCCCGATCTGGCCCTGGCCCGCGCCACCTGGCGGCGGTTGTGCGCGACCGAGCTGCGCGCCGCCGACCTGGCGGACCTCGCGGGCGTGGCCGGGCCGGTCCCGGCGGCGCCGGCGGCCGGGATCGACGAGGACCGTCAGGTGTGGCTGCCCGCCTGGCAGTTGGGCGTCGCCCTCGCCCATCTCGCCCTGCACCTGCACTGAGCGCTCAGGCCACCGGGTGCACCCCGGGCCGGTACTTGGGGATCCGCACGGTCACCTTCATGCCGGCGCCGAGGCCGGTCTCGATGACGAGGCCGTGCTCCGGCCCGTACACCTGCCGGAGCCGCTCGTCGACGTTGCCGAGCCCGATGCCGGACGCCGAGGGGCGCTCGCCGCGCAGGACGGCGCGCAGCTCCTCGGGGTCCATGCCCACCCCGTCGTCCTCGATGGTGACGACCGCCTCGGCGCCCGCGTCGCGGGCCGCGATGACGATCCGGCAGCCCGCGGCGGAGTCCTCGAGGCCGTGCTTGACGGCGTTCTCCACGAGCGGCTGGAGGCACAGGAAGGGCAGCGCCACCGTGAGCACCTCGGGCGCGATCCGCAGGGTCACCGTGAGCCGGTCGCCGAAGCGGGCGCCGGCCAGCGCCAGGTACTGCTCGATGGACCGCAGTTCGTCGGCGAGCCGGGCGAACTCGCCGTGCCTGCGGAACGAGTAGCGGGTGAAGTCGGCGAACTCCAGGAGGAGCTCGCGGGCCCGTTCCGGATCGGTGCGCACGAACGAGGCGATGGCGGCGAGGGAGTTGAAGATGAAGTGCGGGGAGATCTGGGCGCGCAGGGCCCGGATCTCCGCCTCGACGATCCGGGTGCGCGAGCGGTCGAGCTCGGCCAGTTCGAGCTGGACGGAGACCCAGCGGGCCACCTCGGTGGCGGCCCGCACCAGCACCGCCGACTCGCGCGAGCCGTACGCCACGAGCGCGCCCAGCACCCCGTCCTCGCCGGTGAGCGGGGCGACCACCGCCCAGCGCAGCGGGCAGGAGTCGTCGGCGCGGTCGGTGTGCCCCGTGCGCACGGAGCGGCTGCGGCCCGAGGCGAGGGTCTCGGCGACGAGGTCCACGACCCGGTCGCGGTGGTGGTCGTCGCCGGGCCCGTCCCAGGCGAGCACCGCCGTACGGTCGGTGAGGCAGAGCGCCTCGGTGCCGAGCAGGGAGCGCAGCCGCCCGGCGGCCCGGGCGGCGGTCTCCTCGGTGAGCCCGGCGCGCAGCGGGGGCGCGGCGAGCGAGGCGGTGTGCAGGGTGTGGAAGGTGGCCCGTTCGACGGGGGTGCCGAGACCGGGGGCGGCGGAGCGGTCGCCGCGCCGGGCGGTGCTCCGGCCGAGGACGAACCCGACGGCGAGCAGCACGGCCGCCACGGCGCCCGCCGCCGCGAACGCGATGCCGCTCACCGCTCGGCCGCCTTCGGCAGCGAACGCTTCGGGGCCCGCGTCCGCGGAACCGGCGTCTTCGGGACCGCTGCCTTCGCGACCGCTGCCTTCGCGACCGCTGCCTCCGGGGCCGCTGCCTCCGGGGCCGCGGCCTTGGGGACTGCGGTCCCCGGTACTGCGGCCGTCGTCGGTTCCGCCGTCCTTCGCGGCGCCGGGCCCGGCTCGCGGGCCTCGGTCCGGCCGCTGAACTCCTCCGGCAGGTGCAGCCGGGCGAGGATCGCCGGGGTCCCGGGCGGTACCCGGCGCGGGGTGGCCAGGGAGACCAGGACCATGCTGAGGAAGCCGAGCGGCACCGACCAGACGGCCGGCCAGGCCATCAGGGTGTGCGGCCAGCCCGCCGACGGCAGTCCGGCCCGGGTCGCCATCACGGCGGCGAGCGCCGACCCGCCGCCGAGGAGCAGTCCGGCGGCCGCGCCCGGCGGGGTGAGCCGCCGCCACCAGATGCCGAGGACGAGCAACGGGCAGAAGGAGGAGGCGGAGACGGCGAAGGCGAGTCCCACGGCGTCCGCGACCGGCACCTGGGAGGCGACCGTCCCCACCCCCAGCGGGACGGCGGTGGCCAGCAGGGTCGCGAGCCGGAAGTGCCGCACGCCCCGGGAGGGCAGCACGTCCTGGGTGAGGACACCGGCGACGGACATGGTCAGTCCGGAGGCGGTCGACAGGAACGCGGCGAAGGCGCCGCCCGCGAGCAGCGCGCCCAGCAGATCGCCGAGGACCCCGCCGAGCATCCGCTCCGGCAGCACGAGCACGGCGGCGTCGGCGGCACCGGTCAGGGCCAGTTCGGGGGCGTAGATCCGGCCGAGCGCCCCGTACAGCGGCGGCAGCAGGTAGAAGACGCCGACCAGGCCCAGGACGACCAGGGTGGTGCGGCGGGCGGCGCGGCCGTGCGGGCTGGTGTAGAAGCGGACGGCGACGTGGGGCAGGCCCATGGTGCCGAGGAAGGTCGCCAGGATCAGCCCGTAGGTGGCGTACAGCTGGTGCCCGTCGCGGCTGCCGGCGAGCGGCTGGGACCAGCCGAGGGGGTCGGCGCCGGTGCCGGCCCGGCGCGGGACCGGCGCGCCTTCGGGCAGGACGAGCGCGGTGCCCGCCTCCACGCGGTGGGTGCCCGGGGCGAGGGTGACGCCCTCACCCTCGTACGTCCGGGCGTCGACGCGGCCGGTGACGGTGAGCGTCAGCGGGGCGTCGACCTCGACGCGTACGGTCTCGGCGACCCGGACGGCGGTGTGCGCGCGGAGGACGGCGGGGGCGTCGAAGCGGGCGCGCGGGGCCCCGTCCCCGTACCAGGCGGCGGCGAGGAAGAGCACCGGGACGAGCAGGGCGGTGAGCTTGAGCCAGTACTGGAAGGCCTGGACGAAGGTGATGCTGCGCATGCCGCCCGCGGCGACGGTGCCGGTGACGACGAGGGCGACGAGGAGGCCGCCGACCCAGTCGGGCGCGCCGGTGAGGATCTCCAGGGTGAGGCCCGCGCCCTGGAGCTGGGGCAGCAGGTAGAGCCAGCAGATGCCGACGACGAAGAGGCTGGCGAGCCTGCGGACCTGGGGCGATTCGAGCCGGGCCTCGGCGAAGTCGGAGAGGGTGTACGCGCCGGAGCGGCGCAGCGGGGCGGCGACGAGGAGCAGCAGGACGAGGTAGCCGGCGGTGTAGCCGACCGGGTACCAGAGCATGTCGGGGCCCTGGACGAGGACGAGTCCGGCGACGCCGAGAAAGGAGGCTGCCGAGAGGTACTCGCCGCTGATGGCGGCGGCGTTGAGGCGGGGGCCGACGGTCCGGGAGGCGACGTAGAAGTCCGAGGTGGTGCGGGAGATGCGCAGGCCGAGGGCGCCGATGAGGACGGTGGCGAGGACGACGGCGGTGACGGCGGCGACCGCGTAGCTGTGGTTCACGGGGCGGGGGTCACCGCTCGACGAGGCCGCTGAAGTCGCGTTCGTTGCGCTCGGCGCGGCGCACGTACCAGTGGGCGACGGCCCAGATGACGGGGTGGACGCCGACGCCGAGCGCGATCCAGACGGCGGGCTCGGGGGCCGGCAGGGCCAGCACCAGCGGCAGCGGCCCGACGAGCAGGACGAGCGCGCCCAGCGCGGTGAGCGCGGTGCGCAGCTGGCTGCGCATCAGGGAGCGCACGTAGGTGTGCCCGAGGGTGGTCTGCTCGCTGATCTCGGAGCGGGCGGGTGCGTGCTGGGGCCGCGGGCGGGGCACCGCGCCGCCGAGGGCCGAGGCGTAGGTGACGGTCTCGCGCCGGGGCCGGGGGGCGTCCCCCCGGCCGGTGGCGGGGGGAGGGTGGTGCTCGGACATCGCCGTCCGCTCTCTCACGGTCTGCTGGGCCCGTGGAGTGTACGCAGAAGGGCTCCGGGCCCGGTAGGGGGCGGGAACAGCCCTATAGGGCGCGCCGCATGAGGAGGTCGCGCAGGTGGCGGGCGTGGCGGCGGGAGACGGCGAGTTCGGCGTCGCCGACCCGCACGGAGGTCGTGCCGCCGTCGAGGCGGAGTTCGTCGATGCGGGCGAGGGCGACGAGGTGGCTGCGGTGGACGCGGACGAAGCCGCGGGCGGCCCACCGCTCCTCCAGCGCGGACAGCGGGATGCGCACGAGGTGGCTGCCGTGGTCGGTGTGCAGGCGGGCGTAGTCGCCGTGCGCCTCCACGTACGCGATGGTGTCGACGGACACGAAGCGGGTGACGCCGCCGAGTTCGACGGGTATCTGCTCCGGGGTGGGCGTCTGGGCGGTGGCGTGCACCAGTTCGTGGACGCGGCGGACGGCCTCCGCGAGCCGTTCGCGGCGGACGGGCTTGAGCACGTAGTCGACGGCCTTCAGGTCGAAGGCCTGGACGGCGAAGCCCTCGTGGGCGGTGACGAAGACGATGAGCGGCGGCCTGGCGAAGCCGCCGAGCAGCCGCGCGAGGTCCAGACCGCCGAGTCCGGGCATGTGGATGTCGAGGAAGACCACGTCGATGCCGTCCGGACCGCCGGTCCCCTCGTCTGCGCCCTGGCCGGACTCCAGGGCGCGCCCTATCCGGCGCAGCGCCTCGGTGGCGTCGCCCGCGCCCTCTGCGCTGCGTACCCGGGCGTCGGCCCGCAGCAGGTAGAGGAGTTCCCCGAGGGCCGGCGCCTCGTCGTCGACGGCCAGTACGCGCAGCATGCGGGGAGTCTAGACACCCCGCGCGGGCGCCTACTTCAGGAGTTTCGACATGCGGCGGTCGGCGAGCGGCCGGCCGCCGGTCTGGCAGGTGGGGCAGTACTGGAGGGCGCTGTCGCTGAAGGAGACCTCGCGGATGGTGTCTCCGCAGACGGGGCAGGGTTCGCCGGCGCGGCCGTGGACGCGCAGGCCGCTCTTCTTCTCGGCCTTGAGCCGGCCGGCGGCGAGTCCGTGGGAGCGCTCGACGGCCTCGGTGAGGGTGTCGCGCATCGCCGTATAGAGAGCGGCGGTCTCCACGGGCGTCAGGTTCTGGGTGGGTTTGAAGGGGGACATCCTGGCGACGTGCAGGATCTCGTCGGAGTAGGCGTTGCCGATGCCCGCGATGAGGCTCTGGTCGCGCAGCGCGCCCTTGATCTGGCGCCGTTCGCCGGCGAGCAGCCCGGTGAACGCGGCGAGGTCGAAGTCCGCGGCGAGCGGGTCGGGCCCGAGGCGGGCGACGCCGGGCACCTCGGCCGGGTCGCGGACGAGGTGGACGGCGAGGCGTTTGGTGGTGCCGGCCTCGGTGAGGTCGAAGCCGTCGCCGCCGGTGAGCGCGGTACGCAGGGCCAGCGGGCCCTTCCCCGGGCGCGGCGGCCCGTCGGGCAGGACGTCCTTCCACTGGAGCCAGCCGGCCCGGGCGAGGTGGACCAGCAGGTGGAGCGGGCCGGCCGGGCCCTCGGTGCCGATGTCGAGGAACTTGCCGTGCCGGGCGACCCCGGTGACCCTCGCGCCGTCGAGGGCGCCGAGCGGAGGGTCGTAGGTCTTGAGCACGCTGATCGCGACGGGCAGCACGCGGGCGATCTCCTTGCCCACGAGCCGCTCGTCGAGGAAGGCGCGGAGGGCTTCGACCTCGGGCAGTTCCGGCATGCTCCCACCCTGCCGTACGGGACGGACGGACGCCCGCCGACGGCCCGGGCGCGCGGCGAGCCGGCGCGGGCACCCGCCGGCGTGCGGCACCCGGCCCTCCGGGGCGCCCGGTCGCCCCGCCCGCTCAGTCCTCCGGCTGCTCCGTGACGAACTCGCACCACACGCACTTGCCGCCGCCGCGCGGCTCCACGCCCCACAGGTCGGAGAGCCGGTCCACGAGGAGTAGCCCGCGCCCCGAGACGCCGGAGTCCCCGGCCTCGCGGCGGCGCGGCAGGGCGCTGGAGCGGTCCTCCACCTCGACACGGAGCCGTCGCTCAGGGCCGGGCAGCATCCGCAGGGTCACGATGGCGCCGCCGTCGGTGTGCATGAGGGCGTTGGTGGTGAGCTCGTCGGCGACCAGTTCGATCTCGTCGGAGCGGCTGCCCGCGCCCCAGGCCCGTACCGCGGCCCGGATCATGTGCCGGGCCGAGCTGAGGGCCTCCGGGTCGTTCTGGCCGACGTGCTGCTGGAGGCGCCCGCCCGCCTGCGGCGGCTGGGCGCCCTCGCGGCGCAGCAGCAGGACGGCCACGTCGTCCTCGCCGCCCCGCTCGTCGACGACGTCGCACAGGTGGTCGGCGAGTTCCTGGAGGTCCCGCGGGCCGCGCTTGACCAGCGAGGAGAGCCACTGGAGCCCCTCGTCGAGGTCGGAGCCCGGCTTCTCCACCAGGCCGTCCGTGTAGAGGAGGAGGGTCTGCCCGGGGTCGAGCTCGACGGTGGTCACCGGGTAGTCGAGCCGGGCGAACTCGGCGGACAGGCCGAGCGGCAGGCCGCCGTCCACGGGAAGGCGGTGGGCCGTGCCGTCGGGGTCCTGGACGAGCGGGTCGACATGGCCGGCGCGCACGATCTGGACGAGGCCGGTGGCGGGGTCGGCCTCGGCGTAGGTGCAGGTCGCGAAGCGCTCGGTGTCGAGCTCGTGCAGGAAGACGGAGGCGCGGGCCATCACGGTGGCGGGGGTGTGGCCCTCGGCGGCGTAGGCGCGGAGCACGATCCGCAGCTGTCCCATGACGGCGGCGGCGTGGGTGTCGTGGCCCTGGACGTCGCCGATGACGGCGCCGACCCGGCCGCCGGGCAGCGGGATGATGTCGTACCAGTCGCCGCCGATGTCCCGGCCGAGCCGGGCGGAGCGGTAGCGGACCGCGATCTGGGTCCCGGGGACGTCGATGATGCGGCGGGGCAGCATCGCCTGCTGGAGGCCCTCGGCGAGGTCGTGCTCCTGCTCGTAGAGCATGGCGCGCTGGAGGCTCTGGGCGATGGAGCTGCCGAGGGCGACGAGCAGGTTGCGCTCGTCGGCGCTGAAGCCGGTGCGGTCGCCGCTGTAGAGCAGTCCGAGGGCGCCGATCGGGCGGGCCTGCGCGATCAGCGGGAGGTAGGCGGCGGAGGTGATGCCGAGGCCGCTGATGTGCGGCCAGAGGACCGGGAAGGAGGCGGCGAAGTCCTCCGGGGACTCGATGAACCGGGGGCGCAGGGTGCGGATGACCTCGCCCATCGGGTACGGCTCGTCCACCCGGGTGAACCGGGTGCCGGGGACGAAGGCGCCGTCGGGCCCCTCGGCCACGAGGTGGATGCGGCCGGACTCCAGGAGGCCCATGACGAGACTGGCGGCGCCGAAGTGTTCGAGGCCCTGGGAGTCGTTGAGCAGGTCGATGATGTCCTGCACGGTGCGGGCGTGGGCGAGGGCCGCGGTGGTGCCCTCGACGACGCTGGTGCGCCGGCGGCGCCCCTCGTCGAGGCCGAGCCGGGCGGCGGACTCGGTCAGCTCCTCGGAGGCGTCCCGGACGATGCCGACGATACGGAACGGGCGTCCGTTCTCGTCGCGCCGGACGAGGCCCTGGGTGTGGGTCCAGCGCTGGATGCCGGAGCGGGTGCGGATGCGGAAGTAGGCGCCGTAGTGGTCGCTGCCGTCCTTGAGGGCCTGGGCCACCAGCGTGTCGAGGCGGCGGCCCTCGTCGGGCAGGACGCGCGAGGCGAGGCTGGTGGGGTCGCCGTCGTAGGCGTTGGCGTCCATGTCGAAGACGCTCAGGGCGGCCGCGTCCATGGTCATCCGGCCGGTGAGCAGGTCCCAGTCGAAGCTGCCCATCCGGAATTCCTGGCCGAACTCATGGAGAAAACAGCAGGTCGGCCCCGCCGAGCCCGCTTCGCAGCGGCACTGCTCGGCCGCCTCCCCGCCCCCGTTGCCCGCGTTCATGGGGCCACGCTAGGCGCAGCCCCGCCCCCGCGCACGGCGAAGATCGGAAATGGGTTCGGATCGAGATCGGGGCGGTGGCCGCGACGGGATCGGGGGCGGTCAGCCCTGGAAGGTCTCGGGCTGCTGTGCGGCGGGGTCGTTCGGGAACAGTTCCTCGAACGAGGGCGGCGGCTCGGCGGAGGGGACGTCGGGCGGCAGGTCATGGGGGGCATCGGGCATCGGGAGGTCGGGGGTCGGCACGTCCGGGGCGGGGACGTCGGGCGAGGGGGCCTCGTGGGAGGGGGTGTCGGGGACGGGTTCGGCGGGGCGGGTGCCGCGGTCGGGCGACCGCGGGGCGGTCGGCGCCTGGGGCCGCGCGGGGGTCCGCGGGTCCGCGGGCCCCTGCGGATCCGCGGGCGTCGCCGGGTCGGCGGGCGTCCGCGGTGCCTGGGCGTCCGGGGGCGGCGCGGCCGGAGCGGTGACCGGGTCGCAGGAGGCGGGGTCGCACGGCGGCAGGACCTCGGGCCTGCGGTCCTGGACGCCGTAGCCGGCGGCCTTCCGCTCGATCCAGGTGTTGTCGACGAGGTTGGCGATCACCAGGCTCGTGAGGACGGTGCCGGCGGGGGTGACGGCGAGGACCCGGTCCGGCGCGTAGCCGGGCCAGGGCTTCCCGGTGTGCACGGCGCCCGGCCCCTCGGCCGGTGAGCGCAGCGGGTTGCCGCAGGCGCAGCGGACGCGCGGGGTGCCGTACTGGTCGACGAGGACGGCCGTACCGGCCTGGAGGACGGTCTGGAACGCGGTGGCCCGGCCGTCGCGGTAGCCGTGGTCGGTGACGCGGGTGTCGGCGCGCAGCAGGACGGGGGTGAGGCCGCGCAGCCAGCCCGCGACGTCCGCCTCGGGGATGCCGGCGGCCTCGGCGAAGGAGCGGGCCCTGGCCGGTTCCGCGGTGAGGAGGGCGGCCTGCTGGGCGACGTTGCAGCTGGCGACGGAGCGGGTGCCCGCGTAGAGGCCGGGGGTGGCGCCGCCGATCGCGCGGGCGGCCGGGACGGGGGCGCCGGTGACGCCGTCGGGTGCCGTGCCGGAGTGCGCGGGGGCGCCCTCCTGCGCGGTGGACGGGGTGAAGGCGTCGGGGCCCTGGGCGCCGGCCGCCTGGAGCAGCACCTCCCGGGAGGGCGCGGCGGCGGCCGGTTCCGCTCCGGCCTCCCCCGCGCCGCCGGCGGAGCAGCCCCCGAGCAGCAGGGCCGAGGCCAGCGCGGCGGTCGCCACGGCACCGGGCCGTGTGGGCCATCGTCTGGGTGTACGCACTGGTCTCCCGCCTTTCGCCCCCGAGTCGTTCCTCCATGTCTCCCGCAGGGCCCGGGGGCCCGCAATCCGGGTACGCCCATCCGGCGAGTCGCCCGTCACCCACCCCACCCTTGAACGTGTTCAAGCAAGGCTCTACGCTCGTCCCCGACGGTTGAACATGTTCAACGGGGGGTGGTCGTCGTGTCCGTACTCGTGGCGCTGATCGTGACGCTCGGGATGCTGGTGATCGTCCCGATGGGCCTCCGGCTCATCGAGCCGGGACCGGCGGACGTGGGGCAGGGCCTGCACGCCGCCTACGCCGAGTCCGCCGGGTACGCCGGGTACGCCGAGTCCGCCGGGTACGCCCGGCGCCGGCCGCCCCGTCTCCGGCCGCTGGCCCGCGCCTGGCCGCTGCTCGCCGCGCCCGGCGTGCTCGCCCTCTGGCTCCCCCGCTCCCCGCTCGCCGCCGCGCTGGCCTGCCTGTACGCGCTCGCCACCCTGGCGCTCGCCCTGCACGCCCCCGCCCGGCTCGCGGCCACCCGCTCCCTCGCCCCCGCCGAGGTCGCGGTGCTCACCGCCCTGGTGACCCCCTCCGTCGCAGGCCTCGCCCTGGTCGCCGAGCGGGGCGGCCACAGTCTGCTGGGCTTCGAGCCCGGGATCCTCGCCCTGACCGTCCCGCACTTCCACTTCGCGGGGTTCACCGCCGCCCTGGTCGCCGGACTCGTCTGCCGCGCGACCGGCGGACGCACGGCCCGGTTCGCCGCGCTCAGCGTCCCGCTCGGCACCCTGCTCGTCCTGCTCGGCTACTTCGTCGACGACTGGGCCGAACTGGCCGGAGCCCTCGTCCTCACGGCGGGCATGTGGGCCGTCGCCCTGCTGACCTGGCGCGAGCTGCGCCCCACCGCTCCGGACCGGATCACCCGCACGCTGCTCGGGGTCTCCGCCGCCGTCCTGGTCGCCACCATGCTGCTCGCCCTCAGCTGGGCGCTCGGCGAGGCCACCGGACTTCCGCACCCGAGCCTGACCTGGATGGCCGCGACCCACGGCCTCGGCAACGCGCTCGGCTTCGCCCTCTGCTCGCTCCTCGCCCGGCGCCGCCTGCGCGCCCTCCCGGAACGCCACGGGGCCCCCGTGGACCGGCCCCTTCCCCGCGACCCCCGTACCGCCGCGTACCCCACTCCCCGAACGGAGCTCCCGGCATGACCCGTCTCATCCGCAGCCTCTCCGACGAGCCCGCGCGCCCGACCGCCCGTCCCCGCCCCGCCGGTCCCGTCGCGGACGGCCCCAGCTACCCCGAGGTGGGCGCCACCCGCACCCGGCCGCTGCCCGCCGGCTACCACCACCTGCACCACACCGTCCGGGTCGGCCACGGGCCCGGGGCCTACGCCACGGCGGGCGCGGCCGTCACCACCTGGCGGATGCACCGGGCGAGCGGCGCCCGGGTGACCAGCGAGGCCGACCGCGCCGAGCCCGGCGTCACCCTGGAGGTCGCGATGGGCCTCGGCCCGGTCCGCTTCAGCGCCCCGTGCCAGGTGATCTGGACCGCGTACACGGAGACCGAGACCGGCTTCGCGTACGGGACGCGGACCGGGCACCCGGAGTGCGGCGAGGAGTCCTTCGTGGTCGACCTGCGCGAGGACGGTTCGGTCTGGTTCACCGTGACCGCGTTCAGCCGCGCCGCCGCCTGGTACACCCGGCTCGGCGGGCCCGTCGTACGGGCGCTCCAGCTGGCCTACGCGCGCCGCCTGGGCCGGTCGCTGACGGGTCTCGTCGCGGGGCGATAGGGGTTACGCTCCTTCTGTACTCATCCGTGCTTCCTGAAGGAGGCGGCCATGAGCCAGTACGACGAGTACACGACCCCGGCGCAGGCCGAGGGCGAGCGTCTCGAAGAGGACATGGACGCGCAGCAGAAGGCGCAGCTCCACCCGCAGACCACCCGCACGACCCCGTCCCAGGCGGAGGGCGAGCGGAAGGCCGACGAGGAGTAGCCGCCGCTCCCGGGAGCGGCACCGGGCCCGATGCAGTGGTTCACCGCACCCGACTACTGGCTGAGCCGGATCGTCTTCCAGCGGGGGCTCGCGGGTCTCTACGTCCTCGCGTTCCTGTCGGCGGCGCTCCAGTTCCGGGCCCTCATCGGCGAGCGCGGGATGCTGCCCGTGCCGGAGTTCGTGCGCCGGGTGCCGGCGCGCGGCGCGCCCAGCCTCTTCCAGTGGCGCTACTCCGACCGCCTCTTCGCCTCGGTGGCCTGGGGCGGGGCGGGCCTGGCGCTCGCGATGGCGGCGGGCGCGGGCGACGCGGTGCCGCTGGCCGTCTCGATGCTGCTGTGGCTGCTGCTGTGGGGCCTCTACCTGTCGATCGTGAACGTCGGCCAGACCTGGTACTCCTTCGGCTGGGAGTCGCTGCTCCTGGAGACCGGCTTCCTGGCCGTCCTGCTCGGCAACGACGACACCGGACCGCCGGTCCTCGTGCTGTTCCTGCTGCGCTGGCTGCTGTTCCGGGTGGAGTTCGGCGCCGGGCTGATCAAGATGCGCGGGGACCGCTGCTGGCGTGACCTCACCTGCCTCTACCACCACCACGAGACGCAGCCGATGCCCGGCCCGCTGAGCTGGTTCTTCCACCACCTGCCGAAGCCGCTGCACAGGGTCGAGTGCGCGGCCAACCACGTCGTCCAGCTCGGCGTCCCGGTGCTGCTGTTCACCCCGCAGCCGGTCGCGACGGTCGCGGCCGGGCTGATGGTGGCGACCCAGCTGTGGCTGGTGCTCTCCGGCAACTTCGCCTGGCTGAACTGGCTGACCATCGTCCTCGCGCTGTCCGCGATGGACGGCTCGCTCGTCACGGGCGCCCATCCGCGGCCGGACCCCCCGCTCTGGTACGTGGGCGTCGTCTGCGCCGCCACCGTCCTGGTCCTCGTGCTCAGCCGCCACCCGGTGCGCAACCTGCTCTCCCGGCGGCAGGCGATGAACCGCTCCTTCGACGCGTACCACCTGGTCAACACGTACGGCGCGTTCGGCACGGTCGGCCGGGTCCGGGACGAGATCGTCGTCGAGGGGACGGACGATCCTCGGCCGCACCCGGGCACGGTGTGGCGGGAGTACGGCTTCAAGGGCAAGCCGGGCGATCCGCGCCGGCTGCCGCGCCAGTTCGCCCCGTACCATCTGCGGCTCGACTGGCTGATGTGGTTCGCGGCGCTCTCCCCCGGCTACGCCCGCGACTGGTTCGGGCCGTTCGTCGAGCGGCTGCTCACCGGGGACCGCGACACCCTGCGGCTGCTGCGGCACAACCCGTTCCCCGACGCGCCGCCCACCCATGTGCGCGCCCGGCTCTACCGCTACCGCTACACGACCTGGCGCGAGCTGCGGGAGACCGGGGCGTGGTGGCACCGGACGCTGCTGCGGGAGTACCTGCCGCCGATCCGGCTGCGGGAGACGGCGGAGCGCCGCTGAGGCGCGCCGGGCCGGGCACGCCCGTGCCCCCGGGCGCGCGGGGCGGCCGGGGGCACGGGGCGGAGCGACCGTACGACGCGTACGGCTCAGTCGATGCCGGGCAGGATGTGCGGCTCGGCGAGGTCGTCCTCGTAGCCGGCGAGACGGATCGGGGCCGAGCGGGCCCAGACCTCCAGGCTGCCGAGCTCTCCGGACCGGCGCTTGCGCTCGGTCGGTTCGGCCGGGCGCTGCTCCTGCGTGGTTGTTTCTGGTGTCACCGCGCACTCCTTTGTGTCGCGTACCAATGGGACAGGGACCGTCGGTCGCGGTGGCGCCGTTCGTTCGGGCGGGACCGCGGCCTTGGTGGCAGACCTGTCCCCTGGCCGGCCGTGAGGATTCGGTGAAACCCTGGTGGCCGACCGTGGACATCAGATTAACCAGATGAGCGCGTCAGTGCTCTATGGGGCACCAAAGTGTGACGCGAACGGGTGACGCCATTTCGGGCGGAAGCGGATGGACTACCAGTTACCGGGCGCGTAATCCTTCATGAAGACGCCGTAAAGGTCTTCACCCAGCTCGCCGCGCACGATCGGGTCGTACACCCGGGCCGCGCCGTCGACCAGGTCGAGCGGGGCGTGGAAGCCGGCCTCGGCGAGCCGCAGCTTGTCGAAGTGGGGACGCTCGTCGGTGATCCAGCCGGTGTCGACCGAGGTCATCAGGATGCGGTCGGACTCGAACATCTCCTGGGCGCTGGTCCGCGTCACCATGTTCATCGCGGCCTTGGCCGCGTTGGTGTTCGGGTGGCCGGCGCCCTTGTAGCCGCGACTGAAGACGCCCTCCATCGCGGAGACGTTGACGACGTACGAGCGCCCGCTGGACGCCTTGGCCGCGGCCTCGGCCATCACCGCGCGCAACTTGCTGATCAGGATGAACGGCGCCGTGTAGTTGCACAGCTGCGTCTCCAGGAGCTCCACCGGCGAGATCTGCTCGATGGACTGCACCCAGGTGTTGGAGTCGACGACGTCCGGCACCAGGCCGCCCGCGTCGATGGCGGTGCCGTCGAGGTGCCGGGCGACGCTCGCGTTGCCCGCGACGAGCGCGAGGTCGGCGACCTGCTGGGCGTCGAGCCCGCTCACCCCGGCGGGCAGCGCGGTCCCGGCGCCGAGCTCACCGACCGCGCCGGAGCCGAAGGCGCCGATGACGTGGTGGGCGGGGAGCTCGCCGGCCGGCAGCGGGGCGCTCTCGCCGTCGACCAGGGCCGCGTAGGCGGAGGCCAGGCGGCGCACGGTCTGCGTCGCGTTGTTGACGAGGATGTCGAGCGGTCCGGCCTCGGCGACCTGGTCGGCCAGGGCCACGGCCTGGGCGGGGTCGCGCAGGTCGATGCCGACGACCTCCAGGCGGTGCATCCACTCCGCCGAGTCCTCCATCGCCTTGAAGCGGCGGATGGCGTCCTTGGGGAAGCGGGTGGTGATCGTGGTGTGGGCGCCGTCGCGCAGCAGCCGCAGCGCGATGTACATGCCGATCTTGGCGCGGCCGCCGGTGAGCAGCGCGCGCTTGCCGGTGAGGTCGGTGCGGGCGTCGCGGCGGCCCCGGTTCAGGGCGGCGCAGTCCTGGCAGAGCTGGTGGTAGAAGTAGTCGACCTCGACGTAGCGCGTCTTGCAGGTGTAGCAGGAGCGCGGGCGCTGGAGTATCCCCGCGATCTTGCCGGCCTCGGTGACCGAGCTGGGCAGGATGCCCTCGGTCTCGTCGTCGATGCGCTGCGCGGAGCCGGTCGCCGTGGCCTCGGTGACGGCCTTGTCGTGGGCGGTCTTGGAAGCCCGGCGCTCCTGGCGGCGGCGCTGCTTCACGGTCCGGTAGATCCCGGCGGTCGCACGGCGGACGGTGATGGCGTCGGGGTGGTCGACGTCGATCTCGTCCAGCTCGTCCAGCACGCTCAGGCAGACGGCCAGGCGCTCGGGGTCGATGCCCGGCCCGTGGTCCTGGGTCTCTTCAGTCACCGTCATGGCCTTCGTCGTTCCTCGATCGCTCGCGCCGTGAGTACTGCGTCAGTACTTCCAAAGACGCAACTTTACGGAGCGGGGGGCCGCCCCTCCAAACCCGTTCGGGGGGCGTGGTCGAACACACAGTCGCCGCACAGTCCTCCGGAGGGGCAGCGGTAGTACAGGCAGCAGCTGGTGCGG
Organism: Streptomyces sp. NPDC093111; assembly: GCF_040683955.1. NCBI lineage: Bacteria > Bacillati > Actinomycetota > Actinomycetes > Kitasatosporales > Streptomycetaceae > Streptomyces > Streptomyces sp. NPDC093111. The sequence goes on along the minus strand of NZ_JBFBNW010000015.1, from coordinate 143,930 downwards.
CGCAGGGCGGGGCCCCGGACGGTGCGGGCCAGATCGGGGTGGTCGAAGAGGCCCCGCACGAGGAGGGTGGCGCGCTCGGCGGCGTCGGGGCGGGCGTGGGCGCGGGCCCAGCGGACGAGCTCGCGCAGCGCCCCGGCCAGCGCGGAGCCCGCGTTGCCCCACAGCAGCCGCTCGGAGATCCGCCCGTCGCGGGCGAAGGCCGCGTGCAGCGGGACGAGGTGGGCCTCGTGGACGGCGGCCCGCAGCTCCTCGACGCCGGCGGGTCGGGTCGCGGTGCCGGACCACCACAGGTCGTCCGGCGAGGTGAGCGCGCCGTCCCAGTGCAGGGTGGCGGGCGTCAGGTCGGGGAAGCGGCCGTGCAGGGCGGCGGGGCCGAGGGCGGTGGACCACAGGCGGGCGGCGAGGCCGAGGTGCGCGACCGAGGCGCCGACCCGGCGCTCGGGGGCGCCGAGCCGGGCGGCGACCCGGTCCACGCGCGCGGCGAGGGGGCCGTCCTCCCCCGCGTACAGGCGGGAGAGCGGGACGTGTGCCGCGCCGGGTCCGGGCGGGGCGGTGCGCAGCGCGAAGAAGCCGCCCACCTGTGCGCTGTCGTCGAGATCCACTCCGGCATCCTCCCGTACCCGCGCCGTGGCCCGGTCCGGTCCCGCCCGATGCGGCCCGATCCGGTCACGGCCGGCTCGATTCCGATAATCGATCCAGGCTGATCAAGATCGGTCAACCTTAGTCAAGAAAGAGTCATGAAAAGATCAAGCACTCGTCAAGAAGTGATCTTTCCGCGACTCTCTCGCCATGACGCCGACACCATCCACCACGACCACCGGCCGCCGCGGCCTGCTCGCCCTCGGGCTCGCCGCCCTGGGCACCGCGGCCGTTCCGGCCCTCGCCGCTCCCGCGGTCGCCGTACCCGCCCCGCGCCGGGCCCCCGGACCGGGCGACCCCGCCGCCGCGCTCGCCGAGCTGCGGGCCGGCAACGAGCGCTACGCCGCGCTCCGCCAGCTCCACCCGCACCAGGACGCGGCCCGGCGGGCCGCCGTCGCGGTCTCCCAGCAGCCCTTCGCCACCGTGATCGGCTGCATAGACTCCCGCGTCCCGCCGGAGCTCGTCTTCGACCAGGGCCTCGGGGACCTCATCGGGGTGCGCTCGGCCGGACAGGCGCTCGACGAGGCGGTGCTGGGCTCCGTCCAGTTCGCCCTGGAAGAGCTGCACGTGCGCCTGATCGTGGTCCTCGGGCACGAGCGCTGCGGCGCCGCGGCGGCGGCCGTCGAGCACGTACGGACCGGGCACCCCGTCGAAGGACACATCGAGCGGGTGGTCGAGGAGCTCGCCCCGGCCGCCCGGGCCACCCGCCACCTGCCCGGCGACTGGGTCGAGAACTCGGTGCGGGCCAATGTGGACCGCATCACCCGCCGACTGGCTCGGGATGCGGCCTTCGCCGACGCCCGGATCGTCGGCGCCCGCTTCGACCTGGACACCGGAAGGGTCGCATTCCACCCGTCCTGACCTGCGCGGGCGTACATCCCAGGGTGTACGAGGGGGGTTCGTACTCCATCTGCGGTACCTCCGATCGCGTCCCCAGGTACGAAGACGGGAGCGCTCGGGAGAGAGATCGTGGAGGGTATGAGCCCCCTCCTGCTGTCCGTGCTCCTGGCCCTGGTCTCGGCGGTCGCCTACGCGGCCGCGGCGATCGTGCAGGAGCGCGTCGCGGCCTCCGCCACCGGACCGCGCTACGCCCCGCTGCGCACCCCCGCGTGGTGGGGCTCCGTCCTGCTCAACGGCCTCGGCGCGACCCTCCACGTGGCCGCGCTGGCCTACGGACCGCTCAGCCTGGTCCAGCCGCTGGGCGCCCTGACCATCGTGTTCGCGCTGCCGATGGCGGCGCTCCTGGTGGGCCGCAAGGCCGGCCGGACGGCCTGGCGGGGCGCCGTGATGGCGACCGTGGGCCTGGCCGGACTGCTCAGCCTGACCGGCGGCACCGGCACCCAGGCCCTCTCCGACGGCGAGCGGCACCTGCTCACGGTGACGACCTTCGGCGCGGTGGCCGTGCTGTTCCTGGTGGCCCGGCTGGTGGGCCGTACGGTGCTGCGCAGCGTGGTGCTGGCCGCCGCGGCCGGGGTGTCCTTCGGTATCGCCTCGGTCTTCACCAAGACGGTCGCCGAGGAGTGGACGGCGAGCGCGCCGCTGGCCGAGTGGACCAGCCTGCTGACCCTCTCGGCGCTCGCGGTGACGGGACTGCTGCTGTCCCAGGCCTCGTACCGGGGCGCGGGCCTCGCGGCCCCGCTCGCCACGGTCACCGTGGTGAACCCGGTGATCGCGGCGGCGGTGGGCCTGACGCTGTTCGGCGAATCGTTCCGTTACGGCACGGCCGGCACCGTCGCCGCGCTGATCTGCGGCGCGGTGGCGGCGGGCGGCCTGGTCCAGCTCACCCTCGACCGGCTGACCCGGGCCGAGGATTCGCCCGCGGTGTCAGACCGGGCGGGGGCCGCCCGGATCCGATCAGATCGACACGCCCCTGGCGCGGAGGTAGGCGAGGGGGTCGATGTCGGAGCCGTACCCGGGACCCGTGCGCATCTCGAAGTGGAGGTGCGGTCCCGAACTGTTGCCGGTCGATCCTGAACGCGCGATGCGCTGACCGGGGTTGACCCGCTGCCCCTCGCGCACGTTCAGCGCGGACAGGTGCGCGTACTGGCTGTAGCGGCCGTCCTCGTGGCGGATGACGACCTGGTAGCCGTACGAGCCGGCCCACCCGGCGGAGACCACGTTGCCGGAGGCGACGGCCCGCACCGAGGTGCCGGTGGGGACCGGGAAGTCGACGCCCGTGTGGTAGCCGCTGGCCCAGGACGAGCCCTCCTTGCGGTACCGGGTGCCGATGTCCGTGTCGGCGACGGGCGCGGCGAAGCGGTCGGCCTCGGGGGCGGGCCGGGTCGCGGGCTTGTGGACCGGCTTGGGCGCGGGCTTGTGGACGGGCTTCGCGACCGGCTTCGGCGCGGGCTTGTGCACGGGCCGGGCGGCCGGGGGCCTGGCCGTCGGGGTGGCGACGGGCCGGGTGACCGGCCGGGTGACGGGCCGGGTGACGGGCTTGGTCGTGGGCGCGTGCGTGGCAGGGGGCTTCGTGGCCGGGGGCTTCGTGGCCGGGGGCTTGGCGACCGGCTTCGTCGTCGGCTGCTCGGCCGCGGGCTTGGTGGGCCGCGTGGGGCTGGTGGGGCTGGTGGGACGCGGGGGCTTCGTATCGGCCTTCGGGGGCGCCGTGGGGGCGCTCATCCGCAGGGTGAGCCGCTGACCGGGGTGGATGAGGTCGGGGTCGTCGCCGACGACCTTCCGGTTGGCCTCGTAGAGCCGCTGCCAGCCGCCCCGGAGATGCTCGTCGCGGGCGATGGCGGAGAGCGAGTCGCCGGGGGTGACCGTGTACATCTCGCGGACGCTCGGCACGGCGGTGGGGCTGGTGCCCGCGGGCTTCTTCCGCTGCCCCGGCAGCGCGGTCCTCGTGACGCCGGCGGCCGTGGCGGTGTCGGTCAGCGGGCGGGTGCGCTGCGTCTGCGGCGCCAGGTCGGAGGCGTCGCCGCCCCGTTCGAGCCCGGCCCCCGGCGCGCAGCCCGGCCAGGCGCCCGGGCCCTGTCCCTTGAGCACGCGTTCGGCGACGGCGATCTGCTGGTCCTTGGAGGCCAGGTCGGCGCGCGGCGCGTAGTGCGTGCCGCCGTACCGCTCCCAGGTGGACTGGCTGAACTGGAGGCCGCCGAAATAGCCGTTGCCGGTGTTGATCTGCCAGTTGGAGGTGGACTCGCAGTCGGCCAGCTTCTCCCAGACGTCGAGCGAGGCCGCCTGGGCCGTGCCCGCGCCGATCAGCGGCAGCGCCATTCCGGCACCGCCCGCGGTGACGGTCAGCGAGGCACGGTTGATCAGGCTCGGCTGGTACCGGCGGCGGTGTCTCCCGCGTAAGGCCATGGGCCCCCCTCGAACGCATCGGCAGTCGCCCACGGTAAGGGCGGGCCACCGTACGTGACAAGGCCCCTGGCGCAATCACGGGCCTGCTCCGTCACCTCGCCGTCAGCGGCCCGCGGGCCCCGGCTGCGGCTGGGGTTCCGGCTCGGGCACGGGCACCGGGCCCGGCGGGGGCCCCGGCACCGGGCTCGGCGGCGGTACGGGCGGGGGCGCGGGCACCGGCGGGGGAACGGGCGGCGGGACGGGTGACGGCAGCGGATCGGGGTACGGGGGCTGGGTCATGGCGGACTCCGGCGCTCGGGGGCAGGGTCGGCTCCAGGTTCCCCCGGTCCGCGCGCCCGCGCGCGCGGAGCCCGTTCATTCGGGTCGGTGGCCGACCGCGCGCGCCGCCGCCGCGAGCCCCGTACCGGGACTGGACAGCACCGTCAGGGGGGTGCGTACGCGCTCGGCGGCGTCGGCCATGGAGGCCTGGGCCAGCACGACCACCGGCCGCTCTGCGGTCGCGATCCCGTCCACGGCGGCGGCGACGGCGTCGAGGTAGCCCTCCCGGTCGCCGGCCTCGAACCGTTCCCACGCCTCCGTCACCATCACGGTGCCGACGCACGTGGCCGGGTCGGCGGACTCCTCCCGGAGCAGGTCGAGGGTGGGCCGCACGGTGGACCGCACGGCCGCGACGACCACCACGGGCCGCCCGCCGCGCATCGCCTCGGCGGCCATCGGGCGGTCGACGCGCAGCACCGGCACACCGAGCGCGCCGGCCCGCGCCTCGGCGACGGCGCCGAGGGTGGAGCAGGTGCACAGGACGGCGCCCGCCCCGTCGGCGACGGCCCCGGCGAGGACGCGGCCGACGGCGTCCGCCACGGCGTCGGGCCCCTCGGCCCGGGCCCGGTCGAGCAGTTCCTCATGGACGAGGTGGCGCAGTCCGAGCCCGGGGTGGTGCCGGTCCCGCAGCGCGTCGAAGACGGGCACGTGGACCGGCGAGGTGTGCAGCAGGGCGAGCGGCCGGGCGGGCGCCGGGCTCACCACAGCTCCGGCGAGGCCTTCAGCTGCCGCTTGGCCGCCCGGGTGACCTCCTCCGGGGGGAGCGGGGCCTCCTCGGGGTGCCGTTCGGCCCACTTCGCGACGTACGGGCAGAGCGGGACGACGGGGACGCCCTCGGCGGCGGCGATCCGGTAGAACTCCCGGACCAGCGCCCCCGCGACGCCCTTCCCCTCGTGGGTCGCCTCGACGACGGTGTGCACCGCGACGAGGGCGTGCGGCTCGGCGTCCAGGGCGAAGTAGACGACGACACCGGCGTAGTCGCCGTCGTCGAACGCCTCCAGGCGTCCCTTCTCCCGGTCGTCGCGGATCGTCAACTCGGCCATGCTGCGGTCCTCCCGGACTCCTCGGCGGCGGCCTTCCGGCCGCCTGGGGGCTCAGACCTGCGCGGGCACCGCGTGCGGCGGGCGCACCGTCTCGCTACCCGGGACCGGCGCGGACGCGTCCCGTCCCAGCTCCACGATGCGGTTCTCGGCGTCCACGTGCACGACGCGCGGCACGAGCGTCCGCGCCTCGGCGTCCGCCACCTGGGCGTAGCTGATGAGGATGACCAGGTCCCCGGGGTGCACGAGGTGGGCCGCAGCGCCGTTGATCCCGATGACGCCGGAACCGCGCTCGCCCTCGATGACATAGGTCTCCAGGCGGGCCCCGTTGTCGATGTCGACGATGTGGACCAGCTCGCCGGGGAGGAGGTCGGCGGCCTCCATCAGCTCGGCGTCGACGGTGACGGACCCGACGTAGTGGAGATCGGCCTGGGTGACGGTGGCACGGTGGATCTTGGACTTGAACAGAGTACGCAGCATTCAGGACTCCTGTAAGACGGCTCCCTGCCTGCTTTCTGCAGGTCAAGGGCGTCCTCGACCTTACACCGACGCCCCCGTCCGATGTTTGTGAGGAACATCGCTCCGGCCGGGCGAGACGGCTTCCCAACTGGGCTTTCCCTTCGCACCGGCGTCTGTTGGGACGACCGTCCCGGAACGCCCGGGAACTCATGCTGACCAGCTGCCGACTTACATGACAGTTCATCAAATACAGGAGAAGCCGCTTAAGTTGTGAGAGCTGTTCGAGCGGGTGGTGCCTGCGGCGCCCGCGCGGCCTCAGGGCCCGGCGTCGGCGGCCTTCGCGGGCCGGACGGGACCAGTCGTTGCCAGCGCTCTTGCCCGGCCCGGTCCCGGCCTCCGTGATGCCGATGGCCTTGCGGGAGGGCCGGTCCACGTACACCGCACCCCCTCCACGGGGGTCTGGGACGGACAGTACGGTGGTGTTCGAGGACCAGCCGGTCACGAAGGCTGCGACCTTGTACGGGCCTGGCATGGCCACCGCCCGGGCGAGGTCGGCTTCGGCGTCCACGAACACCGTGCCCCTCCCGCCCGAGTCCGCCCGGCCTGCACCACCAGCCGCTCGGCGCCGACCTGGCGGCGGAGCTCCGCCAGCGCGGGCAGCCGGCCCTCGACCTCGCCTTCTGGGCCAACCTCCGCTACAACGCCGACGACCCCCAAGGCCGACCTGCCGTCGATGTACTGGATCAACCACGGCGTTATGCGGCCTGCCAAGCTGTCCAGCCCATCAGTGTCTCAAGGCTCCGTAGCCATCCGGGGCTTCCATCTGTGCAGTGGCTACGAAGAGCAGGTGTCGCGGTACGGCAGGGAGGGGATGAATGACATCCACGCGTCCTTGCCGAGCCCGCCACCGGTCAGGGCGCACGCGAGCTTGACGGGGTCGTTGCGGATGTTGGCGATGGTTGCGACGTTCCAGCGTCGCAGCTTGTCGTCGCTCCCGGTGGTGAGCAGGGTGCGGCCGTCGGCGGTGAACGCCATGGTGTCGACTCCGCCTTTGTTGGCGAGGACCGGGGCGCCGGTGAGTGTGAAGGCTCCGTCTTGCGAAGCGGACCAGATGATCACCGTTCCGTCGGCCGCGGCTGTGGCTACGGTGGAGCCGTCGGGGGAGAACGTGATGGCGGAGACGGCGGCCGCGTGGCCGGTGGCTGGGAAGTTGAGGCGGCGGGCAGTTCCCTGGCGGTAACCGTCGATCGACCACAGAGTGAGGGTGCCGTCGTCGCCGCCGACAGCCAGTACTCGGCCGTTAGGGGAGAACTGAAGTGCCGAGCCAGTGCTTCCGGCGCCAGAAGGGTCTTCATAAGGAATGCCTGGGCGTGAGAGCTGAACCTGTTGCGTTCTGCCGTCATCTACGACCCTTGCCCAGGTGTCGGTCTGCTCGCTGAAGCTCACGATGTCGGTAACGTCTTCGTCGGCGTGGTTCATTGGTGGAAGCAAGGTGTCCACCGTGTTCCAGCTAGCTCGGTACCCCTTGCCGTAGATGTCGAGCGCCGTACCGTCCTTGCTGAAGCGGTCCTCAATGAAGCGGAGGCCGGTGATCTTGAGGCCCGTGATCGTGTCGCCGGGTAGCCGGAAATCATCGGGGTACTCGTCATGGAATCTTCGTGGAGAGCTCCGCATCACAGGGGTGGCCGAGTGACTCATATCCCATAGCTGAACCCGGCCGTGGCCGCTGCCGATCGCCAGTGTCCTGCCATTCGGGTGGAACGCGAGTGCTGTTACGCCGCCATCAATCGACGGGTGGAAGGACGTGAGCTTCATGGGGTGCGCCGGGTCGGAGATATCCCAGTAGTCGAGTCGATCGCCCTTACCGCGAGTGATCAGCGCGCGTCCGTCCGGTCGGACGGCCAAGAGGCCCGTGGACGCAATGCCTTCCCCCAGGGACTTCAGCGGGCGATCGCGGGTGAGATCCCACACGTAGGAGCGTTGATGCTTTCCGCTTCTGTAGTGAACAGCGAGCCGTCGGCCGTCCGGGGAGTACATTAAATCCCATGCGTCGTAGCCTTGCGGAGACGGAATCGTGCCCATGTGCCGAGGCTTCGAAGGGTCCGCGTCGTCCCACAGAAGCACTCCGCCGTCGCCGTTGTCAGTTGCCAGCACCTGTCCGTCCGGGCTGAAAGCCGCGGCGAAGTCACCGCTGATGGGATCTCCCAGCAATCTCGGGCGGCGCGGGTCGGAGATGTCCCAGCGCATCACACCACCCGGGGTCGCCGCGACGAGTTGGTGCCCCCCGGGCTGGAAGGCGAGCTGGAATCCGTCGATACTGAGGCCGCCAAGGGCGCTGGCAGGAACGCGCGGCACGGCGATTTTCCGGTGCGGTGCGTCTGCCGTCCAAAGAGTGATCCCGTCTGCTGCCGCGGCGGCGATCATGCGGCCGTCAGGGGAAAAACACACCGTTATGTCGACAGGAGATTCAGGAGATTCGGTGACGGAGACCGGGCCCCCGATGGCGCGCGGCTTGTCAGGGTCGGACAGGTCCCACACCGTCATCGTCCCGTCACTGTGCCCGGCAGCCAGGCGCTTGCTGTCGGGAGCGAACGCGATGCCCTCAACCAGCGCCGGGCTCTCGTCGAATATCGGCCCACCCCCGAGGCTGAGTCCGTCCCCATCCAGTTCGACCTGCGTTCGCCCGTTAGGAGCGACCGCGAGGACATCTCCGTCGTAAAAGACTGGCTCGTCGTTCTCTCGGAAACCCATGACCTGCGCGCGGTTTGTCTCGACGAGTGCGGTCGTGGTCAGCAAGGTGACCAGGCCAGCTCGGACCTTGGGGCTGTCGTGCACGCGGACGGCGGCCGTGGCCAGTTGAAGTGCCAGCCACGGGTCGGAGTCCCAGTTCGCCAGTCGGTCGGCTTGTGTAACCAGGTCCTCGGCGACCGCCGCCCTGGTCACCGTCTCGGCTCTCTGTTTCTCCGTCTCGGCCTTTTGTTTCGCCGTTTGCTCCCGCTGGAGTTGGACGAACGTGACTGACGCGAGGGCCACCACGACTGCCAGCACGCCCGACAGCACGATGATCGCGCGGGCTCGGCGTCGTTGCTGGTGGCGTCGGCTTGTGGCGAGCAGGTCGGCCACGTCCAGCGGTAGGCCGCTTCCCTGCTCGCGATAGTCGAGTCCTTCTTCCAAGTCCAGGCCCTGGAGCGGGCCTCGGCCGATATGCGCCCGCGCCCGTTGGAGCCAGGCGTGGAACTTCGCGTCGCGTTCCACCCATGTCTGCAGTTCGGGCCAGTCGCGGATGAGGGTGTCGTGGATGAGTTCGGCGTCCTCGCGGTACGTGGTGATGATCCGGTGGCGGGTCAGTACCGCCAGGACCGCGTCAGGGTCCGGGTCGCCGGCTAGGGCCCGCAGGTCGGTGAGGGAGCGTCGCTGGCGGGTGTCAGGGGTCTGGCGGGTCTCGTCGTGGCGAACCAGGGCGCTGAGGATGCGCTCGGCGGCGGCACGCTGCCGGGGTGTGAGTTCGGCGAAGGCGGTGTCCCGCCACGTAGCCAGGCTTTCTTTCAAGGTGCCGAGGGCCTTGTATGCCCTACTGGTCAGACGGTTGTCCTCGCGCTGTTTCCACAGCAGGGTCAGGGTCTTTTCCAGCAAGGGCAGCAGGGTGGTGGAGACCCGGCTGGAGGGGCCGTTGCGGTCGTCGGAGTTGAACAGGTCGCTGATGATCCGGGCGGGCAGGCTTTCCTCGAAGGAGGCTCCGGCGGTCTCGGCGGGCTTGGTGATGATGGCCTTGAGGTCGTTTTCGCTCAAGGTGGCGGGGATGTTGAGGAGGCCGGGTTGGAGGGCGGCCAGCAGGTCCGGGGCGAGGGCGGCCAGGCGCGGGTAGAAGTCGTCGCGCATGACCAGCAGGATGGTGACCGGCTGGTAGGAAGTGGCGAACTCGGTGAGCCGTTGCAGGGTCGGCAGGTCGGGTTCGGCGGGCGTGAGCAGTTCCTCGAACTGGTCGATGACCAGGAGCAGGTGAGTGCCCTGCTCCACCGTCGGAATATCGGGCAGACCCGTGACCGGGCGGACGAGAGTGGCCTTCCAGCCCACCGGGAGGTTGGGGAGTACTCCGGCCTGTACCAGGGAGGACTTGCCGGAGCCTGAGGGCCCGAGCAGCAGTACCCCGCGGCGGTTTCGGCGCAGGCTTGCCAGCACTGCGTCCCTGGCCTCGTCCCGTCCGTGGAACCAGTGTGCGTCCTGCCGCCCGAACGGCTCAAGGTCGCGGTAGGGAAGGACCTCCCTCAAGACCAGGCCCGGCCACAGGTCGCGCAGGGTTTCGGTGGGAGTGGCATAGGCGATGTCCTGGCCCCTGCCATTGCGGTCGGGACCCGCAATAGCCGTGACCATGCCGATCACCAAGCCGGTCACGTCATCGACCAGTGGAGCACCGCTGAACCCCTCGGTCAGGTCATTGGAAGTGATCTGTAGCCGGTCACCGCCGAGCAGGTCGCCCGCCTTCCCGTAGCCGAAATGACCGCCGGGAGGGGCCTGGGCGGGGAACCCGTAGGAGCGCACGATATGCCCCTGGCACCCGGCAGCGGCCCCCAACCCCAAGGGATGCACCGCTGACGGTGTGTCCCGCAGCCGGATTACCGCGACATCATCGTCCTCGGGGGCCCGCCACGGCTCGGCCAGCACCTCGCCTTCGACCTGCGGAGCCCCCATCGCTTGGGGAAACAGGAGCCGTACGATGTCGCCTGGCCCGTACCCGGCGTCCCGCACCACATGCGCGCAGGTGAACACCGCGTCCTCAGCGGTCAGGAAAGCCGCTCCGACTGCCTCACCCCCTGCAGACAGTACCTGTGCGACCGCTGCCTGGAACTTGAGGCTTGGATCATGGCTGGCGCGTGGAGTTGCTTTGTCCGCCGACATCCCGCGACTCCTCCCCGTTCCGGGAAATCAGCGGGCCTCGTTGTTGGACTCGCGCTGCCAGGCCACAGTCACCTTCAGGTGACAGCTGGCCTCGCTTCGGGCAATCACCGCGCCCGCCTGAGTCGCGAGGTCCACTCCGAACTCGATCTCCACCGAGTCCGGCCCCGCCTCCCGCAACTGCTGCACCGCCGTCCGAGCCAGCTCCGTGACCGGGCGCAGGGCCGCCTGCACACTCAGCGGAAGCTCACGAATCGCATCGCCGACTCGGCCGGCTGGCACTGGCCCCTCGGACACGTCCGGCGCTTCGACCAAGATCGAGCTGCCATCCTCCAGCGCAAGACGCGCAAGACTACGCACTAGGCCGACCCTCTCCCCGTTGAAATCCAGCTGTCACAAGGCTATCTGGACGCGCATCAGATAATTCGCGGCTTGGGCAACCTGCTCGCCTCTTCCTACGACATACAGTCACACCGCCGAGGACGATGCGAGCCGCAGGGGATGCGCCAGGTCAGGGCAAGGGGGTTCTGGGCCGGCAGGACCGCGACGTTCTCTCCCAAATGGCGCAGTCGTTCGAGGAGGCGGGCATTCTGTTTCTCCAGCCCGGCGTTACGCAAGGCCAGGACCTGGATCTGGTTGGCGTACGTGGCCGCAGTGTCCTTGAACTCGCGGACCTCGAAGGCGTGTTCTCGGCGCAGGTCCCGCTCTGCCTTCTCCAGCCGGGATACTTCGGCCCGCAGCTCCTCTGGTTCCGGGCGGCGGGTCTGTGGCGCTTCCAGGATCTCCTCCGGTCATGGGGATCAGACCATCAGGGATGGGTCGGTCGCGGCGTTCGACGGCCGCGGTGACGGCGAGGAAGGTGTGAGCGAGCATCGCGAGGGTGACCCAGCGGTGCCAGGAGGTCCACCGACGCCTGGCTCCTTGACCGCCCCGACCTGCCGAACACCCGTCGCGTCTAGCAGACCTGGGTGGCGGGCCATGCTGCGGCGTCGCTGTGACCGGGGGCGATGCGGGGAAGGTTCCCGTGACCATGGAGTGCTCCACGCCGGTGGCCTGCCTGGAAGACCGTGCCTGCCGACGCGTCATCCCTGATTCACCCTGCCTTTGACCGGCTCCGCGAGCAGTCCGACGTCGGGCCCGGGCAGGTGCCCGGCCTGCTGGAGCGGCTGACTCAGGTGCCGGATCCGCGCGATCCGCATGGCGTGCGCCATGCCCTGGCCGTCGTACTCACGCCGACCGCGGGCGCGGTGCCGACCGGCGCGACCTCACTGCGGACCGGCAACGCACCCCGCGCGATGGCGACCTGGCGCAACCTCGCCGTCGGCGCCCTCCGGGACGCGGTGGGCTCGGGTAGACAATTCCTGTGCACGGCCAGTCCTGCGGGGAGAAGCCCCCGAGGGCCGGTACGGACGGGACGCGGTAGTTTCAAGAAGACGTGAAGTGCGAGCGGGGGAAGATCATTTGGAACGGATCGGATCGTACGCCGTGGTGCGGGAACTCGGTGCGGGCGGGATGGGCACGGTGTATCTGGCCCGGTCGCGCGGCGGGCGTCTGCTGGCGGTGAAGGTGGCCAGGCCGGAGCTGGCCGCTGACACGGCCTTTCGGGCCCGGTTCCGTGTCGAGGTGGAAGCGGCGCGCAGGGTCGGCGGCTTCCACACGGCGCAGGTGGTGGACGCCGATCCGGACGGCGAGCCGCCCTGGCTGGCCACGGCGTATTTGCCGGGCCCGACGCTCGCCCACTTGATGGAAACCGAAGGGCCCATGGCCGAGGGTGAGTTGAGACAGCTCGGCGCGGCGCTGGCGGAGGCGCTGCAGGCGGTGCACGGGTGCGGGCTCGTGCACCGCGATCTGAAGCCGGGCAACATCATCATGGCGCCGGACGGTCCCCGGGTCGTGGACTTCGGCATCGCCCGGGCCGTCGAGTCCACCCGGCTGACGATGACGGGACACGCCTTCGGCACCCCTGGCTATCTCGCGCCCGAGCAGGCGGAGGGCCAGGAAGTGACGGGCGCCGCCGACGTGTTCGCCCTCGGTGCCGTCCTCGTGGCGGCCGCGGGCGGCAGCGCCTTCGGCACGGGCACACCGATGATGCTGATGTACCGCTCGGTGCACGCGGAAGCGGACCTCTCACCCGTTCCGGAGGGCATATGCGGGATCGTCCGCGCCTGCCTGGAGAAGGACCCCGCACGGCGGCCCACCACGGAGCAACTGCTCGACGCGTTCACCGGGGTCGGGGACGCCTCCCAGCCGCCCACGCTCGTCGTGCCACCACCCACCCTCGTGGCCATGCCCACCGAGGACGGCCCTGGAGAGACCCAGGAACTCACCTCCGAGGATGCCGAGTTCTTCCACGCCGAGGACGACGAACGCGCCATGGTCATCGATGCCTACGGGGTCGAGATCCAGCTGGTCGAGCACAACAGCATCAGCATCGACTTCCCCTGGAGCAAGATCGCGAGCATCGACCACGCCCTCGAGAAAGCCAGCCTGCAGTGCACCCTGTTCATCGAGTGCACCGACGACGTTCCGTACGACTGCACGCTGACCGCGCCCGACGACGTGACGTACGACCGATGGGCTCGGCACCTGCCGTACGTTCTGAATCACTACTGCGACTGACCCGCACGGTCCGTGATCATTCGCATTCCCCGGTCGGTGGAACTACTCCCGCGTAGATCGCGGTGAGACGCCCGAACCGGGGGAACGGGGCTTCCCGGGCGCCGGATCGGCCTAGAGTCGGGGCCGTGAACGATGCGGAGATCATCCCGAGGGAGTTCGGCCGGGACCGGCCGGCGGCCGGGCCGCCGGGGGCGGCCGAGGTGTGGCTGGTGCCGCCCGGGGCGGTCGTGGCGGACGGCGGCCCGGGGGTACTCGACGCCGAGGAGCGGCACCGGGCGGGGCGGTTGCGGCGGGCGGTCGACCGGGAGGTCTACGTGGCCGCGCACACGGCGCTGCGGGTGCTGGCCGGGGCCTACCTCGGGCAGGCGCCCGCGCGGCTGGTGTTCGCGCGGCAGGAGTGCCCGGGGTGCGGCGGACCGCACGGGCGGCCGGTGCTCACCGGGGAGGCGGCCGGGCTGCACTTCTCGCTCTCGCACAGCCGGGACCTCGCCCTGGTCGCCTTCGCGCCCGTCCCCGTCGGCGCGGACGTCGAGGGCGTCCCCGAGGCGCGGACGGTCGGCAGCGTGGCGGGCACGCTGCATCCGGACGAGCGGCGGGAGCTCGCCCTGCTCGACGGCGCCCCGCTGGCCTCGGCCTTCACGCGCTGCTGGACGCGCAAGGAGGCGTATCTGAAGGGGACGGGACAGGGCCTGTCGGGCACCGGGTTCGCCGATACCGTCGTGGGGACGGGCGCCCGCCCGCTGCCCGTGCCCGGCTGGACGCTCGCCGACGTGCGGGTCCCGCCGGGCTTCGCGGCGGCGTGCGCGGTGCGCGCGGTGCCCGGCGCGAGGTCGCACGCCGCGCCTCAGCCGGTGGCGTAGTCGCGCAGGACGATGTTCTCGGCGGTCCTGCGGGCGATCTTCGCGGCCATGTTCCGGCCGGGGAGGTACGGCATCACCTTGTAGTAGCGGTTGAGCGCGCCGGCCGCGAGGCGGCTGCCGGGGACCATGAGCCTGGCGACGCCGTCGCCCATCTTCCGGCAGCCCTCGGCGTAGGCCCGCAGTTCGTCCTCGTAGCGGGCGAAGGCGACCCGGTGGTCGCCCCCGGCGGCGGCGAGTTCGCCCGCGAGGACGTAGGCGCCGACCAGGGCCAGGCCCGTGCCCATCCCCGACAGCGAGGAGGGGGCGTACGCGGCGTCGCCGACGAGCGCCACCCGGCCCCGGGTCCAGCGGTCCATCCGGACCTGGGCGACGGAGTCGAAGTAGAAGTCGGGCGCGTGCCGCATGGCGCCGAGCAGCCGCTCGCTCTCCCAGCCGTTGCCGGCGAACCGCTCGACCAGCACCTCCTGCTGGCGGGCCACGTCCCGCCGGTCCAGGTCCGCGTCCGGGGAGCCGAAGTAGAAGACGGCCTTCGCCTCGGCGTTGTGGCGGGCGCTGTACATCGCGACCATCTTGTTCGCGGTGCGGTAGGCGTGCCCGGTGTGGTCGAGGCCCAGGTGGTTCTCGGTGGTGAAGACGGCGCAGTGGACGCCCAGGTGCCGGACGAAGTCCTCCTCCGGGCCGAAGGCGAGGCGTCGCGTGGTCGAGCGGAGCCCGTCGGCGCCGATCACGAGGTCGAAGCGGCGGGGCGCGGAGCGCTCGAAGGTGACGGCGACGCCGGTGGGGTCCTCGGTGAGCGAGGTGACCGAGTCGCCGAAGAGGTATTCGGTGTACGGGCTGGTGGCGTCGTACAGGATGCGGGCGAGGTCGCCGCGGAGGATCTCGACGTCCCCCGCGAAGAGGTCTGCGGGGAGCTTCGCGACGGGCTTGCCGGCCGCGTTGACGTACGCCATGGAGCCGTTGCCGGTGCGGGCGTTCTCGACGGCCTCCAGGATGCCCAGGGTGCGCAGCACCGTGAGGTGGGCGTGGCCCCGGAAGTCGACGGCGTAGCCGCCGTCGCGGAGGGCGGGGGCGCGTTCGACGACGGTGGCGTGGAAGCCGTGGCGGTGCAGGAGGAGGGCGAGGGCCGGACCGGCGACGGAGGCGCCGGAGATCAGGATGGCCGGCTTCCGGGTGGCGGGGCGGGCGGAGTGCGTGAACGTCGGGTTCGTCATGCCGCGGAGCTTGTCCGGGGGCGCTCACCGGGCGCTCACCGGCGGCTCACCGGGCCGGTGGGTGCGCGTGCAGGACGGCGTCCACGGTGCCCGCGGGCAGGCCCATCAGGCGGAGGGTGTCCGCGAGTCCGGGTCCCAGTCCGGCGACGGAGGCGGCGGCCTCACGGTAGCGGGCGCGGGCCGTCGTGGCGTCGCCGCGGGCCTCGGCGACCCGGCCGAGGCCGGCGAGGCAGCAGACGCGGTTGCCCAGGTTCCGCACCCAGAGCGGGTCGATCCGGTCGAGGGCCTCGCCGTAGCGGCGGGACGCCTCGTCGAGGTCGCCGTCCAGGAGCGCGAGGTCGCCGAGTCCGCGCAGCGCGGCCGCGAGACCGGCGGAGCTGCCGCCGGCGCGGGCGAGGGCCGCGGCCTCGGTGTAGTCGGCGCGGGCCCGGGCGGGGTCGCGGGCGATGTGGTGGTCGCCTCGGTTGACGAGGAGGTCGGCGGAGTCCTCCAGTGCGCCGAGTTCCCGGGCGTGCGCCAGGGCCCGGTCGGTCAGGGCCACGGCGGCCCCGTGGTCGCCGCGGACTCCGGCGAGTCCGGCGAGGGCGTCCAGCGCGAGGGCGGTGCCCCAGCGGTCGCCGAGCGCGCGGAAGCCGTCGACGGCCTCGGTGAAGGCCCGCTCGGCGCCCTCGATGTCGCCCTCGGCCAGTGGCCCGTACCCGGCCACGAAGGCGGCCGCCGCCCGGGCCCACGGCTCCGGAGCGGCGTGCTGCGCCGACACGAGCGCGAACGCGGCCCCGGGGTCGGGCTCCCCCGCGTTCCGCAGCATCCACACCAGCAGCGCCGCCGGGCGGCGCCCGGCCCGCTCCCCCGACCACGCCTCGTCCAGGGCCCGTTGGGCGCTGTCGCGGCAGCGGCGCCAGGGCGGCTCGGTGCCGTCGGCGGGGGGCGGGCCGGCCGCCGCGAGCAGCACGCACACCGCGTACTCCTCCCCCAGTCCGTCCGGCGGTGTGGTGCCGAGCGCGTCGAGCACGGCGGCGGCCCGGGGGGCGAGCGGCGCGGCGGCGCCGCGGATCCACAGCGAGGTGGCGGCGGCGGCGAGCAGGCGCAGGGCCGTGCCGGGGTCGTGGGCGGCCAGGGCGCGGTGGGTCGCCGCCGCGAGGTCGCCGTCCTCGGCGGCGGTGCGCGGGAGCCATGCGAGCTGGGCGGCCCGCAGCAGATGCGGGGCGGCCTCGTCGAGCACGCCGAGGAGGTGCTCGGCGTGCCGTCGTCCGGTCGGCTCCTCCTCGCCCGCCTCCCCCAACCGCTCGGCCGCGTAGGCGCGTACGGTCTCCAGCATCCGGTGGCGTCCGCCGCCCGCGGCTTCGATCAGCGACTTGTCGACCAGCGATTCGAGGGTGTCGCCGTCCATGCCGCAGACGCGCAGGGCGGCCTGGGCGGTCGCTCCTCCGGTGAAGACGGCGAAGCGCCGGGCCGCGCGCTGTTCGTCGGCCGTGAGCAGGTCCCAGCTCCAGGCGACCACCGAGCGCAGCGTGCGGTGCCGGGCGTCGGCGGTCCGGCTGCCCCGGGCGGTGACCGCGAGGAGGTCGCCGACCCGGCCCGCGAGTTCGTCGAGTTCCAGGGTCCGCAGCCGGGCCGCGACGAGTTCGACGGCGAGCGGGAGTCCGTCCAGGGCGGCGCAGATCCGGCGTACGGTCGCGGGGTCGGGCGCGGGCCCCGGGCGTACGGCACGGGCCCGGTCCTCGAAGAGGCGGACGGCGGCGGCCGGGTCGAGCGGCCGGACCTGTCGTACGTGTTCGCCGATCACTCCGAGGGGTTCCCGGCTGGTGGCGAGGACGCGTAGCCGGGGGCAGGCCGACAGGAGGCGTGCCACCAGGGCCGCCGCCTCGTCGACGAGGTGCTCGCAGTTGTCGAGGACGAGGAGGAGCGGCCGGGCGGCCAGGGCCGTGACGAGGCGGTCGACGGGCTCCAGCGGGCCCTCCGCGAGCTGGAGGCCGCTCCCGCGCAGGCCGAGCGCGGCGAGGAGCGCCTGGGCGAGGCCGGATCCGTCGGGCAGGGCGGCCAGTTCCACGAAGCAGATCTCGTCGCCGGCGTCCTGCAGCCCGCGGGCGACCTCGGCGGACAGGCGGGTCTTGCCGACGCCGCCGGGGCCGGTGAGGCAGACCAGCCGGGCCGTCCCGAGGAGGGCGGCGAGTTCGGCGGTCTCGGCGTCGCGGCCGATGAACGCGGTGAGCGGGGCGGGCGGTCCCGCGGGGGCGGGTAGTCCGCCGGAGTCCAGCAACTCGCGGTGGAGGCGGCTCAGTTCGGGTGAGGGGTCGGCGCCGAGCTCGTCGGCGAGCCGGCGTCGGGTCTCCTCGAACACCAGCAGCGCCTCCGCCTGGCCGCCCTGGGCGAACAGCGCCCGGATCAGCAGGGCGGCCGGGCGTTCGCGCAGCGGGTGCGCGTCGACCAGCGCGCGCAGTTCGGGGACGGCGGCCCGGTGTTCGCCCGCGCTCAGTTCGGCCTCGATCCGGTCCTCGACGGCGGCGAGCCGCAGCTCCTCCAGGCGGACCGCGGCCGTGCGGGCGGTCTCGCTGTCGGGCAGCCCGGCCAGCGCGGGCCCCCGCCACAGTCCGAGCGCCTCGCGCAGCACGGCCGCCGCCCGCCGGGGGTCGCCGTCGCGGAGGGCGGCGCGCCCCTCGGCGGCGGCCCGCTCGAACCGTACGGCGTCCACGGCATCGGAGGCGTCGGGGGCGTCAGGATGGATGACGAGGCGGTAGCCGGAGCCGCTCCGCTCGATCGCCACGCCCGCGGGGAGCGCCGCCCGCAGCCGGGACACCTGCGACTGCAGCGCGTGCGCGGTCACCGCGCCGCCCGGTTCGATCTCCTCGGCCAGCCGTTCGGCCGGCACGACGGCGCCGGGGCGCACGAGGAGCAGGGCCAGCAGGGCCCTGCGCGCGGGCCCGCCGAGGGCCACTTCGGTGCCGTCGTCGTGCCAGGCCCGGGTGTCGCCGAGGATTCCGAAGCGCATTCCCGGCATTAGATCACGCGGCGGTTCCCGGGTTCCGCGCCCGGTTCCGCGGCCGGCTCCGTCCCACCGGTCGCGGCGCACGAGGTCCGCTCACCGGTTGCGGAGGGCCGGGAACCCGGCCGGGAGCGGGGCGAGTTCGTCGCCTTCCCCCGCCACGACCCAGGCGGCCCCGCCGGCGACGACCGAGGGCCGCGCGCCGTGCTCGGAGCGGCGCCGGGTGAGCGGGGCGCACACGTACTCGTCCGTCTCGGGGACCGGGAGCCGCAGCGTCCCGGCGGTCTCCCGGCCGCGCGGGTTGCCGGTCAGGAGCAGCAGGCCGTCCTCGCGCAGGGCGGTGCCCGCGAAGCGCACCGTGCGGGCCGGGTCGGTCTCCCGGATCAGGGGGCGCAGCGCGGCGGCGGGCACCGTGCGGAAGCGGACCCGGCGGAAGAGCTCGGTGACGCGGGAGACGTCGTCGGGGCGGGAGAGGATCGCGTCCCGGGTGTCCGGGGGCAGCCGCAGCAGGACGTTGTCGGGCAGGGGCGCGTCGCGGTGCAGCCAGAGGACGCCGCTGCGGTGCGCGTCCGGGGTGAGCGCCGCGAGGCCGTCCCGTTCGCCGGGGGCGCCGAGGTGTTCGGGCCGGACCCGGACGAGGCCGGCGGACCAGGTGGCCTGCGGGTCGTCCGCGTACACGATGAGGGCGACGGTGCCGACGGCGTTCGGGGCGAAGGTCTCGCGGGGGCCGTGGAGGGAGAGCTTGACGTCGAACGGCACGTCGCCCTGCGGGCGTCGCCACACCAGGCCGAACGTCCTGCCCCGTACGAAGGGGAAGACGTCCTGGAGCGCCGCTCGCACCTGGCCGCGGATCCGCGCCTGTTCGTCGGCCGTCAGGTCCCGCACGTCGAACCGGCCGGTGTTCCTCGGGTCGAGCGCGCCGTCGAGGCAGTCCCGCAGGAGCGCCGCGAAGCGCCGGCCTTCCGGGTCGAGCTCGTTGAACACGCGGGCCAGCGAGAGGAGTTCGCCGTCGTACGCGGAGAGGTCGAGGAGCGGGGTGAGGATCACGCAGACCTCGGTGCCGTCCTGCGTGCGGACCTCCTGCGCCGTGAAGCGCCGGACGGCGTCGGTGCCGCGCACCAGGGCGAACACCTCCGGGGAGACGCAGAGCGTGGTGTCGTCCGGGTAGTTCGCGGACACCCGGTGGAACTCGGCGGACCGCAGCATCTCCCGGGTGTACTCGACGCCGAGGCCGGGGGGCGTCTCGTCCGGGCCGAGCCGCGCCGGGCCCGTGTGCACCCCGATGCGCAGCGGGCGGCCGACGCCGCCCTCCGACGGTCCGGGCAGCCGGTCGACCAGGGCGCGCAGCACCTCGTCGACGGGGACGACGGAGTCGACGCGCAGCAGGACCCCGTCCCCGACGAGATCGGTCTCGTGCCGGGCGCCGACTCCGGCGCGGCCGAGGGCGGTCAGCACGTCCGACTCCAGGAGCTCGGGGTCGGGCCCCTCCAGCATGACGAAGGTCCGCCCGGCCGACGCGTACGCCGATTCCCGTGCGGTGCGGAGCAGCTGTTCGGCGGCCTCCCGGCCCTCCGTGTCGCCCGCCGCTTCGAGCAGTTCCAGGGCACGCCGGGCCGGGGCCACGGCCTCGGCCGGCCGGTCGAGGTACAGGAGGGTGTCGGCGAACCGGACCAGCACCTGCCCCTCCTGCGCGTCGAGTCCCCTGGCCGCGAGCTGCCGTCTCAACCGCTGCTGTACGGAGAGCAGTTCCTCGTAGTTCCGGGACTCGGCGAGGGCCCGTTCGAGGCAGGTCAGCGCGTCCGCGGTCTCCGGGCTCCGGGCGGTGCGGCCGACGTCGAGATAGGCCAGGGCCTCCTCCGCCCAGGAGACCGCCGCCCGCGTGTCGTCCGGCCGCCCGTCGAGGGAGAGCCGGGCGAACAGCAGGGCGGTCGGGCCGTACGTGGCCGCGTCGCCCTGGAGCTGGAAGGTGCTGGCCTTGTGCACGGTGTCCCAGGCCTCGCGCGGGCGCCCGGCGGCCAGTTGGGCGTGGGCCAGCGCGACGACGGCCCGGACCCATGCCTCGTCGGCGTGCAGCGAGCGTCCGTCGATCAGCGAGCGCGCGGCCCGCGTGAAGCGGGCGCGGTGCAGCGGCGAGGCGGCGGTCTCGTGGAGCAGGAACAGGGTGTCGGACTCCAGGCCCGGCGGTCCCAGCCCCGAGGGGGACAGCGCGTTCGGGATCCACACCTCGGGGTACGGCGCCGGTTCGGGCTCCACGCCGAGCAGGACGGGCAGGGCGCTGCCGGGGTGCCGTTCCTCGCGGAGGGCCGCGGCGGCGGCGCGGCGGAAGCGGGCGATGCGCTCCCGGGCCACCACGCGGCGGGGCTCGAACGGCGTGCCCTTCTCGACCTCCGCGTGGACGGCGTTGGGGAAGGCGAACCGTTCCGGGCCCGTGCGCTCCAGGAGGCCGGCGCGGACGAGGGTGTCGAGCAGGCGGGAGGATCCGGCGGTGCTGCTCTCCAGGACGGCCACGGCCTCCTGGAGCGTGAACTCGCCGGAGCTGACGACCGCGAGGCGCTCCAGCGTGCCCGCGAGGCTGCCCTGCCAGCGGTCCAGGTCGAGCCGGTGGCGTACCAGCAGCTCGGGGGCCACGGCCTGTTCCGTCGCGCGGCGCAGTCCCGGGATCCCGCTCGTCCTGTGCTTCGGGTCGAGGTCGAGGGCCAGCGTGCCGCCCAGGATCCGCAGCGAGAGCGGCCACCAGGCCTTCGGGCCGACGACCTCCAGCGCCTCGTCCACGGTGGTGTCGGGACCCATCCGGGCGGCGAGCAGCCGGGCGGCGTCCCGGCCTCTGAGGGGTGGCAGTTCGACGATGTCCTCGGCCCGCCACCCGGTGGGCTTCTCGCGGCCGGTGACCAGGCAGGCGCAGCCGCGCGGCGGGGTGGTGGAGAAGCGGTACATGCTCTGCTGGCCGCCCAGGTCGTCCAGGACGAGCAGCACCCGCCGGTCCGCGAGCGTGTCGCGCACCATCCGCTCCAAGGCTTCGAACTGGCGCGACGTGGGTTCGTCCGGGATCTCCTCGTCCGCGACGCCGAGCTCCCGCAGCACCAGGTAGAGCGCGGCCTCGGGCGGCAGCGGATGCGGGGTGGAGCCGCGCAGCGACACGAAGACGACGCCGTCGGGGAAGTGCGCGCGGGCGCGGTCGGCCACGTGCCGGGCGAAGGCGGTGCGCCCGGCGCCGGGGACTCCGTCGCGCGCGGTCACGTAGACGAGTTCGTCGCCCGCGGCGAGCTCGCGGACCACCCGTTCGACGAGCTCCGTGTGTCCGACGAACGCCTCGGGTTCGGCCCCTTCCGCCCCGTCCGGGCGCTTCGGGTCGGCGAAGCCGAGGAGTTCCAGGGTGCGCCGCGAGGCCCGCGCGAAGGCCTCCTTCTCGGCGGCCCAGTCCTGCGGTCCGTCCCCGTCGTGGGCGACCGACGGCAGCCGGGCGGGGCCCGCGTCGCGGGTGGCGACGTACCGGTCGAGCTCCAGGTGGACGGCCCACAGCTCGTGGGCGGGCAGTTGGGCGCGCAGGACGGTCTGGGCTTCGGGCGGCAGCACCAGTTCGACGCCGCCGGTGGCGTTCTCCTCCAGGTCGAAGAGCCCGCTGGTGACGAGTTCGGCCACGTCGGCGATGCCCGCCTCCGGGACCAGCTGTTCGCGCAGGACGTGGATCAGGCGCAGGCTGAGGCGCTCGAACGGGGAGCAGAGCACGGCCAGGCGGGCCGCGCGCGGCGACGCGGTGCGCAGCAGGTTGCGGGCGAGGGTCTCGGGCGGCAGCGGGAGCGCCGGGGGCCGGGCGGGGCCGGTGGTGCGTCCGGTCGGCGGGACGAGGACGGCGGTGCAGCCCTCGGGTGCGCCGCGCATCAGGCTGTGCGACCAGCGGCCGAGGGAGTGCGGGGTCAGGGAGAGCACGGGGATGGGCAGCCAGTCGCCGCCGGGGCCGCCCGCGCCACCGGATCCGCCGGGGCCGTCGGGGTCGCGGGGGCGGGGCGGGCCGAGCAGCGGCGGGGGCGCGACGGGGACGCGGCTGCGGTGGGTGCCGGGGGCGGCGGGGGTGAAGCGCGCGGTGGGGAGGTTGAGGCCGCCGCGCCGCCAGAGCCGGGTGGGCAGGGGGTTGAGCACGGCGGTGGGGGTGGTGCCCGCCCACTCCCGCAGCAGGTGCCAGACCTCGGGGCGGCGCCAGGCGTCGGCCATGCAGTCGGAGACCACGACGACGAGCCGGCGCCCGTCGGAGGAGCGCAGCTGCCCGGGGACGAGGGGTTCGCCGGAGTCGTCGAAGGCGAGGTCGGTGACCTGGAGGGTGCGGAAGGCGCCGAGCCGGTCGAGGACGGCGGTGAACTCGGCGATCGTCTCGCGCCAGACGCGCATGCCGGGCGAGCGGTCGACGACGAGGGCCAGGTCGAACCAGCGCTCGGGCGCCGCGGCGAGGACGGGGATCAGTTCGCCGCTGCGGGCGTAGCCGTCGACGGTCGCGTCGATGTCGAGCTCGGCGTGCCGGCCGCGGGGCCAGCGCCGCTTCCACGGGCGTAACGCCCGGGTCAGTTCCAGGGCGTGCGGCAGTCCGGCGGCGCGGGGCGCGCCCACGGCGTGTCCGCGCACGTGGACGCCGCTGCCGGGCAGCCGCTCGTGCAGGGGGCGCAGCTCGGCGGCGGGTCGGACGGCCGGGGCGGGCGGGCGGGGTGCGGGCGCCGGGGCGGGCTCTCCGGGGCGGGGCGGGCTCTCCGGCGGCCTCGGCGGCTCGGGCCGGTCGGTGGGGGACGGTGCGGGTGGGGGTGCGGGCCGGTCCGTGGGCGTGGTCGGGTCCCCGGCCATGTGGGCGGCCAGCCAGAGCGCCTCCGCCAGCGCGGTGCCGTCCAGGTCGGGGACGGCGGAGCGCAGGGCGGAGAGCAGTCCGGGCAGCGGATCAGGCATGGGAGAGCTCGCGCAGGATCAGGTCCTCGATGGCCTGCCGCCGGTTCTCGTCGGGCGCGCCGGCGCCGGCGAGCAGGTGGACGGCGTTGAGGAGCTGGTCGACGGCGAGGCTCTCGCCCGCGGTGAGCCGTTCGAGGAAGACGCTGAGGAGCCGGTCGGCCTCGGGGGTGCGGGCGGTTTCGGGGCCCATGTGGGCCTCGACGATCCGCAGCAGGGTCTCGGGGGTGGGCAGCGGCATGGTGAAACGGACGCAGCGGCGCAGGAAGGCGGCGGGGAAGTCGCGTTCGCCGTTGCTGGTCATGACGATGAACGGGAACTCGGTGCACTGCACGCGCCCGCGCCGTACCTCGTGGTGGGCGTCGCCCTGCCATTCCCGTACGTGGACGACGTCGGCCCCGTAGCGGGCGAGCTCGGGGATCTCGAACTCGCCGCGTTCGAGGACGTCGAGCAGGTCGCTGGGGAGGTCGAGGTCGCTCTTGTCGATCTCGTCGATCAGCAGGGCGCGGGGCCGGGCGGTGGGGAGCAGGGCGGTGCCCAGGGGGCCCATCCGCAGGAAGGGCGCGATGTCGTCGCCGCCGTCCCGAGCCTTGAGCCGCTGGACCGCGATGTCGTCGCCCGCGTCGCGGCCCTTGAGGCGCTGGGCCGCGAGGTCGTCGCCGCCTTCACGGCCCTTGAGCCGCTGGGCCGCGATGTCGTCGCCCGCGTCGCGCCCCTTGAGGCGCTGGGCGTGGATGCGGCCGAGGGCGTCGTAGCGGTAGAGCGCCTCGGTGAGGCTGCTGCGGGAGGTGATGTGCCAGCGCAGGACGGTGCCGAGGGCGAGTTCGGCGGCGACCTGCTCGATGACGGTGGACTTGCCGGAGCCCGCCGGTCCGGTGACGAGCAGCGGGCGGCGCAGCGCGAGGGCGGCGTTGACTGCCTCGACGAGGCCGGGCGGGGGCACGAACTGCTCGTGCAGGGAGCGGCGCGGGAACTCGCGCCAGGGCGGGGCCGGGGGGAGCGCGACGGGGCTCTCGGGGTCGGCCGGGGCGGCGCCGGTGCCGACGTAGAAAGGCTGCCAGGTCATGCGGGTTCCTCCCCCTCCGTGAAACGCTGCCGGGTCATGCGGGGCTCTCCCCCTCCGTCAGGAACCTTTCCCTGGAGAACTGTTCCCGAGCCGTGTGCTCTCGATCGAACCATTTGCAGAATTCCAGCCACTCGTGACCGTCCCACACGGTGCGCAGTCCGGCGAGATGGCGTCGCCCCGCGTCGGCGTGTCCGCACGCGCCCCCGGGCCCGGGGGCGGGCCGCCGGCGCTCCCGGTAGGCGCGGCTGAACTCGGCGGGCAGCAGGTGCCAGTAGGTGTCCACGGACCGGCGCACGGGCTCCGGTACGGGGGCGCCGGCGCCCTCGCGCGCGCCCGGCGCCGGCGGGTCGCCCGGGCCCGCCTGTTCGGGGTTCGGCCACATCACGATGGGCGAGGCGGCCAGCAGGATCTCCATCATGTCCTTGAGGTGGGCGGGCCGGTGTTCGAGGGCGACGGCGCGACTGCGGGGCGCGGACCGGCGCAGCCGTTCGTGGAGTTCGTCCGCGCGGCGGGTGTCGGCCTCGCCGAACCAGTCGACCCGGCTGCCGTCGGCGTGCTCCGCCATGGCCTTCAGGGTCGTCCGGGCCTGGTCGTTGATCCACCACAGGTGGTCGGGCGGCTGTATGCGGTCGCTCCAGCGCAGCACCACGTCGTGGAGGTCGCCCAGGCGCATGCCGAAGTCGGTGTCCTCGGGGCGCCAGGTGGCGAGCAGCGGGGCGGGGGCGGCGATCTCGACCCGGCGCAGCGGGGTGTCGAGGGCGTCGGCGTGCCGGGAGGCCCAGCGCAGCACGCCGCCGAGGGTGCGCTCGACGCCGGTGCGGTCCTGCCCGGCGCAGGGGAACTCCTCGTGCCGCAGCACGGTCCCGCCGTCGAGGAGCCAGACGGCCAGCGACTCGGGCCAGTCGTCGCCGACGGCGGCGTGCAGGCTCACGACCAGCCGCAGCCGGGTCTCCCGGTCGTGCTCGGCGAGCCGTTCGAAGGCGTCGTTGAGGTCGATCGCGGCGTCGACGGCGCCCGCCCAGGCCCGCAGGGCGCGGTCGCGCGGGTCGACGTGGGTGTCCCTGGCCAGGACGGCGACGAAGGCGGCGAGGGGTTCGGTGAGCCGCTGTTCGGCGCGCGGGGCCCGCAGCAGCAGGTACTCCACGGTGTCGCGGAGCAGTTCGCCGCCGGAGGAGTCCGGCAGCGGCGAGAGCGGGGCCGGGCACGCCTCGGCGAGGGCCCGCCGCAGCAGGGCGCTGGTCAGGTCGTCACCCGGCCACTCGGCGAGCAGTGCCTGGGTGCGTACGGCTGCCTGGAGGGCGGTCGTCACCCGCCGGGCCCAGCTGCGCCGGGGTTCCGGCAGCGCGGCCACGCGGTCGCGGAGCCCGTCCAGGTCCCTGGGGTGGACGAGCGCGTCGGCGACGGGTCCGACGGCCAGGTCGAGGTCCGCCCGGCCGACCGGACCGAACAGGGCGCCCGAACGGGCCTCGCCGTGGCGTGCGTTACGGGCGAGCCAGAGCGCCGCCTCGGCGAACGGGGCGCCGTCGTAGTCGGTGTGGTGGACGTTCTGGCCCTCGGTGCCGCCGTCCGCGCGGACGGCCCGGACGACGGCGGCGGGGAGGAGGGTCTCGCCGCCTTCGGCGATGCCCGCGTCGAGCACCTTGACGAGGGTGCGGCTGAAGCGGAGCTCGTACGCCTCCTCGTCGGCGCCCGACCCCATGAGCAGCGAGAAGCGGGTGTCGCCGCGCCGGATGCCCAGGGCCAGCGAGCCGAGGTCGGGCGTGGCGTTGCCCGCGTGGCAGGTGTCGACGAGGGCCACCACCCCGTCGATCCCGGGGGTGTCGACGAGTCCGGTGAGCAGCGAGCCGACGTCGACGGCGCTCGACGGGTCCTCTGACCGGGAGTCGCCGGCCATGAAGTAGAGCCGGGTGCCGGCCGCCATGCCGTGGCCGAGCAGTCCGAGGACGAGGACCGCTCCGGCCTCGGCGGCGGCGCGTCCGGCGCGCCGGACGGCCTCCTCGACGCCGGTACGGGTGAGCCCGGGGCCGTACAGCAGGGTCGGGCCGTGCGGCTGGTCCTTCTCGCAGGCACCGGCCCACGGCGTGGTGAGGGTGTCGTGGAGGGCGCGGGTGGCCTGCTCCAGCTCGTCGAGGAGGCCGAGTGCGGGGCACTGGGCTCCGATCACCAGCACATGGCGCGGTCCGGTCATCGCTCCGCGAGAGTGGTCAGGGCCTCGACGAGCGGACCGGCGACGGCGGGCTGCGCCAGGTACTTCGCCGCCGGGTGGACCCAGGCCCCGTCGGAGTCGACCCGCCGGGAGGCCGGGACGACGGCGGCGGCGTTGGGCCGTACGAAGGTCTCCAGGTGCGGGCGGGCGGCCACGAGGTCGTCCCGGTCCCAGAAGTTGAGCCAGCGCCCCACGGAGGCGGGGGTGGCGAGGGGGTGGGGGCGGACCCGGGGCTGGACGGCGGACCGGATGCCGAGCGGGGAGCCGAGGGTGACGAACAGCGGCACGTCGGGGCGGCGGCGCCCGGCGGGGACACCGTCCGGGCTGCCGGCCGGCGTCCGCGTGCCGGCGGCCGTCCCCGCGCCTTCGGCCGTCCCCGTTCCGTCCGCCGTCCCCGTTCCGTCCGCCGTCCCCGTTCCGTCCGCCGTCCGCGTGCCGTCGGCAGTCCCGTACGTGATCTCGTGCAGCGTCTCCAGCGCGACGACGGTGCCGAGGGAGTGGGCGACGACGATGTTGGGGCCGTCGGGGTCCAGGCAGTCGGCGACGCGGGCGCGGACGCGCCGGTCGAGGGTGGTGCCGGTGGCGTCGGGTTCGGCGCGGTTGAGGTAGCGGGCGACCTGGCCGAGCATGCCGGCCGTGGTGCGGGCGCTGAGCCAGCCGCCGAGGGCGCGTATCCCGGGGACGGCGAGCAGGGTGGTGACCGCGTTGACCACGCGCCGGGCGGGCGCGCCCGCGCCCTGGGCCCCGGGCGGCGGGGCGAGCTGGGTGCGGGCGTGCCGCAGGGCGCGGGTCTCGGCGGCCGAGAGGGGGGCGTCGGGGTCGGCGAGGCGCCCGTCCACCGCTTCCAGGAGGAGCTCGGCGAGCACCGCGTCGTCCTCGTCGTCCCCCGGACCGCCGCCGCTCCCCTGGCTTCCGGCGGTGCGGAACAGGTCGCCGTAGTAGGCGAACCGGGCGTCGGCCGCCCAGCCTCCGGTCAGGCCGGAGATCCGTCCGCCGTGTCCGGCGGCGCGCGCGCCCGAGGCCACGGCCCGTAGCCATTCGTCCAGGTCGGCGGCGGCGTCGCGGGGTCCGCCGATGCCGTGGACGAAGACCAGGCGAGGTTTCATGGCGTCCCCGTTCTCCACGTTGTGTGCGGGCGATCCTTACGGGTGGGGCGGGGCGGGAGCAAGCCGTTGCGGAAGCTTCACCGGGTCTCGGCCAACTCCTCCGTCAGCTTGGCGGGATCGCGGCGGTCGGACTCAGCGGCCGGCGGCCCCGGTGACGAGGCCGTCGATCAGGGCGAGGGCGTCGTGGGCCGCGTACTCCTTGGCGAGGCCGGCGGCGCGCTCACGGTACGAGGGGGCGGACAGGACGGTGTCCACGGCGGAGCGGAGCGCCTCGACGGTGGGGTCGCCGGTACGGAGGTTGACGCCGGTGCCGGACCACTCGACGCGGGCGGCGACCTCCGGCTTGTCCTCGGTGTCGCCGGCCACGACCAGCGGGACGCCGTGGGCGAGCGCGGCCTGGGTGCCGCCGTAGCCGCCGTTGGTGACGAGCAGGTCGGTCAGCGGGAGGAGGTCGGCGAAGGGGACGAAGCCGGCGACGCGGGCGTTGGCCGGGACGGCGGGCAGGTCGGCGGCGACCCGCTCGGCCGCGTCGGGGCGCCCGGTGGCGGCGACGACGAAGACGTCGTCGCGGTCCGCGAGGGCCCGCACGGTGGGGACGACGAGCCGGCCGAGGGCCGTGTTGGCGAGGGTGCCCTGGGTGACGACCACGATCCGCTTCCCGTCGGCGCGTGCGGTCAGGAGCTCGGGCCACCAGGCGGGCGGCTCCTGGGCGGTGCCCGGGTCGATGGGGATCGCGCCGACGAAGCGGACGGTGGCGGGCTGGTCGCCGCGCGGGTACTCGAAACCGGCCACGGTGAGCTGGAGGAACGCGTCGGCTGCCTGGATCCGGAGCCAGCCGAGCGAGCCTTCCGCCAGCGTCACCCCGGCGGTCGTGAAGCAGCCGCGCAGGTGCGCCGCGAGCGGCTTGCTCCGCTCGGCCATCCGCGCGGCCAGCTCGGCGTACCGGGCCCGCTCGGCGTCGTCGACGGGCGGCAGCAGGCCCAGCAGGTGCGGCGCGGTGTCCCGGCTTTCGACGCCGAGCGGCGAGATGCCGACGCTGAACACGGCCGGGCGGCGGTCCCGTTCCTCGCCGAGGGCGAGCGCCACGCCGCCGAGGAACAGGTTGTCGTGGAGGACCACGTCGGCCGGGAAGCCGGCCAGCACCTCGCGGAGCGCGCCGAGCTGGGCGGGGATCGGGTCGCCGAAGACGTGCATGACGTCCCACATGACCTGCTCGGGTCCGGCCGGGATGGCCTCCCGTCCGGGAAAACGGGCGGTCAGGTCACGGTCGTCGTAGTCGGCGGCGGCGGGCAGCGCCCGGAACACGGGACCGGCCGCCTCGACCTGCGCGCCGAACCGGGAGCCCCCGAGGAAGACGACCTCGTGCCCGAGGCCGGAGAGGTGGCGGGCGATCTGGAGCAGCGGCGCGTGATGGCCGGACACGGGCGTGGCGGCGACGAGGATCCTGGACACGGTGAAATTCCCCCTGGGTACGGATGTGTTGCGGTCGGCGCGCACCGCACGGGTGACGCGCGTAGCGAGCGTACGACCTGCGGCGACACGCCTCCGAAGCGTTGCCTGCGGACGGCGCGTCGGGCTGCTGGGAGGGG
This sequence comes from Streptomyces sp. NPDC093111, assembly GCF_040683955.1. Lineage (NCBI taxonomy): Bacteria > Bacillati > Actinomycetota > Actinomycetes > Kitasatosporales > Streptomycetaceae > Streptomyces > Streptomyces sp. NPDC093111. The sequence goes on along the minus strand of NZ_JBFBNW010000015.1, from coordinate 114,718 downwards.
GCGGGCCCGGCCCGGAGGGAGGGACCAGGACCGCGGGGAGAGCGGCGGACCCGGCGCGGAGGGGCGGACCCGGCGCGGAGGGGCGGATCCGGACTGCGAGGGGGACGGACCGGCGCGCTGAGGGGTGGACCCGGACTGCCGGGGGGACGGACCCGGCCCGTCGGGTCCCGGGGACAATACCCCCGTGAAGATCACCGCACGTGAGCTCAACCGCGCCACTCTCGGCCGTCAACTCCTCCTCGAACGTGCCCCGTTGGGTGTGGCCGAGGGCGTCCGGCGGGTCGTGGCGCTTCAGGCGCAGCACCCCGGCTCGCCGTATCTGGCGTTGTGGAACCGGCTCGTCGGGCTGGATCCCGACGAGGTGGACGGCGTCTTCGCGCGCCGTGAGGTGGTGAAGGCGTCGCTGATGCGGATCACCCTGCACGCGGTGCACGCCGGGGACTACCGGATGTTCCGGGAGGCGTTGCAGCAGACGCTGTACGGTTCGCGGCTCGGGTTCCGGTTCGCGGAGACGGGCCTGACCCCCGCCGACGGCGAGGAGTTGGTGCCGGGCCTGCTGGCCTTCGCCGAGGAGCCGCGCACGGTGGCCGAACTGCGCGGGTGGCTGGCGGAGCGGGTCGGCGCGGAGCGGGCGGAGGGCGCGTGGTGGGGGCTGCGGGCGTACGCGCCGCTGCACCACCATCCGACGGGCGGGCCCTGGTCGTTCGGCCCGCGCCCGTCGTACGTGACCTCCGGCGGCGCGCCCGTCACGGGCCGCGAGGTCCCGCCCGAGGCGCTGCGGGGCCTGGTGCTGCGCTACCTGGAGGGCTTCGGCCCCGCGTCGGTGGCGGACATGGCCCAGTTCGCGATGGTCCGGCGCGCCCCGCTCCGCCACGTCCTGAAGGACCTCGACGCCGAGCTGGACCACCTCGAAGGCCCCGACGGCACCCCGCTCTTCGACCTCCCCGGCGCCCTGCGACCGCCCGGCGACGCTCCCGCCCCGCCCCGCCTGCTGCCCATGTGGGACAGCGTCCTGCTCGCGTACGCCGACCGGAGCCGCGTGATACCGCCCGAGTACCGCCGCGTGGTGATCCGCGTCAACGGGGACGTGCTCCCGACGCTGCTCGTCGACGGATACGTGGCGGGCGTGTGGCGCCCGGTCGAGGGCGGCATCGAGGCGACGGCCTTCCACGACCTCCCGGACCCGACATGGCAGGCCCTGGCCGAGGAGGCCCACGCCCTGTCCGCACTCCTCGCCACCCGCGACCCGTGGCTGTACCGCCGCTTCGACAACTGGTGGACCAAACTGCCCGAGGGACGGGTCCGGCTGCTGCCGGGGTAGGGCGGCGGGGAGCGCGGACAGGGCGGGGACCGCGTCGGTCGGGGCGGTCCCCTACCGCCCGTACCTCAGCGCCGCCGCGTACGCCTCGTCCGGGTCCAGGCGGCGCAGTTCCTCCGCGATGAGTTCCGCGGTGGTGCGTACCTTGAGGGCCATCACGCGGCTCGGCTGGCCGGGGATGGCGAGGTGGGCGACCGGGCCTTCCGGGCGGTCGATGCGGATCTCGCCGTCCGGGGTGCCCATGCGGACGGCCGTGACGACAGGGCCCTCGGTGACGACGCGTTCGACCGGGACGTCGAGGCGGTTGCCGAACCAGCGGGCGAGGAGTTCGGCGCTGGGGTTGTCGGCCTCGCTCTCGACGGCGGCCGAGACCACCGTCGTGCCGGCCTGGTCGAGGGCGGCGGCGAGCAGGGAGCGCCAGGGGGTGAGCCGGGTCCAGGCGAGGTCGGTGTCGCCAGGGGCGTAGGAGGCGGCGCGGGTGGCGAGCGCGGCGAGCGGGTCCTCCACGGCGTAGGTGTCGGTGATGCGGCGCTGGGCGAGCGCGCCCAGGGGGTCCTGGGAGGGCACCTCGGGGGCGTCGACGGGCCACCAGAGGACGACGGGCGCGTCCGGGAGGAGCAGCGGGAGGACGACGGAGTCGGCGCGCCGGCCGAGCTCGCCGTGCAGGCGGAGGAGGACGGTCTCGCCCGGGCCCGCGTCGGTGCCGACCCGGACCTCGGCGTCGAGGCGGGTCTCGCTGCGGCCCCGCGGGGAGCGGGCGTGCCGCTGGATGACGACCAGGGTCCGCGCGGGATGCTCCCGGGAGGCTTCGTTGGCGGCCTTCACCGCGTCGTAGGCGTGTTCCTCGTCGGTGACGATGACCAGCGTGAGCACCATGCCGACGGCCGGCGTGCCGACGGCACGGCGGCCCTCCAGGATGGCCTTGTTGATCTTGCTGGAGTTGGTGTCCGTGAGATCGATCCTCATGGTCGGCGCCCGGTCCTTCCCTCGCGTGTCCGCATGTGCTGCCCCGCTCTCCCCGTAGCACCGGTCGGGCTCCGGATCTTCCCGAACACTATCGAGGTGTTCAGGGCTCCCCGACCGAGAGGACCAGCTTGCCCCGGGTGTGTCCCCCGCTGTTGAGCCGCCATGCCTCGGCGGCCTCGCTCAGCGGCAGGACCTTCTCGACGGGGACGGTGAGGCGGCCCTCGTCGGCCAGGGCCGCCAGGGCCGTCAGCCCGGCGCCGTCGGGTCTCACCCAGACGTAGTGGCCGCCGAGGGCCGCCGCCCGGTGGTCGGCGATGGAGGCCAGGCGGGTGGGCGAGGCGAGGAGTTCGACGGAGACGTCGACGGCCTCGCCGCCGACGAAGTCGAGCGCCGCGTCCACGCCGCCCGGGGCCAGTTCCCGTACGCGGTCGGCGAGACCGGGGCCGTACGCGACGGGTTCGGCGCCGAGTTCGCGCAGGAACGCGTGGTTGGCGGGGCTCGCGGTGCCGATGACCCGCGCGCCGCGGGCCAGCGCGAGCTGGGTGCCGAGGGAGCCGACGCCCCCGGCGGCGGCGTGCACCAGCACGGTGTCACCCGCGCCGACGCCGACCCGGTCGGCGGCCTGGAGGGCGGTGAGTCCGGCGAGCGGCAGGCCCGCGGTCTGGGCCCAGCTGAGCGCGCGGGGCTTGCGGGCGAGCATCCGGACCGGGACGGAGACCTTCTCCGCGTAGGAGCCGTGCTCGGCGCTGTCCTTGCGGATGTAGCCGAACACCTCGTCGCCCGGGGCGAACTCGGTGGAGTCCAGGCCGTTGCGTTCGACGACCCCGGCGACGTCCCAGCCGGGGATCAGGGGGAAGTGGGCGACCATCAGGGGGTCCAGTCCGCCGGCGGCCAGCTTCCAGTCGACCGGGTTGATGCCGGCGGCCACCACCCGGACCAGGACCTCGCCGGGGGCGACCTTCGGGTCCGGGAGCTCCACCAGCGCGAGTTCCTCGGGGCCGCCGTACCGCGGCATCGTCATGGCGCGCATCGCGTCACCCCTCCGGGTCCGGGGCGGTCCCGTGCTCGGGTTCGGGCTCGGGTCGCGCCTCGGCCTGGGCCTGGGCGCGGCGCCCGACGACGGCCGCGGCGGCCAGAGCCGTGCCGACGAAGGCGACGGCGACCACCCAGGGGCGGTCGAGGACGTGTCCGGTGGCGTGGTCGACGGAGTAGCGGCCCGCTCCGGCGACGCCGATGGCGGCGGCGGTGAAGCCGAGGAAGGCGGGGTACTCGTATCCGCCGCCCTGGGCGAAGAAGCCGGCCGGGGCGTGCACGGCGACCGCGCCCGCCATGGCGCCCGCCGCGGCGGCGCCGGCCGCCGGGGTGGCGAGGCCGAGGGCGAGCAGGGCGCCGCCGCCCGCTTCGCCGAGTCCGGCGGCGATGGCGCTCTCCCGGGCGGGCGAGAAGCCCATCGCCTCCATTCCCTTGGCGGTTCCCTCGATGCCACCGCCGCCGAACCAGCCGAACAGCTTCTGCGTTCCGTGCGCGGCCAGGACGGCGCCGGTGCCGACCCGTAGGACGAGGAGTCCCAGGTCGCGGCGGTTGAGCGGGGTCATGGGGTCTCCCGGTGCGTGACGGGGCCGCGGCGAGTGCGCGGGCTCCACGGGCGTGGACGGACAGTGGTGTGGATGGACAGCGGCGTGGACGGACAGCGGTGTGGACGGACACGGGTGCGGACTCCAGCGGTGTGGACTCCACAGGTGCTCCCCACTCTGCTCCGGGTGGCGCCGCGACCCTCTGCGATGTTCGGCCATCCAGGTCATTTCTGGCATGTTTTGCGGCGTTCGTCCGGTGTTGCTTTAGTGAAAGCGCATTGCCCGCCCGACGGAAGTGGGACGCATGACCGCCGATTCCCCGGAGACCGCCGCCCTGCGCGCGAGGATCCGCGAGCTGATGCCACGCGCCAAGGAGGACCTGACCGCGCTGGTCGCGATGCGTTCGGTCGCCGACCCGCGGCAGTTCCCGCCGGAGGAGTGCGCCAGGACGGCCGACTTCCTCGTGGCGGCGTTCACGGAGGCCGGGCTGCGGGACATGCGGCGGGTGACCACCCCGGACGGCACGGACGCGGTGGTGGGGCACGCGCCGGGCCCGGAGGGCGCGCCGACGGTGCTCCTGTACTGCCACTACGACGTGCAGCCGCCGCTCGACGACGCCGCCTGGCGGACCCCGCCGTTCGAACTGACCGAGCGCGACGGGCGCTGGTACGGGCGGGGCACCGCCGACTGCAAGGGCAACATCGCCATGCACCTGACCGCCCTGCGCGCGCTCGGCGGCCCCGACGGCACGGGCTTCCCGGTCCACCTCAAGTTCGTCGCGGAGGGTTCGGAGGAGCAGGGCACCGGCGGCCTGGAGCAGCTGGTGCCGCAGCGGCCGGAGCTGTTCGCCGCGGACGCCCTCCTGGTCTGCGACACCGGCAACTTCGCGCTCGGGCTGCCCACCGCGACCACCTCGCTGCGCGGCCTGACCAACGTGGTGGTGACCGTCTCGACGCTCAAGGGCGAGATGCACTCCGGCATGTTCGGCGGCCCCGCCCCGGACGCGCTCGCCGCGCTGGTGCGGATCCTGGACAGCCTGCGCGACGAGGCCGGCAACACCACGGTCAAGGGCCTCCCGGACGACGGGACCTGGGACGGGGTCCCGTATCCCGTGGACCGGTTCCGTGCCGACGTCGGCGCCCTCGACGGGGTGTCGCTGCTCGGTACGGGCACGGTCGCCGACGAGCTGTGGGCCCGGCCCGCGGTGACGGTGCTCGGCATCGACTGCCCGCCGGTGGTCGGTTCCTCGGCCGCCGTGCAGGCGAAGGTACGGGCCCGGGTCAGCCTCCGGGTGCCGCCGGGGATGGACGCGGAGGAGGCGCGGGACGCGCTCTCGGCCCATCTGCTCGGCGCCGCGCCCTGGGGCGCGCGGGTCGAGGTGGAGCCGGAGAGCGTGGGCCAGCCGTTCCGGGCCCGCACGGAGGGCCCCGCCTACCGGGCGCTCGGCTCGGCGCTGAGCCGGGCGTACGGGAAGGACATGGTCCAGTCGGGGCAGGGCGGTTCGATCCCGCTGTGCAACGTGCTCGCCGGGCAGTTCCCGGACGCGGAGATCGCCCTGATCGGGGTCGAGGAGCCCGGCTGCCTCATCCACGCGCCCAACGAGAGCGTGGACCCCTCCGAGATCGAGACGATGGCGCTGGCCGAGGCGCTGTTCCTGCGGACGTACGCGACCCGCTCCGAGGGCGCGCGAAGAGGAGTGGAGTGACGTCATGACACAGACCGACGACCGTCCCTCGCGGGGCGATCTGCCCCCCGGACCGCTCGCCGCGCTGGCGGGGGTCGCGTGGCAGGCCCTGCTGATCGCGGGTGTCCTCGCGCTGGCCCTGGGCGTGATGGTGCTGGCCTGGCCTAAGGCCACCCTGACCGTGGTCGGTGTGCTGTTCGGCATCTACCTGCTGGTCAGCGGTGTGCTGCAACTGGTCGCGGCCTTCGGCACGCACGCGAGGACCTCGCTGCGGGTGATGGCCTTCATCAGCGGCACGCTGGGCATCCTGCTGGGCCTGTTCTGCTTCCGGGGCGCGACGCAGTCGATCCTGCTGCTGGCGCTGTGGATCGGCATCGGCTGGCTGTTCCGCGGCATCATGCAGACCGTCGCGGCGGCCTCGGACCCGGCGATGCCGGCCAGGGGCTGGCAGATCGCCCTGGGCGTCATCAGCGCGCTGGCCGGTGTGGTGCTGATCGTCTCGCCGCTGGAGTCGGTGGCGGTGCTGACGGTCCTCGCCGGCATCTGGCTGCTGGTGGTCGGCGTGGCCGAGATCGTGACGGCCTTCATGGTCCGCTCCCGCGCCAAGCAGATCCCGCCGGGCGTCTGAAGACGCGGCCCCATCCCGAGCCCGGCCCTGCTCGGGGTTCCCGTCCCGAGCCCGGCCCCGCTCCGGGCCCCCGTCCCGAGCCCGGCCCCGCTCCGGGGCGGCGTCCCGTCCCGGCCCCCTGTTCCGAGGCCCCGGCCCACCCGGCCGGGGCCTCGGCGCGCTGCGCTACATTTTGCCGGTCCTTGACCACGATCGATCGCGCGCACTCGGCGCACGCGGTCCCCTCCCCCCGGAGCCGGCATTCCCATGAGCGACATCGTCAACGGCCTCGGCCGGGCCTCCGCGTACGGCGCCCTCGGCGTCGTCCTGCTGATCCTCGGCATCTTCCTGGTCGACCTGCTGACCCCCGGGAAGCTGGGGCGGCAGATCTGGGAGGACCGCAACCGCAACGCCGCGATACTCCTGTCCTCCGCGCTGCTCGGCGTCGGCGGGATCGTCTTCACCTCGATCTGGACGACCTACGAGGACTTCGCCAAGGGCCTGGTGTCCACGGCCGCGTTCGGTCTGCTCGGTCTGGTGATGATGGCGATCGCGTTCCTCGTGGTGGACCTGGTGACCCCCGGCAAGCTGGGTGCCACCCTGGTCGACCCCGAGCCGCACCCGGCGGTCTGGGTGACCGCCTCGTGCAACCTCGCCGTCTCGGCGGTCCTGTCCGCCTCCATCGCCTGAGCCGGCCGCACCAGCCGGCCCGGCCGGTCCGGCGTCAGCTCGGGGGGATCGCCCCCGCGTAGACGTGGTCCGGGGTGACGACCTCGGTGATCGCCCGGGCGAGCAGCGTGGACGGCTCCTGGCCGCCGACGAGCGAGTCGGTGTTGATGAGGAGGACCAGGGTGGCCTTTCGCTCGGGCAGGTAGACCGTCACGGTCTCGTAGCCCGGCAGCGAGCCGTTGTGCCCGATCCAGCCGTTGGTGTCGAGGATCCCGAGGCCGTACGAGGTGCCCGGGAAGCCGGTCGGCAGCGTCTTGAGGCGCTGCGCCTGGGTTTCCGGGCTGAGCAGGCGGCCGGTGGCGAGGATCTCGGCCCAGCCGCGCAGGTCGTGCAGGGTCGAGGTCATCGCCCCGGCCGCCCAGGCCCAGCTGGGGTTCCAGTCCGTGGCGTCCTCGACCTCGCCGCTCAGCGTCTGGTCGGTGTAGCCGTGGGCGTGCGGCTGCGGGAACTCGGCGGCGTACGGGAGCGCCGTGTCCTTCAGGTGCGAGGGCCGCAGGACCCGGTTCCGGATGACGTCGGAGAGCGGGTGCCCGGTGACCTTCTCCACCACCAGCCCGAGCAGGACCAGGTTGGTGTTGGAGTACTCGAACTTCGCGCCGGGCTTGAACGTGTTCTTGTGCTTGAAGCCGTATCCGAGCACCTCGTGCGGGGTCCACTGGCGCTGCGGCTCGCTGAGCAGGGCGTGGACGAAGTCCTTGTCCGCGGTGTACGGGAAGAGGCCGCTGCGCATCTCGGCGAGCTGGCGCAGCGTGATCCGCCGCCCGTCCGGCACGCCGTGGACGTACCGGGAGATCGGGTCGTCGAGCCCGATCCGCCCGTCGTCCACGAGCTCCAGGAGCGCGGTGACCGTGAAGGTCTTGGTCTCGCTGCCAATCCGGACGTACGTGTCGGTGAACATCGGCGCGCCGGTGGCCTTGTCGGCGACTCCGGTGGCGCGCACATAGCTGCCCCGGCCCGGCATCCACAGGCCGACGACGACGCCGGGGATGCCCGCCTGCCGGCGGACGTCCTCGATCGTCTTGTCCAGGCGGGCGGTCAGCTCGGGGCCGAGGCCGTCCGGCGGGCAGTCGTCGCCGTTCCGGCCGGTGTCGTGGCGGCCCGCGCTCGCCGCGTGGACGGGGGTGGCGGGGGTCGCGGCCACCGGGGCCAGCACGGACGCCACCAGCAGCGTCGCGGCCAGCAGCCGGCGGGAGGGGGCACTTCGTCCAGGTCGTCGCATGTCGGGGGCTTCTTCCGGGTCACGGTCTAGGACGGCCAGGTGACCACCGGCGCCGGAGAAGGGGCGCACCGCTCCCGGGCGTGTTCCGGGGAGTCCACTCGATCGGAGCCGCCCGGGATCGCCGGTGCGGCCCGGCCGCCCGGCGCCTACGCCTACGCCCGCGCCGGCCGGGCCGCCTCCACCTCCAGGAAGTGGCGTCGGCGCGGGCCCCGGTAGAGCAGGGCGTCCCAGCCGAGCCGGGCGAGGACGGCGGCGCAGGCCGTGAGGGCGGCCTCCTCCTGGTGGGCGGCGCCGGAGCCCGGCGGGCCGAGCCACTCGACCACCGCCGTGCCGGGCCGCTCGCCGGCCGTGACCCGGTAGCCGGTGGCGGTGCGGGCGCCTGCGGCGTCGAGCGCGGAGGGCGGCTGCCGGGCCGCCTCCAGGGCGAGGGCGATCGCCCGCACCGGCTGTCCGAGCTCCCAGGCGGCGGGGCTCGCCGCCGGGTCGCCGCCCTGGCTGTTGGTCAGCCGTCTGATCTGGAGCAGCCCTTCCCACGCGGCCCGCACCTCGCGCGAGCGCTGCTCCACGTCCCCCTCGGGCGGCGCGGGCCCGTCCCCCGTGGCCGCGTGGAAGGTGCTCACAGCAGCCGCCGGATGTCGCCGCGGACCCGGTAGAAGCCGCCCGAGGCCGGGTGCAGGGCGTCGACGACGTAGCGGGCGCCGGGCTCCCGGATGGCGCGCGGGAACTGCACGTTCCACCCGGTCTCGTATCCCTCGGTGACGACGTGGACCCGGGTCCTGCCGCCCTCCTGGATGCACTCCACGACGACCGTGCCGGCGGGCGCGGCGCGGACCGCGTCGACGGCGGCGACGGTGGTCGCCGGGGCGTACGTGGGCAGGGCGGCGGCCAGCTTGATGTCCTGGGCGACGGGGACGGTGCCCTGCTGGGCGGCGGCGATGGCCGCCTCGCTCGCGTCCACGCAGAGCAGCGAGCCGTCCGTGGTCACCAGGTAGAGGCGCTCGTCGCGGTACTGCATCGAGAGGGCGGAGCCGCCGCCGGTGCCCAGCTTCCACAGCCGGGTGCCGTCCTCGGCGAAGCAGTAGACGGAGGAGGCGTTGTCCCCGGCGAAGACGAACCGGCCGCCCGGGGAGGTGGCGCACGAGTACACCGGGCTGTCGCAGCCGTAGACCGCCTCGGTGCGCCCGTCCCGCTTGGCGAGCCGGTGCACCTTGCGGCGGGCGGTGCCCGCGTAGACGGAGGCGGACTCCTGCCAGCCGAAGAGCACCCCGCCCTCGGCGGGGGTGTGCCACAGCTCGCCGCCGCCGTCGGGGGCGTAGGCCGTCACGCCGCGGCTGTCGCCGTAGTAGACGCCGTCGGCGTCCGCGCGCACCATCCAGGCGTGCTCGCCGCGTCCGGAGCGGGACCACTGGTGCTCGTCCTCGTGGTCGATGACGGTGAGCCGGCCGGAGCGGTCGGCGACGTCGAGGACGCCCTCGTGGATGTCGAGCCAGAAGATGTCGACGTCGGCCGCGATGTCGTAGGCGGCGAAGGGCAGCTTGGACGACAGGTCGTAGACCCGGCCGTCGTCGCAGCCCGCGTAGATCCAGAAGTCGTCGGCGACCAGGCACTTGACGCCGTCCGGGAGGCTGAAGCGGGCCTGGACCTCGCCGGTGTGGCCGAGGGTGAAGACCTCGCCCGCCTGGTTGCCCACCCAGCAGCGCTCGTCGTCCACGTGGATGCCGAAGGCCGCGGAGCCGGTGCGGAAGCGCCACAGGACGGGGGCGACGGCGCGGGCGGTGGAGGGCGCGGAGCTGACCTCGCGGCGGCTGACCGCGCGGGCGGCGCGCTGTCCCTGGACCGCCGGCGCGTACCCCTTGCGGACCTTCTCGCCTATCTTCTTGGCCGCCGCGGCCTGCGCCTTCTCGACGGTGGCGAAGGTCGAGGTCTGCGTCTGACCGGTCGCGCCGATGCGTCCGTAACGGACCGACACCACCGTGCCGGTGACCGTCACTTCGTAGAACTTGTGCGCGCCGCCGCCGTCCTGGGACAGCTCCAGATAGGTCTTCGTCGTCATGTCGAGAACGGTAGGGGGAGCCACTGACAATCGCGCACGGCCGCCCCGCGGAGGGGACTCCAGGGACCAAAGTCCGTCCGATTCGGGACTTTAGTCATGGCATTTCGGACATTAACCCCTGTGACGATGGTTCTGAAGATCATCAGACACGTCGTCACCTCGACGGGGGACAGCCGGAAGGGCCATATGACCGAGCGCCAGAAGCGGCCCCTGCCCGTACGTACGCGATGGCACACCGACGGCATACCGATGGACGACCTGTTCCGGGCCGACCCCACGTCACCCACCGCGACGCTCGCGCCGCTCACCCAGGAGACACGCCCGTCGCCCCCTTCGAGGACCACGCGCCCCCGGGCGCCGGAGCTGGGGGCCCGACACGAGGCCGACGAGCCGCCGGCGCCGTCCCGGCGCCCGCCGCCGGAGGAGCCCGAACTCGTCGAGCGCGGCGGCGCGGCGCTCCCCGGCTGGCTGGCCGTCCTCCTCGGCCTCGCCGCGCTGGGCGGCGCCGGGACACTGCTGTGGCGGGCCCGGCCGTTGCGGACGGTCCATCTGCTGCCCTGGGAGTGGGCCGCGTTCGGGGGCTGCGCCGCCCTCGCGGTGCTCGCCTTCGGCGGGCTGACCAGGGGCCGGACCGGCTCCGCCTGGGTGCTCTCGCTCTTCGGCCGCTACCGGGGCAGCGTGCGCCGCACCGGGCTCGTGTGGATCAGCCCGTTCGTGCTGCGCCGCCGGATCGACGTCCGGCTGCGGCACTGGCGCAGCGAGCCGATCGCCGTGGTCGACGCGGAGGGCGCGGCGCTGCGGGTGGTCGTCCTCGTCGTCTGGTCGGTGAAGGACACCGCGCGGGCGCTGCTCGCCGTGGACGACCATCTCGACTACCTGCGCGCGCAGGTGGAGGCCGCCGCCGCGCGTGTCCTGTCCCAGCTGCCCGCGGACGCGTTCCGGGGCGACGGACCCACCCTGCGGGACGCGGAGGCGGTCGGCGGGACGCTGACCCGGCTCCTCGCGGCCGAGTGCCGGCCGGTCGGCATCGCGGTCTTCTCGGCGCAGCCGACCCGGATCGAGTACGCGCCGGAGGTGGCGGCGGCGATGCAGCGGCGCCAGATCGCCGCGCTCGACGCCAAGCACCGCGACTCGGTGCTCACCAGCGTGATCGACGCGGTGGACGACACGGTGACCCGGCTGACCTCACGCGGCCTCGTCGAGCTCGACGACTTCGAACGCCAGGCCCTGGTCAAGGACTTGACCGTGGCCTTCTACACCCGGCGCGGCGGACCGGCCGAACAGGGCCGGGAGTGAGCGCCGAGCCGGTGCTCACCGAAGCCGACCACCGCCCCCGAGAGAGCGAGGACACCATGGAACTGCGGACCCCCGACTTCACGGACGAGACAGCCGGGACGGGCTGCGACTGCGCGGGCTGCGCCGCGGCCCGCGCGGCCGCCCGCACCGAGCGCGGCGGCGGCGCCGCGACCCTGCGCGGGGTGCGCTGCGCGGTCGTCGCGACGGTCGGCGCGGTGGCCCTCGCGGGCACCGGGGCGGCCCCGGCGGCGGCCGAGCCCGCCCCGTCGCACGCGGGCTGGGACGGCTCGCGCTACTGGTTCAAGAACGAGGCCGGCCAGTGGCGCTGGACGAGCCACCACGCCACGTACGCCCAGCGGACGGGCGAGACGGCGGCGAAGGCCCGGCAGCAGCCGCGGCGCGTCGGCGGGGAGCCGGTCTTCCGGGGGCGGCAGGGCTGGGACGCGACGGACCGGGTGTACTGGTTCCGCAGCGGCGGCCACTGGTACTGGACCAGCCACAAGGAGAAGTACGAGCAGCGCACCGGCGCCCGGGGCGGCGGCTCGACGGGCGACGCTTCGGGCGGCTCGTCGACGGGCAGCTCGCGGAGCTGGACGGCGCCCGTCTCCTCGTACGTCTTCACCGGCTTCTACGGGGAGCGCGGTTCCTGGTCGAAGGGCTACCACACGGGCCAGGACTTCGCCGTGCCGACCGGCACCACGGTCCGCTCGGTCGGCCCGGGCCGGGTGGTGCACGCCGGGTACAACCGGAGCTACGGCTACGAGGTGGTGGTCCGGCACGCCGACGGGCGCTACACCCAGTACGCCCACCTCTCCCGTATCGACGTGTCCCCCGGCCAGAGCGTGTCGGCCGGTCAGCGCATCGCGCGCTCCGGGGCCACCGGCCGGGTCACGGGTCCGCACCTGCACTTCGAGGTGCGGACCACGCCGTACTTCGGCTCGGACGTCAACCCGCTGGCCTACCTGCGCGGGCACGGGGTCCGCGTGTAGCCGCGGGCGACCCCGGCGACGGCGCCGGCCCGCTCCCGGCCGCGGATCCCGTTCCGTCAGGCGCCGTACGTGAGGGGGTCCGCGAGGATGTCGCGCAGGACGAGCGCCGCCGCCCCGCGGGCCGTGGTGGCGGTGGTCGAGGCGGCGCGCAGGCGGGCGGCGTCGGGCGGCCAGAGGGCGGAGACGACCCGGTGGGCGAGCTCGGTCTCGACGGCGGGGGCCAGCCAGGGCATGAGCCGGGGGTAGATACCGCCGAGGACCACGGCCTGCGGGTCGAGGAGGTTCACCGCTCCGGAGAGGGCGACGCCGAGCATCCGGCCGGCCTCGTCCAGGGCCGCGAGGGTACGGGGCTCGGCGGCGGCGGCGCGTGCGACGAGGGCGTCGAGCGAGGGGGCCCCGGCGGCGCGCAGCAGGGCGGGCTGGCCCGCGTACTGCTCCAGGCAGCCGTGCGAGCCGCAGCGGCAGCGGGGGCCGTCCGGGGTGACCGGGAGGTGCCCGATCTCACCGGCGAACCCGTGCGCGCCGCGCAGGAGTTCGCCGTCCAGGACGATCGCGCCGCCGACCCCGATCTCGCCGGTGACGTGCAGGAAGCTGCGGATCCGGCCGAGCTCGCCGAACCAGAGCTCGGCGAGCGCGGCGACGTTGGCCTCGTTGTCGGAGGCGACGGGCAGGCCGGGGGTGCCGGGCGGGCGGCCGGTGGCGGCGGCGAGGGCCTCGGTGAACAGGGCGTCGGCGTCGACCTGGTTCCAGCCCAGGTTGGGGGCCTGCCGGACGGTGCCGCCGGAGACCAGGCCGGGCAGCGCGAGCCGTACGCCGGTGGGGCGCAGCTCCTGCCGGGCGGCCTCCGCCAGGACCTCGGCGGCGATGTCCGCGGCCCGGCGCAGCACCTCGGCCGCGGGGCGGGCGCGGTGGTCCAGGGGCTCGGTGCGCCGTACCCGGTCGGCGCCGGTGAGGTCGGCGACGCACACGCTCACGTAGTCGACGTTGATCTCGACGCCGAGGCCGGCCGGTCCGGTACCGGCCGGCTTGAGGACGGTGCCGGGGCGGCCCGCCTGGCCGCTGAAGGTCTTCCCCGACTCGACGAGCAGCCCGAGCTCCAGGAGCTGTTCGGCGAGCGAGGACACGGCCGCGCGGGTGAGGCCCACCCGGGCCGCGACGGCCGCCCGGGTCGTCTCCCCGGCCTCGTGCACGGTGCGCAGGACGAGGCTCAGGTTGTGCCGGCGTACGCCCGCCTTGTCGGCTTTGGGCTCCGAGGGGTGGTGGGGGCTGTTCATCGTGCGCAGAGCCTAGCCGGAGGGCACGGGAACGGGGGCCGGGGCCGGGCCCCGGGGCCTGCCGGACCCCAGGGCCTGCCGGACCCCAGAGCCTGCCGGTCCTTAGGGTCCGCCGGTCCCTAGGGCCTGCCGGTCCCTAGGGTCCGCCGCTTCCTAGGGTCCGCCGCTTCCTAAGGCGCGACGAACATCCGGGGGAAGCGCGGGCCCAGCCACGGCTTGCGGCCCCAGGCGAGGGCGCGGCCGGTGGCCATCACCGGGACCGGGTCGATCCGGCCGAGGGCCATCAGCAGGAAGGCGACGGGCTCGGTCAGGACGGTGCAGTCGGGCCGGTCGAGGGGGCCGTGCGAGGTGGTGACCGTCCCGTCGGCGACGGTCACGCCGAACTGGGCGCCGCCCCACAGCCGTACCCGGTAGCGGGCGGTGACCCCGGCGACCGCCGCGGGGTCGGCCACCCGGGGCATCGCGGCGACCATGAACGGCAGGGTCAGCTCGACCCGGGCGCGGTCCAGCATGTGCGGGCGGCCGAGCGCGCGGGCCAGGTCGTAGCCGTGGCCGAGCATGTGGGTGAGCAGGTACGCGCCCAGACCGGCGGGGTCGAGCGGGCCCATCGGGGTCGCCACGACCTCCTCGGGAGCCCGTTCCTCGACGGCGTCGAGGAAGGCGAGGGCCTGGTCGACGATCAGGTCGGCGAGCGGTCCGGCGGACCGCTCGGGGAAGGCCGCCAGGGCCACCTCGTTGGCGGCGGCGATGCCCTCCGCGGTGCCGTCGGCGTACGGGCGGGCGTGACCGGCGGCAAGCTCGGCCATCAGCTGGTTGGCCTGGCCCAGGTGGGCCGCGGTCTCGCCGACGGTCCAGGTCAGCCGGGGTACCGGCAGCCCCGTGTCGGGGGCCGCGCGCAGGACGTCGGCGATGTCCCGCGCGGTGCCGCGTATCGCGTCCCCGAGCCCTTCCGGCAGCACACCCATGTCTCGCCCACTCCTCGCGCCCCGACGGATCAGGGCGCAAGAGTAGGGCGTCGGTGCCGTCCGTGACCAGGGGTAACCCCTGGAGGCCGGGGTGCGGCTCAGGCGCGGCTCAGGCGCAGGGTGAGCAGTTGGAACGGGCGCAGGACGACCGGGACCTCGTCGCCCTCGACCGTCACCTCCTCCTCCCGGGGGCGCTCCAGCAGGTCGCAGGACCGCGCGCCGGCGAGGGCGAAGCCGGCGGAGAGGCGGGTGCGGGCACGGCCGCCCGCCGCCTCGTAGAGCCGGACCACCACGTCCCCGCTCCCGTCGTCGGCCAGCTTCACGGCGCTGACCACCACGGCCGGGTCGGCCACGGCCACCAGCGGCGCCACGTCGGCGGTGCCGGGCACCCGGCGTTCGGGCAGGTTGATCAGGTACCCCTCGCGGACGGCGTCGCCGATGCCCGCGCCGGGCACGAGGGCGTGCCGGAAGCGGTGCGTGCCCTGGTCGGTGTGCGGGTCGGGGAAGCGCGGGGCGCGCAGCAGGGAGGCCCGGACGGTGGTCGTGGTGCCCTGGTCGGCGGGCCGGACGGTCCGGGTGACGTCGTGGCCGTACGTGGAGGCGGTGACGAGCGCGACGCCCCAGCCGGGCTCCTCGAAGTGGACGAACCT
Source organism: Streptomyces sp. NPDC093111 (assembly GCF_040683955.1). Lineage (NCBI taxonomy): Bacteria > Bacillati > Actinomycetota > Actinomycetes > Kitasatosporales > Streptomycetaceae > Streptomyces > Streptomyces sp. NPDC093111. Next base: position 99,394 of record NZ_JBFBNW010000015.1, on the reverse strand, counting down.
GTGGTTGCACGCCTCGAACTTGGCCGCCTCCCAGCTGGTGTTGGCGTGGGTCGGCCGGTACAGGTGCCCGAACTGGGTCTCGGAGGCGTAGCGGTCGGTGTGCAGGTCGAGGGGGAAGGCGGCTTTGAGGAACTTCTCCGTCTCGTGCCAGTCCACCTCGGTGCCGAGGTCGAGCCGCTTGGATCCGGCGGTGAGGGTGAGGGTCTGGGCGGCCCGGGAGGAGCCGAAGGAGCGGGTGACGCGGACGGTGACCTCGGTGGCCGTGTCGGTTTCGACGGTCAGCTCGTCGACGCCGGTGAGGTCGGTGACGGTGTTGCGGTAGAAGCGGTCGACGTCCCAGGCGTCCCACATGTTCGGGAAGTCCGGGTGGAGTTGGAGCAGGTTGGCGGCGGCGCCGGGGGCGACCGTCTCGCGTCCGGTGTCGAGGTCGACGGCGGAGACGACGAGCCCGCGCGCGTCGACGGTGACCCGCAGCAGGCCGTTGCCGAGGACGAATCCGCCTTCGGGGCGTGCCGTGACCGTGCAGCGCCCGGGGGCCGCGGGCAGGGCGGCGACGCGGCGGGCGGCGCCGGCGGGGACGCCGCCGCGCGGGTGCGGGGCGGCGTTGAAGACCACGTCGGCGGCGTCCGGGTCCGCCGGGTCGCCGGGTGCGCCGGCGAGGGCCCGCTGGGCCCGGTCGACGAGCGCGGTCAGTTCCTCGGCCACGGCCGCGTAGGTGCGCTCGGCCTCCCGGTGGACCCAGGCGATGGACGAGCCGGGCAGGATGTCGTGGAACTGGTGGAGCAGCACCGTCTTCCAGATCCGGTCCAACTCCGCGTACGGGTAGGGCAGTCCGGTCCGTACGGCGGCGGTGGCGCACCAGAGTTCGGCCTCGCGCAGCAGGTTCTCGCTCGCCCGGTTGCCCTGCTTGGTCCGGGCCTGGCTGGTGAGGGTGGCGCGGTGCAGCTCCAGGTACAGCTCCCCCACCCAGACCGGCGGGTCGGGGTACTCGGCCTGCGCCTTGGCGAAGAACTCGGCGGGCCGCTCCCAGCGCACCCGGGCGGAGCCCTCCAGGTCACGCAGTCGGGCCGCCTTGGCGATCATCTCGCGGGTGGTGCCGCCGCCGCCGTCGCCCCAGCCGGTGGGGGCGATGGAGTGCCGGGCGCGGCCCTTGTCCTTGAAGTTGCGGACGGCGTGGGCGATCTCCTTGCCCTGCATGGAGCAGTTGTACGTGTCGATGGGCGGGAAGTGGGTGAAGATCCGGGTGCCGTCGACGCCCTCCCACCAGAAGGTGTGGTGCGGGAAGGAATTGACCTGGCTCCAGGAGATCTTCTGGGTCAGGAGCCACTTCGAGCCGGCCTCCTTGATGATCTGCGGAAGCCCGCCGGCGAAGCCGAAGGTGTCCGGCAGCCACGCCTCCTGGTTCTCGACGCCGAACTCCTCCAGGAAGAAGCGCTTGCCGTGCACGAACTGACGGGCCATCGCCTCCGAGGACGGCATGTTGGTGTCGGACTCGACCCACATGCCGCCGGCCGGGACGAAGCGTCCCTCGGCTACGGCCTTCTTGACCCGGGCGTACACCTCGGGCCGGTGCTCCTTGATCCAGGCGTACTGCTGGGCCTGGGACATCGTGTAGACGAAGTCGGGCTCGTCCTCCAGGAGGGCGGTCATGTTGGCGGTGGTGCGGGCCACCTTGCGGACGGTCTCGCGCAGCGGCCACAGCCAGGCCGAGTCGATGTGGGCGTGGCCGACGGCGCTGATCCGGTGGGCGGAGGGCTCGGCGGGCGAGGCGAGGACCTCGGCCAGCTCGGCCCGGGCGGCGGCGGCCGTGCCGCCCACGTCCTGGAGGTCGAGCGCGTCCAGGGCGCGGTCGACGGCGCGCAGGACGTCCCAGCGGCGGGCGCCCTCGACGGGGAGCTCGGCCATCAGCTCGCCCAGCACCTCCAGGTCGACGACGAGCTGCCAGACCGTCTCGTCGAACACGGCGAGGTCCATCCGGGCCAGCCTGTACTGCGGGGTGTCGCCGGCGGTGTCCCGGTCGCCGAGCCCGGTGGGCAGGAAGGGGTGGTAGTCGAGGATCACCGGGTTGGACGCGGCTTCGACGTGCAGCAGCACCTCCTCGCCGCCGCGCGCCGGTGCCGCGATCCGCACCCACTGGTTGCGCGGGTTGAGCCCCTTCACCGGGCTGCCGTCGGGGCGGTACACCAGGCCCTCGCACTGGAAGCCGGGCATGTTGGCGTCGAAGCCGAGGTCGATCAGCGCCTCGACGGTGCGGCCGGCCCACTCCTCGGGCACGGTGCCGGAGACGGTGAGCCAGCTGGTGTCCCAGGGCGCGCCCCAGGCGTCGCCGACGGCGATGGGGGTCCGGGGCGCGGCGAGCCCCTCGGCGACGGGCACGGGTTCGCCGGGGGCCGTCCAGATGCCGACCTGGAGGGGGACGGAGACGGGGTACACGGCGGGGCGGACGCGTTCGTCGAGGACGCGCTTGAGGCGGTTCTCGACGAGGCTGCGGTCGTCATGCATGGGCGGGACTCTCCGGATCGCGAAGGGGCGGAGGGAGCGGCTGGGCGGGACGGGCGGAGGGGCGCGAGAGCTCCGGTACGGGGCTCGGGGTCACCCGTCGCCGAGACCGGGGCGGTCGGGCGTGACGAGTTCCGTGATCCCGCGCGCGGCGAGGTAGGCGGGGTCGTCGGCGCGCGCGGCGAGGACCACGGCGGGGCGGGCCCCGGCCTCGGCGAGCCGCATGAACGCCTCGAAGAAGGACCCGCCGGGGGCGCAGGAGGAGCGCTTCGGCCCCTCCTCGGGCAGGTCGAGGACGAGCGCGGTGCGGCGGGGTGCCGGGGCCGGGGCGGCGGCGCGGGCCTCGGCGACGGCGTCGGCGAGCGCCCGGCCCGCCGGTTTGACCCGGCGGTCGGTGGTCAACAGGCCGAGGGAGTATTCCAGTTCGGGGAAGTCGGCGAGCGAGCGGTCGACGTCGTGGGAGCACCACCACGTGATACCCCACAGGTCGGGGCAGTCGAGCGCGGCGGCGACGGTCGTCCGGGTGAATTCGGCGGCGCGGTCGGCGGCGATGTGCGGGGCGGGGGCGCCGACCTCCTGGAGCCAGACGGGCCGCCGGGGGTCGGTGGCCCAGGCCTTGGAGAGTTCGACGAGGTAGGCGGCGTGCTGGGCGACGGCCACGGAGTCGGGGCCGTAGCGCTGGGCGGTGCCGTTGAAGACCCAGGAGTGGACGGCCGTGACGGCGCCGAGCCGGGCGGCCTGGGCGGGGGTGAAGGGGTGGTCGTCCTGGTACCAGGCGGCGTCGTACTCGGCGTGCAGGTGGAGCCGGCCGGGGGCGCCGTCCTCGCAGGCGGCGAGCATCCGGCGCAGCCAGGTCCCGGCCTCGTCGGGGGTGACACGGTCGGGGTCGGGGTGGGGGTCGCCGGAGAACTGGTTGATCTCGTTGCCGACGGTCATGCCGAGGAAGTTGGGCCGGTCGGCGAGGGCGGCGGCGAGGGTGCGCAGGTAGGTGCTCTGCCCGTCGACGACCTCGGGGTCGGTGAAGAGGCCGCGCCGGTGCCAGGTGCGGGTCCAGGCGGGCAGGAAGTCGAAGCTGGAGAGGTGGCCCTGGAGCCCGTCGACGGCGACGTCCAGGCCGCGTTCCGCGGCCGCGTCGACGAGCAGGCCGAGTTGTTCGACGGCGCGGGGGCGGATCAGGGTGCGGTTGGGCTGGAACAGCGGCCACAGCGGGAAGGCGCGGATGTGGTCGAGGCCGAGGGCGGCGACGGAGTCCAGGTCGGCGCGTACGGCGTCGAGGTCGAAGTCGAGCCAGTGGTGGAACCAGCCCTGGCTGGGGGTGTAGTTGACGCCGAAGCGCGGACCGGTGCGGTGGTGACGGTTCGTCATGCGGGGTGCGGTTCCTTCGTGAAGGAGGGGTGCCGACGGGTCGGGTGGCGGGGCCTGCGGGTCATCCCTTGATCGCGCCCTCCTCGACCCCCTTGAAGAAGAAGCGCTGGAACACCGCGAACACGGCGACGACCGGCAGGAAGGCGATCATGGTGCCGGCGGCGATCTGCCGGGGGTTGGCGGTGAACGTGCCGTCGAGGTACTGGAGGCCGACCGTGAGGGTGTAGCGCCCGGGGTCGCTGAGCACGATCAGCGGCCACAGGAAGTCGTCCCAGGCCTGGATGAAGGTGAAGATCACGACGACGCTGAGCATGCCGCGGACGCTGGGCAGCCCGATGTGCCACAGCCGCTGCCACACGCCGGCGCCGTCCACGAGCGCGGCGGCGTCGAGCTCGGGCGGGACCGCGCGGAAGGCGGTGTACATCAGCAGCACGTTGAGCATGCCGATCGCCCCGGGCAGCGCCACGCCGAGCAGGGTGTCGGTGAGGCCGAGGCTGCGGACGGTCACGTACTGGGAGACGAGGGTGACCTCGCCGGGCAGCACGAGGGTCGCGACGAACAGGCCGAGGGCGAACCGGGCGCCCCGGAACCGCAGCCGGGCCAGGGCGTAGCCGGCGAGGGTGGCGCCGACGACGTTGCCGAGGACGGCGATCCCCGCGACGATCAGCGAGTTCGCCGCGTAGTTCCACACCGGGACGGTGTCGGCGACCTTGGCGTAGTTGTCGAGGGTGAGGTCCTCGGGCAGGAAGCGGGGCGTGCGGGAGAAGACGTCCTCGGCGGGGCCCTTGAGCGAGGTGGACAGCTGCCACAGGAAGGGGCCGACGGTGAGGAGCAGGACGAGGACGAGCAGGAGGTAGCGGCCCGCCTTCCCGGCGGTGGAGTGCGTACGGCTCGGGGGCATCCGTCAGGCCGCCTTCCGGTTGAGCCGGGCCAGGACCAGCATCGGGCCGACGGTGAAGACGAAGAGCAGCACGCTGAGGGCGGAGGCGTAGCCGATGTGCCCGGTGAAACCGCGGCTGTACATCTGGATGAGCATGACCACCGACATGTCGCGCCCGCCGGGTCCGCCGGTGCCGTTGGACAGCACGTACAGCTCGGAGAAGACCCGTAGCGCGGAGACCGAGACGAGTACGGAGATCAGCAGCATCGCGGGGCGCACGCCGGGCAGGGTGACGTGCCAGAACCTGCGGGTGGCGCCCGCTCCGTCGACGGCGGCGGCCTCGTGCAGCTCGCGTCCGACGTTCCCGAGCGCGGACAGGTAGATGACCATGTAGTAGCCGAGCCCCTTCCACACGGTGAGGGCGATGGCGCTGAACAGCAGCAGCCAGCGGTCGGTGAGGAAGGAGACGGGGCGGTCGGCGAGGCCCAGTTGGTGCAGCAGGCCGTTGAGCAGGCCCCGCTCGTCCAGCAGCCAGCCCCAGACCAGGCCGACGACGACGGCGGAGGCGACGACCGGGGTGTAGAAGGCGGTGCGGAAGAAGGTGATGCCGGGTGCCTTCCGCTCGACCAGGAGGGCGAGCAGCAGCGGCAGCAGGGTGAGCAGGGGCAGGCAGACCAGCAGGTAGATGACGCTGTTGACGAGGGCGTCCGTCAACTGGGCGTCGTCCAGGGCCCGTTCGTAGTTCTCCAGTCCGGTGAAGCGGCCGCCGCCGAGCGGCCGGGCGCTGGTGAAGGACAGGATCACGGTGTTGACCGCGGGCCACAGGTTGAAGACGGCGAGCCAGACCAGGGCGGGACCGGCGAGCAGCCAGGGCGTGAACCGGCGCCGGTGCGTCAGCGTCATCGCGGGGCTTAGTCCTTGATCAGCAGGTTGGCGCGGGCGACGGCCGTGTCCAGGGCTTCCTTCGAGCTCGCCTGGCCGCTGACGGCGAGGGAGATCTGCTGGTTGACGACGGTCTTGACGGCGTCGTTGGCCTGGACGGGTTCGAGGAGGCGGGCGGTGGCGAGCGAGCGGAAGGCGGTCACCTTGGCGTCGGCCGCGTTGGTGCCGTCGCTCCTGCTGAAGAAGGGGTCCGCGGCGGACGCGGTGGTGGAGGGGAAGATGCTGGTCTCGTGGGCGAAGGCGGCCTGGTTGGCGGCGTCGGTCACCCAGCGGGCGAGCGCCAGGGCCGCGGTCGGGTTCTTGGTGGACCGGGGGATGGACAGGCCCTGGACGTACAGCGGCGGGGTGCCCATCGCGGGCGAGGAGACCACCTTGGGGGCCAGCGTCGGGTTGTCGACCGCGAGGCTGGTGATGTAGTTGGCGCCCGCGGTGGTCCAGGCGGCGGTCCCGGAGGCGAACAGCTTGGTGTTGCCCGCGTAGGTCTCGGTCAGGACGTCCTTGGGCAGCAGCCCCTCCTTGAACGCCGCGCGGTAGGTGTCGAGGACGGCGGCGGCCTCGGGGGTGTTGAAGGTGAAGCTGCGCCCGTCCGCCGACATGACCGGCACGCCGGCGTTGGCCAGGTCCATGAGGTTGGGCTTGCGGCTCATGAGGTACGTCCGGCCGCCGGACTTCGCCTTGACGGTACGGGCCGCCGCCACCAGCTGGTCGAGCGAGGCCGGCGGCTTCTTCGGGTCGAGGCCGTACCGGGTGAGCAGTTCGGCGTTCCAGTAGTTGACGTCGGTGTTGAGGTACCAGGGATAGCCGTAGGTGCCGTCGTGGCCGGGGAAGCGGTACGCGTCCAGGCCGCCCTTGACGTAGTCGGCCGAGGCGGAGGGGTCGGAGCCGGCGATGTCGAGCAGCAGGTTCCGCTTCACCAGCGGCAGGGCGAAGTCCGGGGGCAGGTTGACGACGTCGGGCAGGGTGCCGCCGGCCGACTGGCTGAGCACCTTCTCCGAGTAGCCCTCGCCGGGCTGGTCGAGCCAGTCGACCTCGACGCCGGGGTGCTTCTTCTCGAAGCCGGCGATCACGCCCTCCATGTACGCGGTGAACTTGGGCTTCAGGGCCCAGGTCTGGAGCGAGACCTTGCCCTTCACCTCGCCGCCGGTGACCACCGGGCCGGGGGCGCCGGAGTCCTCCGCGCCGCCGAGGCCGCAGCCGGCGAGGGTCACCGCCGCCACCGCGACCGCCGTCCACCGCGCCCAGCGGCTCCTTCGAATGACTCGCACGAGGGTGTCTCCTTGCTGCTCGTTGGTGCAGGGAGTGCGGCGGGCGTCGGGACACGGCCACCTGTTTACTAAACCGCTCTAGCGATGCGGGACTATCCTCCCGGCTAAACTCCGGTGTCAAGAGAGCCCGCGGAAACCGGCCGTCCTCGCGGGGGTGGCGGCGCGGCGGGAACGGCGGATCAGAGGGGGCGTCCGGTGGCCAGACCGACCATCGCCGACATCGCCAGGGAGGCGGGCGTCTCCAAGGGCGCCGTCTCCTTCGCGCTCAACGGGCGCCCGGGGGTGAGCGAGGCGACCCGGGACCGGATCCTGGGGGTGGCCGAGCGGATGAACTGGCGCCCGCACAGCGCCGCCCGCGCGCTCGGCGGGGCCCGCGCGGGCGCCGTCGGCCTGGTGCTCGCCCGCCCCGCGCGCACGATCGGGCTCGAACCCTTCTTCAGCCATCTGCTGTCCGGGCTCCAGGCGGCGCTGTCCGGCCGGGGCACCGCCCTCCAGCTGCTCGTCGTCGAGGACACCGCCGCCGAGATCGAGGTCTACCGGCGCTGGACCTCCGAGCACCGGGTGGACGGCTTCGTCCTCGTCGACCTCCAGGTGCGCGACCCTCGCATCCCGGTCCTGGAGGAGCTCGGCGTCCCCACCGTGGTGCTCGGGGGCCCCGGCCGGCACGGGCGGCTGCCCGCCGTCTGGGCCGACGACCGCGAGGCGATGACCTCGATCGTCGAGTACCTGGCCGCCCTCGGGCACCGCCGGATCGCCCATCTCGCCGGCCTGCCCTCCTTCCAGCACACCCAGCGCCGGATCCGGGCGGTCCGGGACGCGGCGCGGCGGCTCGGCCTCGCCGACGCCGTCTCGGTGCCGACCGACTTCAGCGACGCGGAGGGCGCGGCGGCCACCCGGGCCCTGCTCGCCCGGCCGGGGCGGCAGCGCCCGACGGCGATCGTCTACGACAGCGACGTGATGGCCGTCGCGGGCCTCGGGGTCGCCACCGAGATGGGGGTCGCGGTCCCGGGCGAGCTGTCCGTCGTGTCCTTCGACGACTCGGCGCTCACCCGGATCGTCCACCCCTCCCTGACCGCCCTCTCCCGGGACACCTTCGCGCTCGGCGAGCAGGTCGCGACGGCGCTGCTCGCGCAGGTCGACGCCCCCGGTTCGGCCCAGGACGTCAGGAATCCGACCCCCCGGCTGACGGTCCGCGAGAGCACGGCCCCGCCCGGCGCCGACCGGAACGGCCCTCTTGACCCCGGTCACTAAAGCCGTTTAGCCTCCCGGACCGAACGGCCCGGCGTCCTCGGCGACGCCGGACCGGCATCGTTGTCATCCGCACCATCGCGCCACCGGCACCACCAGCCCCCCACCCCTTCCGCTGGACCGGAGCTCCGATGAGACGACCCCTGCACCTCCTCCTGGCCGCGGCGCTCTCCGCGGGCGCGCTCGGCCTCGGCGCCGCCGCGCCGAGCGCGTCGGCCGCCGCCGAGCGGCCCACCGCCCCCGCCGCCTCCACCGCCTCGGGCGACCAGCCGTACGCCTCGTACTGGTACCCGAACTCGATCCTGAACTGGGACCCGGCCACCGACCCGGACGCGCGCTTCAACCGCTCCCGCGTCCCGCTCCGGCCGCGCGTCTCCGATCCGGCGCTCAAGGCCAACGCCAACGCCCGCGCGGGCGAGGGCAAGGTCGTTTCGCTGGTCTCCTTCGCCCCCACCTCGAACAACCCCTCCCAGGGCTCGGCCGACCCGAACTACTACGCGTTCGGGCACTGGCAGTACCTCGACAAGCTGGTGTTCTGGGGCGGTTCGGCCGGCGAGGGCCTGATCCTGGCACCGAACCCGACGGTGATCGACGCGGCCCACCGCAACGGGGTCAAGGTCTATGGCACGGTGTTCTTCCCGCCCACCGCCTACGGCGGGCAGCTCCAGTGGGTGCGCGACTTCACCCAGAAGTCCGGCGGCCGCTACCCGGTCGCCGACAAGCTGGCGCAGGTCGCGCAGCACTACGGATTCGACGGCTGGTTCGTCAACCAGGAGACCGCCGGCGGCGACTCGGCGCTGGCGGGCGAGGTGCGCAACACGATGCGCTACGCCCGCTCGCTCGGCCCGGTCGAGTTCATGTGGTACGACGCGATGACCGAGTCCGGCTCGGTGAGCTGGCAGAACGCGTTGACCTCCGCCAACGACGCCTTCCTCCAGGAGGGCACGCAGCGCACCAGTGACTCCATGTTCCTCAACTTCAACTGGAGTTCGGGCGGCCTGAGTTCGTCCCGCTCACTGGCCCGCGGCCTCGGGCGCGGCGAGTACGACCTGTTCAGCGGCGTGGACACCGAGTCCAACGGCTACGACACGGGCGTCGACTGGAACGCGCTCTTCCCGGCCGGACAGCCGCACACCACCTCGCTCGGGCTCTACCGCCCCGAGTGGACCTGGAAGTCCGCCGCCGACCGGGCCGACTCCGTCGCCCGGGAGGCGCGCTACTGGGACGGCGCCAACGGCGACCCGTCCGACACCACGACCGGCTCCTCGTGGAAGGGCCTCGCGCAGTACGTCGCCGAGTCCTCCCCCGTCACCACGAAGCCCTTCGTCACGAACTTCGACGCCGGACAGGGCGACTTCTACCACTCCGGCGGGACCCGGGTGTCCGGCGCGGGCTGGAACAACCTGTCCCTCCAGGACGTGCCGCCCACGTACCGCTGGCTGGTGCGGTCCACCGGCACGCGGCTCAAGCCGTCGATCGACTTCACCGACGCCTACGAGGGCGGCTCCGCCCTGCGCCTGACCGGCCCGCTGGACGCCGTCAACTCCGTACGTCTGTACCAGACGCGGCTGCCGGTGGCGGCCGACACCAAACTGGCGGTCGCGGTGCGGACGCCGGCGGCCGGGCCCACCCGGCTGAAGGCCGCGGTCTCCTTCACCGACGCCCCGACCGCCTTCACCACCCTCGACCTCGGCTCCACCACGGGCACCGGCTGGGAGCGCAAGGTGCTCGACCTCTCCGCGTACGCCGGGCGGACGATCGCGCAGCTCGGCCTGGAGACCACCGGGACGGCCGCCTCGTACGACATCAAGGTGGGCCAACTCGGCGTGTACGACGGCGCGGTGGACGCACCGGCCGCGCCCACCGCGCCGACCGTCCTCGGCACGACGGACACCGGGACGAGCAAGTCCCTCCGGCTCGGCTGGACCGCTTCGGCCACCGGCGAGGTGCACCACTACGAGGTGTACCGCCGCAACGCCGACGGCAGCCGCACCTTCCTGGGCGCCACGCCCAACGACGCCTACTTCGTGCCGAAGCTGGACCGGGCCGGCACCGAGACCTCGACCACGCTCGACGTCGAGGCCGTCTCCACCGAGTTCGGCCGCTCCCCCGCCGCGAGCACCACGGTCACCTGGTCCGGGACGGCCGAGAGCAACCTGGCGCTGAACCGGCCCGCGACCGCCTCCGGGCAGTGCAACACCGCGGAGACCCCCGCCAAGGCGGTCAACGGCAGCGTCGCCGGCGGCACCACCGACAAGTGGTGCGCGACGACCTCCGCCAAGTGGCTGGAGGTGGACCTCGGTTCGGCCCGCCCCCTGAGCCGCTTCGTGGTGAAGCACGCGGCGGCGGGCGGCGAGAGCGCGACCTGGAACACCCGGGACTTCCGGGTGGAGGTCCGCGACAGCACCACCGCTGCCTGGACCACCGCCGTCACCGTCACCGGCAACACGGCGGCGACCACGACCCACCCGGTCGCGCTGACCGCCCGGTACGTCCGCCTGGTGGTCACCGCGCCGACCCAGACGACCGATCCGGCGGCCCGGATCTACGAGTTCGAGGCATGGGGCCCCTGACCGCCGGACGGCGGGACGGGCCGGACCGGGCCGCCGGGCCGGACCCGGGCGACGGATCGGGCCCTGCCGACGGATCGGACGCGGCCGACGGATCGGACGCGGCCGACGGATCGGGCCCGGCCTAGGAGGTCGCCGTCGCGACCTTCACCCCGAAGCCGATGAGCACCACACCGGTGACCCGCTCCATGGCCCCCCGCACCGCGGGCCGGGCGAAGAAGGAGCGGGCCCCGGCGAGCAGCAGCACGTAGCCGGAGAGCCACACGACCGTGAGCGCCGCGTGGATCAGCACCAGCAGGGCCATCCCGGTGTGCGGGGAGAGCCCGGACGGCGCGAGGGTGGGCAGCAGGCCGGTGTAGAAGACGGCGATCTTCGGGTTGAGCACGTTGCCCACCAGACCGGTCCGCCACGGGTTCCCGGCGGGCGGCGGCGCGTCCACGGGCGCCGCCGCCCCGCCGCGCCGGTTCCGCCACAGCGCCTGCGCCCCGAGGAACACCAGGTAGGCGGCGCCGGCCAGTTTCACCACGGTGTACGCGACGGCCGACGCCGCCAGGACGGCGGCGAGCCCGGCCACCGACAGCACGCCCCACACCAGCAGCCCGCTGGTGATCCCGCCGACGGTCAGCAGCCCGTCCCGGCGCCCGGCGGCCACGGCCCTGCGGGTGACGACCGCCATGTCCGGCCCCGGCACCATCGTCAGCAGCGCGAGCACGCCCGTCGCCGCGAGAAGTTCGAACACCATGGGCCGAGTCTGCCATCCGTCCGGCCGGGCCCGAGCCGCGGCCATCGGTGTGAGCGGCGCCCCCGACACCCGCACGGCCCGCGTGTTCTCCCGCCCCCGGGCCGCACGGCGGCCGGACAATGGGCCCCTGTGCCGGATCGTCGCAGGGAGCGCGCATGGCAAAGGTCGAGGTCGACGGCGTCGGACTGTTCTACGAGACCGGCGGTGACGGCGACCCCCTGGTCCTGGTGCACGGCTCCTGGGGCGACCACCACGACTGGGACGCCGTCGTCCACGCCTTCGCCCTGCGGCACCGGGTGCTCGTCTACGACCGGCGCGGGCACAGCGAGAGCGACCGGCCGGCCGGGCCGGGTTCGCGCTTCGAGGACGAGGAGGACCTGGCCGCCCTCCTGGAGGCGCTGGGCTTCGCGCCCGCCTTCGTCGTCGGCAACTCCTTCGGCGCGTCCACCGCCCTCGGGCTCGCCGCCCGCCGCCCCGAACTGTTCCGGGCGCTCGCCGTGCACGAGCCGCCGCTGCTCGACGTGGTGGCCGACGTGCCCGAGTACCGGGAGGAGGTGGCCGCGACGCGCGGCCGGATCGACGGCGTCAGCGACCTGCTGCGGACGGGCGACGCCCTCGCCGGCGCCCGGACCTTCGTCGACACGGTCGCCCTCGGGCCCGGCGCGTGGGAGCGGTTCCCGCGGGAGCTGAAGGACACCTTCGTCGCCAACGCCCCCACCTTCCTCGACGAGCAGGGCGACCCGCACTGGGCCGCCCTCGACCTCGAAGGGCTGCGCGGCTGCGCGGCCCCCGCCCTGCTCACCCGGGGCGCCACGAGCCCGCGCTGGTTCGGCGCGGTGTCCGAGCGGATCGCCGGGACGCTCCCCGGGGCCCGTACCCAGGTCTTCGAGGGCGCCGGGCACGTCCCGCACGTCACCCACCCCGAGCGGTACGTGGCGGAGCTGACGGCCTTCTTCGCCTCGGCCGGGTAGTCAGGCGCCGGGTCCGGACCGGGCCCGGCCGTCGTGGCCGGGCCCGCGCCTAGGGCGTGTCCGGACACGACCTAGCGCCCGTCCAGCAGCGCGCCCAGTCCGGCGGCCAGCCGCTCGTACTCCTCGGGCCGGTTGTAGATCTGCCCGCTGATCCGGATGCCGCCGCCGTCGGGCCAGGACCAGACGAGGGTGCGGCAGCCGAGGCGGGACGCGATCTCCTCGCGCAGGGCGGCGGCCTCGGGCTGGGTCCGGGCCAGGCTCCGGGGCAGCCGCAGGGACCGCATCGCGAGCCCCTCGTCGTACGGGAGGTGCGTCACGCCGGGGAGGCGGGCCAGCAGTTCGGCGCCGTGGGCGACGAGGGCGCTGTTGTGGGCGCGTACGGTCGCGGCGCCGAGGCGCTCGATCAGGTCGAGGCCCTCGGGGGCGGCCAGCCAGCCGGTGTAGTCGGCGGTGGCCCGGAACTCGACCGCGCCGGGGAAGCCGCGGGCGTACTCCCAGGAGGGCACCGGGGCGGGGACCCGCTCCCGGAGGCCGGGGGCGACCGCCAGGACGGCGGTGCCCGAGGGGGCGTAGGCCCACTTGTGCAGGTTGCCGAACCAGAGGTCGGGCCGCCCGGCGAGGGGGTCGGCGAGCATGCCCGGCGCGTGGGCGCCGTCGACGACGGTGGTGATCCCGCGGGCGCGGAGCTCGGAGAGCAGCCGGGGCGTGCCGAGGAGTCGCGCGGTGGGCGAGCTGATCTGGTCGAGCAGCGCCACCCGGGTGCGCGGGGTGATCCCGGCGAGCACCGCCGCGACGAGCGCGTCCTCGTCCGGCAGCGCGGGGTCGAGGGCGACGGTGGTGAGCGGGGCGCGCCGGGCGGCGGCCGTGACGACCGTGCCGTAGCCGTGGTCGGTGACCAGGATCTCGTCGTCGCCGTCCAGGCGCAGGGCGTCGAGGGCGAGGTTGGCCGCCTCGGTGGCGTTGGCGACGAAGGCGAGGCCCTCGGGTTCCGCGCCGAGGTGTCCGGCGATGCGGGCGCGCGCCTCGGCGAGCCGGTCGGGGACGTCGCGGAAGAAGCGGTCGGGGTCGGCGGCGGCCTCCTCCTCGATGCCGGCGCGGACGCGCGCGACGGGGCGCGGGACGGCCCCGTAGGAGCCGTGGTTGAGGTGGGCGACCGCCGGGTCGAGGCGGAACAGGTCGGCGCCGCCGGGGAATTCCCCGGCCGGGTCGGGCTTCGCTCCCGCGCGGGTCATCGGACCTCCACCGTGACCGTGCGGCCGGGGGCCACCCGGGTGCGGACCGTCGTGTACGTCACGCCGTCGACGACCTCGGTACGGGCCGGGCGCGGCGTGCCGTCGACCCGGACGGAGGCGTGGGCGCCGGGGAAGCGTGCCACCCAGGTGTAGGGGCGGGTGCCGGAGGTGTGGGTGAGGGTGGAGCGGCGGGCCGCGGGTGCCGTGTCGTGCCGCAGGGTGAAGGCGGAGTCGCCGACGCGCAGGTCCGAGACGCTCAGCCAGTCCATGCCGGAGGGCAGGCGCGGCTGGGTGGTCAGGGTGCGGGCGGGGGCGTCGGGGGTGACGCCCATGAGGCCCTGGACGGTCTGGGCGACGAGGGTGAAGGAGACCTCGGGGTAGTCGCCGTTGGTGCCCTGGCGGGTGTTGACGTGCTGGACGTCCTTCTCGGCGTAGATGCGGCGCATCCACTTCCAGGCGGTGTCGGCGCGGTTGTCGGTGAGGAAGGTGTCGGGGAGGTAGGTGAGGGCCTCGATGTTGTCGGGGCGTCCCTCGCCTTCGGCCTGGGCGTCGATGTAGTCGAGGTAGGCCTCGCGGCGGGCGCCGGGGTCGATGATCCGCTTCATCGGCATGAACCAGCTGTTCTCCTTGCCCCAGCCGGTCAGCGCGCGTCCGTCGGTGGTGTAGCCGCGGACCATGTCGGCGCCCGAACCGGTGCCGCTCCAGGTGGTGTTGAAGTAGGTCCGAAGCTCGCGGGCGCGCCGGTCGAAGCGGACGGCGGTCGCGGTGTCGCCCTTGGCGCGGGCGAGGGAGGCCATCGCGCGGTAGGCCTGGTACTGGGAGCCGATGGCGTCGCCGGCCTCGGCGAGCGGTTCGTCGCTCTGCTCGTTGTAGCTGGCGGTGCCCTGGAAGATGCCGTGGCCGGTGCCCTCGGCGACGCGCACCGGGCCGTTGTCCTTCGTGCCGTCGTGGAGGGTGACGAACTCCTCGGTGGTGTGCCGGTAGAAGTCCCACAGGGCGGGGTCGTCGAGGTAGGCGGGGTCGCCGCTCCAGCGGTAGGCCTCCTCGGCCTTCTGGACGAGTTCGAAGGGGGCGGGCACCTCGCGGACGAAGAGCTTGGGGCCGCGGTAGTCGATGGAGAGGGGGCTGCGGTTGTCGAAGTTGAGCGCCCACACCGGGTAGTAGGCGTGCTCGGGGGTGGCGGTGGCGGCGAAGGCGCGGAGCATCTCCTTGTTCTCGCCGTGCAGGCCGAGGACGCCGGCGCCGGCGAGCTGGTGGGCCATGTCGCGGGAGTAGTAGCCGCTGCGGTTGGCGTAGCCGGCCCAGTAGGAGGGGGCGTAGACGCCGCTGCCGGTGCCGCCGGTCTGGCGCTCGTCGGCGTCGAGGGGGCCCTGGGTGCCGGGGAGGTGGACCCAGCTGTTGGCCTTGTGCTTGGCCCAGTCGAACATCTCGACGATCCGGGGGTCGCTGGAGCCGACCCGGGGGTCGGCGGGGGCCGCCGGGGAGACCATCACGTCGTCGACGTTGATCCATCCCCGGCCGGATTCGAAGGCGATCTCCAGGCGGTCGCCGGGGGCGAGGGTGATCCTGCCGAGGGTGTGGCGGCGGTAGTTCGCGCCGTCCGGCAGCGCCTGTTCGGCGACGGTGGCGCCGTTGACGCGCAGCACGTACCGGCCGCCGGGGCCGCCGGTGGCGACCCAGGCGGAGACGAGGTAGCCGCCGTGGCCGGTGGCGGTCACCGTCTGGGAGACCTTCATGCCGCTGCCGGCGTCGAGGTAGGCGAGGCGTCCGCCGGCGTGCGGGTTGTTGCTCGCGACGCCGGTTCCGGCGGTGAACTCCCAGCCCTTGCCGCCCTGTTCGAAGCCGGGGTCGGCGACGGCGAGCAGGGCGGGGGCGGTCGGCGGGGCGGGGCGGGCGGGGGTGGCGTGCGCGGTGCTGAGCGGGGCGAGCGTGGTGAGCAGCGCGACGGCTGAGAGCAGCGTCAGGCGGGTGCGCGTCATGAGGTGGTCTCCCGGATCGGGTCGGGTCGGCGCGCGGCACGCTAGCAACCGGCCCGCACGGATCGCAATGGATCAGGCAACATTCACTGCCGGATCAAACTGAAAGTTTTCATCGATGGCTTGCAACTCAAGCAGGTCGGCTTGTAGCGTCCCGCCCCATGACAGACAGAGACTCGGCAAGACTCCCCTCCCGGCGACACCTCCTGCAGATGGGCGGCGGTGGGGCCCTGGCCCTCGCGCTCGCCGGCTGCACCGGCAGCGGCGCAGCCGACGCGGGCGGCTCGGGCGGCAAGGGCGACCCGCGCAAGGGAAAGATCACGGTCTGGTCCTGGCAGGGCCCGGCGGCCGAGCTCAAGGCCCTGATACCGAAGTTCAACAAGGAGTTCCCGGACATCCAGGTCACCGTCGAGGACATCGGCAACCCGGCGATCTGGGACAAGATCACGGCGGGTCTGGCCGCCGGCGGCCAGGGCCTGGCCGACGTCCTGCACATCGGCGTGGACTACCTGCCCGGGTACGTCGAGCGCTTCCCCGGCGGCCTCGCCGACCTCGCCCCGCTGGGCGCCACCGCCCACAAGGACGCCTTCGCCGCCGGGCTGTGGCAGACCGTCAGCCCCGACGCCAAGCGCGTCGACGCCCTCCCCTGGGAGGCCAACTCGGCGGGCTTCTACTACCGGGCCGACCTCTTCGAGCGGGCCGGCGTCGACGTCGACGCGCTGCAGACCTGGGACGAGACCATCGAGGCCGGCAAGCGGCTCAAGGCCCGCACCGGCGCCCATCTGCTCGGCATCGACAAGCCCGCCTCGCAGCCGGACGCCGCCAACTTCTTCCAGATGCTCCTCCAGCTCCAGGGCGCCTTCTACTTCGATCTGGAGGGCCGCATCACCCTGGAGTCCCCCGAGGCCGTCCGGGCCATGACGCTCATCAAGACGATGAACGACGCCGGTCTGGTCAGCGACCTCGCCGGCGGCTGGAACGCCCTGATGAGCTCCCTGAAGCGGGGCACCGCCGCCGTGCTGCCCTGGCCCACCTGGTTCGGCGGGATCATCGAGGAGCAGGTGCCCGCCGAGACCGGCAAGTGGAAGGTGC
This sequence comes from Streptomyces sp. NPDC093111, assembly GCF_040683955.1. Taxonomy (NCBI): domain Bacteria; kingdom Bacillati; phylum Actinomycetota; class Actinomycetes; order Kitasatosporales; family Streptomycetaceae; genus Streptomyces; species Streptomyces sp. NPDC093111. The sequence continues at coordinate 82,612 of NZ_JBFBNW010000015.1, read as the reverse complement.
GGCTGCCCCCGGCCGTCCGCCGCGGCGGCCCCACCGCGGCGACGGTGAACTCCACCCACCTCGCCGTCGCGGGCAGCAGCAAGCAGCAGGCCGCCGCCTGGAGCTTCATCGAGTTCGCGCTGACCCGGCCCGCCTCCCAGGTGAGCATCTACCGCGGCAAGGGCATCGCGCCCGCCCTGATCAAGGCGTACGACGACCCGGTCTTCCACGAGCCGTCGGCGTTCTTCAGCGGGCAGCGCAAGGGCGAGATCTTCCTCTCCGCCCTGAAGGCGCCCAGCCCCGCGGTGAACTACACCGGCGACTACGCCCGCGCCCTCAAGCTGGTCACCGACGCCCAGTCCCAGGTGCTCCTCAAGGGCGCCGACCCGGCGAAGGTGCTCGCCTCGGCCGCCTCCGAACTGGCCCGTCAGACGGGGCGGAAGGCCGTCCGATGACGCAGGTCACCACGGCGGCCGGCACCGCGCCGGCCGCCGCCGCACCCCGGCCCGCCGCGCCCCGCCCCCGGCGGCGCGGCCGGGCCGCCCCGTACCTCTTCGTGCTGCCGGCGCTGCTGCTGTTCGCCGGGTTCAAGCTCTACCCCATCGCCTGGTCCTTCCTGATCAGCCTGCACCGCACGGTGGGCGGCGTCGAGACCTTCGTCGGCGCCGACAACTACCTGCGGCTGGCCGAGGACCCGCTGCTGTGGACCGCGCTGCGCAACACCCTCCTGATCCTCGCCGTCCAGGTGCCGCTGATGCTGGCGCTCGCGACCGGCCTCGCCGTCGCCCTCGACTCCACGCTGCTGCGCGGCCGGCCCGTCTTCCGGCTCGGCTTCTTCCTGCCGATGGTCACCGGCCTCGTCGCGTACGGCATCGTCTTCTCCGTCCTGCTCAACAAGGACTACGGCCTGGTCAACTGGGTGTTCGGGCAGTTCGGCGCCGACCCGGTGCCGTGGCTGACCGACCCGCTGTGGGCGCGGATCTCCCTGGGCCTCGCGCTGACCTGGCACTACACCGGCTACAACGCCGTCATCCTGCTGGCCAGGCTGCAGACCGTGCCGCGCGAGCTCTACGACGCGGTCGCCGTGGACGGCGGCGGGGCGTTCTCCGCCTTCCGGCACGTCACCCTGCCGGGCATCCGCCCCGCCCTGCTGCTCACCACCGTGCTGTCCACGATCGGCACGCTCCAGCTCTTCGACGAGCCGTACGTGCTGACCGGCGGCGGCCCGGACAACGCCACCCTGACCATCGGCGTGTACCTGTACCAGAACGCCTTCAAGTACTTCGACTTCGGCTACGCCTCCGCCATCGCGTACGCCCTCACCGTCCTCGTCGGGCTGCTCGGCCTGATCCAGTTCCGCCTCCTCGGGGAGAAGCCGTGACCGCCCGCCGCGCCCGCAACCCCGGGCGGAGCATCCTGCTCACCTCCGCGCTCGCCCTCGCGCTCGCCGTCGTCGTGGTCCCCTTCTACTGGCTGGCCGTCGGCGCCACCCACAGCTCGGCGGAGATCTTCGACAGCCCGCCGCCGCTGCTGCCCGGCGGCCACCTCGGGGAGAACCTCGCCACCCTCCAGGACACCGCCGACTTCGGCCGGGTGGTGCTCAACTCCCTCGGCATCGCCGTGGTCTACACGCTCCTCGCGGGCACCGTCTGCACCCTCGCCGGATACGGCTTCGCCGCCTACCGCTTCCGCGGCCGCGAGCTCCTGTTCGGGCTGCTGATGCTCGGGCTCGTCGTCCCCGCGCAGATCACCCTCGTGCCGCTGTTCAAGATGATGGCCGAGCTCCACTGGCTGAACACCTACCAGGCCGTCGTCGCCCCCAACCTGGCGCTGCCCTTCGGCATCTTCCTCATGCGCCAGTCGATGGCCACGCTGCCCCAGGAGCTCCTCGACTCGGGCCGGATGGACGGCTGCGGCGAACTGCGCCTGTTCTGGCGGGTCGCCCTGCCGCCCATGCGCCCGGCACTCGCCGCCCTGGCGCTGTTCCTCTTCCTCTATCAGTGGAACGACTTCGTGTGGCCGCTGATCGTGCTCCGCGACGAGAGCGCCTTCACCATCCCGGTCGCGCTCGCCTCGCTCCAGGGCCTGGACGAGACCGACTACGGCGCCATCCTGGCCGGCACCTCCATCGCCGCCGTCCCCATGGCGGTGGTCTTCCTCGCCCTCCAGCGGCACTTCGTCTCCGGCCTCCTCGCGGGTGCCGTGAAGGAATGAACCGGACAAGCGACATGAGCCAGCTCAGCCCCACCACTCCCCCGCCCGCCCCGGCGGTGACCACCGCCCACCTGACCCCCGCGCCCGCCGAGCCGCTGCTCGACACCGTGTCGATCGCCGTCCTCGCCCCCGGCCGGGACCGCCCGCGCCCCCGCTGGACGCTCGGCCCGCTCACCGACGGCCTGCGGATCCTCGAAGTGACCGCCGACGGCGGTCCCGTGGAGATCCGGCTCTCGGTGCCGCTCGGCGACGCCGCCGGCTACTGGCACCCCCAGGGCGCCTGGCGGCGCACCCTGGTCGCCGACTGGGAGGGACAGTCCCGGGTCAGCCTGGTCGACGGGGCCGCCGTCGGCTGCCTGTACGAGCACACCGGCGCCACCCTGCTCGCCTTCGCCGCCGCCGACCCGGTCCCCGAGGCCACCCTCCGCTTCGGGGTGTCCGAGGAGAACGACACCCACGTCGTCCACCTCGTCCTGCCCGCCTCCGCCGCGCCGCACCGGCTGCTCCTGGTGCCCCGCGCCCCCTCGGTCGCCGCCGCCCTGCGCCCGGTGCGGGCCTGGTTCGCCGCCGACCGGCCGCCCATGCCCGTACCGGACGCCGCGCGGCTGCCCGTCTACTCCACCTGGTACGCCTTCAACCAGGACGTCTCCGCCGCCGCCGTCGAGACCCAGGCCGCCCTCGCCGCCGAACTCGGCTGCGGGGTGCTGATCCTGGACGACGGCTGGCAGGCGTACGGCAACGGGCGCGGCTACGCCGGCTGCGGGGACTGGCGCCCCGACCCGGCGAAGTTCCCCGACCTGGGCGAGCACGTGGCCCGGGTGCGCGCCGCGGGCCTGCGGTACCTGCTGTGGGCCGCGCCGCTGCTGGTCGGCCCCGAGGCGGACTGCTTCGGGCGGTGGGCCGAGTCCGCGCCCGCCCCGGCCACCGTGCCGGGCGCCCGGGTCCTCGACCCCCGGCTGCCCGAGGTGCGCCGGCACGTCGTCGACCTGTGCGTCTCCCTCGTGACGGAGTACGAACTCGACGGCCTCAAGCTGGACTTCCTCGACGAGGCCGCCGTGTACGCGGGCGACGGCGGCGAGGACGTGGGCCGGGCGATGACCGCGCTCCTCGCCGAACTGCGGGCCGCGCTGGAATCCGTACGGCCCGGGATCCTGCTCGAACTGCGCCAGCCGTACGCCGGTCCCGGCATGGCGCCGTACGGGAACATGCTGCGCTCCTTCGACTGCCCCGCGGACGCCACCGCCAACCGGGTGCGGACGCTGGACACCGCGCTCCTCGCGGTCGGCGGCGCGGTCCACTCCGACATGGTCATGTGGGCGCGCACCGCGCCGGTCGAGACCGTCGCCCGCCAGCTGATCGGCGCCCTGCACGCGGTGCCGCAGATCTCCGTACGCCTGGACGGACTGCCCGAGGCCCACCTGGCGGCCGTACGGTTCTGGCTCGGGCGCTGGCTGCGCCACCGCGAGCTGCTCCTGGACGGGCGGGTCGAACCGGGCCGGCCGGACGAGCTGTACCCGGTGGTCACCGCCGCCCTGGGCGACGAATGCCTGGTGAGCGTGCACGGCGACCGGGTCACGGAGCTCGACTTCACCGCGTACCGCGGCTTCCACCTGGTCAACGGCTCGGACCGGGACCGGCTGATGGTGGAGGTTAGGGGCGGCGGGAGCGGGGTGACCGCCCTGGTCCACGGGCCGGACGGCCTTATGATGAATGATCCGCTGCCGATCCCGCCGGAGGGGCCCCGCTCCCTGGCCGTACCGCGCGGTGGTCTGGTTTCGCTCGTACTCACGGAAGGACCGCGATGAAGGTCGGCATCACCGACGTCGCAGCCCGGGCACAGGTCAGCGAGGCCACCGTCAGCCGGGTGATCAACCGGCGGCAAGGGGTGTCGAAGAAGACCCGCGAAGCCGTCGAACAGGCCATGGCCGAGCTCGGCTACGAGCGGCAGACCCAAGGGCAACTGGTCGCTGTGGTCACCGAGTTCGTCTCCAACCCGTTCTTCGCGGACGTCGCCGAGCGGATCGAGTCGGCGCTCGCCCCGCACGGCCTGAAGACGGTGCTCTGCCCGGTCTTCCCTGGCGGCGTGCAGGAGCTCGACTTCCTCAGCTCGCTCGTCGACAAGGGCATCGCGGCCGTCGTCTTCCTTTCCGCGTCCAACACCGTGGAGGGCGCGGAGACCGACGGCTACGAGCTGCTGCGCCAGCGGCGCGTGCCGTACGTCGGCATCAACGGCGAGTTCGCGGACGGCGTGCCCGCCCCGGTCTTCTCCACCGACGACGCCCTCGCCGCCGAACTGGCCGTGGACCACCTGCACCGCCTCGGACACCGGCGGATCGGCATGGCCTCGGGCCCGGCGGGCAACCGTCCGGCGGACCGGCGGGTACGGGGCTTCGTGGCGGCCATGGCCCGGCGCGGCATCGACGACGCGGAGCGCCTGGTGGTCCGGCAGTCCTACAGCGTGGAGGGCGGCCAGTCGGCGGCCTCCTCGCTGGTCGGCCTCGGCGCCACCGGCATCGTCGCGGCCAGCGACTTCATGGCGCTCGGCGCCGTCCGGGGGATCCGCCGGCAGGGCCTGTCGGTGCCGGGCGACGTGTCGGTGGTGGGCTACGACGGCTCGACGGTCACCGAGTTCACCGACCCGGCCCTCACCACGGTACGCCAGCCCGCCGACCGGCTCGCCCTGGAGGTGGGGCGCAGCGTGCTGGCCCTGGTCAGCAACCGCGAGGTCCCCACGGGCGAACTCCTCTTCGACCCGGAGCTCGTGATCCGCGCCTCCACAGGACCCGTCCCCGCCTGACCGGGGACGGACCGGGGCCCGCACCTGCTGGTGCGGGCCCCGCTGCGGGTTGCGGGCCCGGTCCGCCGGTGCGCGGGCTTCCGGTCCGCCGGTGCGCGGGTCCCGGTGGCCGGCGCGCGGGTCCACGGTTGCGGGGGCTCGGCCCCCGGCCACCGGCACTCGGGTCCGGTTTGCCGGGTTCACCCGGTGATGCGGTAATGGGAACGCCGTATCCCCATCCGCCCCACCAGTGACGCGGGAGCAGCCATGACCGACGCCCCCCAGCCCCTCAGCCCCGACGACGTCCGCGAGCTGGAGCGGGAGCTCGCCGAGCTCCGCGCCGAGCGCGCGAAGGTGGCGGCGACACTGCCGGACGACGACATGGTGGGCGACCAGGCGGACACCGCCGAGGAGCTGGACCGGGCCACCGACGTCGCCCGGATCGACCAGCGCGTCGAGGAGATCCAGGCCCGGCTGCGCACGGCCTCCGTCGCCGGACCGCCGCCGTCGGACGCCGTCGCCCTGGGCAGCACCGTCACCGTGCGCTTCGCGGACGGTTCGGAGGCGACCGTCACGGTCGGCGAGCTGGCCGAGGCCCCCGATCTCAACCTGGTGACCACCGACAGCCCGCTGGGCCGCGCCCTGCTGGGCCGCGGCGCGGGCGACACCGTCACGTACCGGACGCCGGACGGCACCACCACGGCGACGGTCGTCTCCCTCGGGACGCCCTAGCCCCGCCCCTCAGCCGCCGACGAGGGTGGCCACCAGGTTGATCGTCGTCGCGAGGATGCTCGCGCCGAACACGTACGACAGCAGGCAGTGGCGCAGCACGACCGCGCGGACCGCCGAGCTGTCGACGTCGTTGTCGGACACCTGGTAGGTCATGCCCAGGTTGTAGCTGAAGTAGAGGAAGTCGCTGAACCGCGGCGGCTCCTCGGAGTGGAAGTCGATCCCGCCGCCGGGCTCCCCGTAGTACATATGCGCGTAGCGGGTCGCGTACATCAGGTGCAATGCCGCCCAGGCCATGAACACGCCGCCGAGGGCGACCGCCGCGGCGGCGTGTCCGGTGCCGGGGTCGGCGCCCAGGAGCAGCAGCACGTTGGCGACGAGACCGCTCAGCGCCGCCGCGACGACCGCGATCTCCGCAAGCAGCGGCCGGAAGTCCTCGCGGCCCACGTTGTAGCGGGTGGCGGCGGCGTCCATCGGCCAGAGCACCGCCCAGCCGCTGACGACGAAGACGGTCTCGGCGGCGGCGATCCCGCAGAGCGTGCCCAGCGCCACCCCGGTCAGCAGGGCGACGGTCAGGCCGGCCGCCACGCCGATGAGGGTCGAGCCGACCAGGCGGGGCACCGCGGCGAGCGGCAGCAGCTGACGCACGGCGCGGCTCAGTGGCTGAGCACGACGACGGCTTCGTCCGTGTAGGTCAGGAACGTGAGCGTCTCCTGGAAGTACAGCTCGATGCCGTGCGCGTCGTGGGACGTGTAGCCGATGGCCACGTCCTGGCCGAGCCGCAGCTCGAAGTCGCCGCCCCGGGTGGACAGGACGAACGCGCCGCTCAGCGCCGGCGCCCACAGCGGCGGGCCGTCCAGCATCCGGGCCAGGTGCGCCGCGATCGGATAGCCGTGGTCGGAGGTCTCGCTGACCTCCCGGTACTCGTCGGCGCCGAGCAGCAGCGCGTACGGGCCGTCGACTCCGGCGAGCCGCAGCGAGGTCAGGGCGCGGCTGACGGCGTCCGGGTAGTCGCGCGGCTCGGCGGGCAGCGCGAGCACCGGGTTGGAGCTGCGGTCGCGCAGGCCGTCGACGCCCGCCGCCGGGTAGCCGTCGAAGATGGCTCGGTCCTCGGCGAAGGCCATGGCGCGGGCCGCGTCCTTCACCGGCTGCCAGTCGGAGTCGCTGGAGCCGCGCTCGACGTCGTCCACGGCGGCCCGGCTGACGGTGAACGGCACGCGCAGCTCGACCAGCGGCTTGGCCTCGCGCAGCCGGGCCGTCACCCCGGGGGCGGGCGGGGCGATCTCGGTGAGGTGTCCGGTGCCGACGGAGGCGAGGCAGGGGCCGGCGGGGTCGGGCACGTCGACGACGCGACGGCCGGCGACATGACGCCGGAAGGTGCGGCGGGCCTCCTCCTCGATCTGCTCCCAGGCGGCCTGGGTGACGGGGGCGAGTTCGCGGTGCAGGTTGGTGGTGCCGGCCGGGTCGACGGGAGGGGTCATGCCGGGTCACGCTCCTTTCATGCTGCCGATGCCGAGGCCGGCGCCGGTCGCGGTGGCCGGTGCGCCGTCCGTGGCGGCGGCCGCGCTCGTGGCGGCCTTCACGGCCGTCGTGGCCTTCGTGGCGGGCGGGTCCGGCAGGTCGTCGAGGAAGTCGGCGCTCGGCACGTGGAAGAGACAGCCGGTCACGGCCGTGGAGAAGTCGAGGATCCGGTCGGTGGTGCCGGGCGGGTCGCCGAGGAACATGCGGGAGAGCATCAGCTCGGTCACGGCGGGGGTGCGGGCGTAGCCGATGAAGTACGTGCCGAACTCGCCGCCGCCGACGTTCCCGAAGGGCAGGTTGGCGCGCAGGATCTGCCGTTCGGTGCCGTCCTCGTCGGTGATCGTGTTGACTGCGACGTGCGAGTCCGGCGGTTTGACGTCGTCGGCGAGCTCCACGTTGTCCGCCTTGTGGCGGCCGATCACGCGTTCCTGCTCGTCGACGGTGAGCCCCTGCCAGGCCGCCATGTCGTGCAGGTACTTCTGCACGACGACGTAACTGCCGCCCCGGAACCCGGGGTCCTCGTCGCCGACGAGGACGGCCTCGGCCGCCACCCCGCCCTCGGGGTTCTCGCTGCCGTCGACGAAACCCAGGAGATCGCGGTCGTCGAAGTAGCGGAAGCCGTGCACCTCGTCGACGACGGTCGCGGCGCCCGCGAGGCTCCGCGCGATCAGCCGGGCCAGTTCGAAGCAGAGGTCCATGCGCTGGGCGCGTACGTGGAAGAGCAGGTCCCCCGGTGTGGCGGGGGCCCGGTGCCGGGTCCCCTCCAGGGGGACGAAGGGGTGCAGCTCGCGCGGGAGGGGCCCGTCGAAGAGGCGGCCCCAGACCGTGGCGCCGATCCCCAGCACGCAGCTGAGCGCCCCCTCGGGCTCGCGGAAGCCCACGGTGCGGACCAGCCCGGCGAGGCCGGCGAGCGCGTCCCGCGCCACGGCCTCGCCGCCGGGGTTCACGGTGGCCACCAGGTACACGGCGGCCTTCGAGGGAGGGGCGAGGACGGGCTGCGGGGTGACCACGTGACTCCCGGACGGACGAGAAGCGGCAAACGGACGGACGAGCAGGCGACAAAGGACGCAAAGCGGGCACAAGATCCGGGCTCAGCGTAGCCGGGCCCGGACCCGTGCGCAGTCCGGGACGGCCCTCAGCGCACCCCCGCCCGCTCGGCCGGCTCGTCGAGGAAGCCGCCCGACTGGTGCTGCCACAGCTTGGCGTAGGCGCCGTCCGCCGCCAGGAGCTCGTGGTGCGAGCCCTGCTCGACGATCCGACCGCGGTCCAGGACGAGGAGCCGGTCCATGTGCGCGACCGTGCTGAGCCGGTGGGCCACCACGAAGGCCGTCCGCCCCTCCATCAGGCGCCACAGGGCGTCCTGGACGAGGACCTCGCTCTCCGAGTCCAGCGCGCTGGTCGCCTCGTCGAGGAGCAGGATCGGCGCGTCGCGCAGGATCGCGCGGGCGAGGGCGACCCGCTGGCGCTGCCCGCCGGAGAGCTTCACGCCGCGCTCGCCCACCATGGTGTCGAAGCCCTCCGGCAGCGCGTCGGCGAACTCCGTGACGTGCGCGGCCTCGGCGGCCCGCCGGATCTCGGCCTCGGTGGCGTCCGGCCGGGCGAAGGCGATGTTGTCCCGCAGGGTGCGGTGGAACATCGCCGGGTCCTGCGGCACGTACGCCATCAGGCCGCGCAGGTCGGACTGGCGCATCCGGCTGATGTCCTGGCCGCCGACGAGGATCCGCCCGGCGTCGACGTCGGTCATCCGCAGCAGCAGCCGGGTGAGGGTGGTCTTGCCGCCGCCGGACCGCCCGACGAGCCCGATCTTCGCCCCGCCGGGCACCTCCAGGTCGAGCTCCTGGAAGAGCGGGTCGCCGCCCGTGTGGGTGAAGGTCACCCGCTCGAAGCGCACGTCGGCCTCCCGGGAGCGGAGCGGCTCCGGGACCTCCGGGTCGCGCACGGCCGACGGGACCAGGAGCAGCTCGGTGAACTGGGCGGCCTCCGTCATCGAGCTTTCGAGGCGCCGGTAGATCTGGTTGAACTCGAACATGATCCGGGTGGCGTTGGAGTAGTACGTGAAGGCGACGACGAGCGCCTCCACCCCGTGGTCGCCGGCCCCGAGCGACAGGGCGAGCACCAGGCCCAGCACGTTGGTCAGCACCGACAGCGGGGCGACGAGCGTGTCGATGCGCAGGTTGCCGAAGTCCCAGGAGCGCAGGGTGAGCCGGCGCGACGCGGCGACGCGGGCCCGGTGCTCGGCCGCCTCGCGCCGCTCGGCGCCGAAGGCCCGTACCGTGTCCATGTTCATCAGGCTGTCGGCGACGTGCCCCGACACCCGGGCGATCGCCTCCTCCCGGTGCCGGACCAGCGCCTGACGGCGCCGGATCAGCGGCCGGACGCAGACACCCGTGAGGGTGATCATCACCAGCAGCCCGACGACGAGCAGCGGCTCGTACGTCCACAGCACGACCGAGGCGAAGACCAGCGGCACGAAGCTGCCGAAGACGGAGAACGTGAGGGTGTCGACGAACTCCTCGAAGCGGGAGGCGAAGCTCAGCACCCGCTTGGTGAGCGAGCCGGCGAAGTTGTCGTGGAAGAAGGCGGCGTCCTTGGCGAACAGCTCGTCCATGGCGATGACGTACAGCCGCTCGATGCCGAGGGCGTCGACGCGGTTCAGACAGTGCAGGCCGAGCCGCCACAGCGTCTCGGCGAGCAGCAGCACCCCGGCGAAGCCCAGGACGTAGGGCAGCGCGGGGCCCGGCCCGCCGCCGGAGCCCCCGGCGAGCCGGCCGACCAGCTTCGCGACCAGCAGCGGCGCGACGTAGTAGATGCCGATGTTGCCCAGCGCCGGGAGCAGCAGCGCGGGGACGGTCAGGCGTCTGAGCCTGACCAGCTCTTTCGTGTAGTAGCGAAGTGCGAGGAGCACCGGGCCCCTGGCGGACGGCCCCTCGGGCGCCTCCGCTGGCGCACCTCCGGGTGATGCAGACGTATCCATCCCAACCCTGCTTTGTCGGACCTGACTGGACAGGTGGGGGAGTGTTCCGCGCGGGCCCCCTCGCCGTCCAAGGGTTTTCCCTCGCACGGAAAAGGACTTGACAGGGCATCACCCATGCTCGGGGCGTCTTTCCCGCCGTACGTCGGCGCCGCGGCCCCACCGCCGTCAACACGGCGGGCAGGGGTCCCCGCCGGCCGAGTGGCGAGTAGCGGACACGCAGGGTGCCACCGGAGCGGTAAGGGGCCTACGCCCGGAGCTGGGCCCGGGCCGCGCCGAGGGTCCCCCGTACGGGCCCGTCGGGCCGCAGGTTGGCGCCGAAGACGGCGCCCCGGGGCGGGGTGGTGAGCCGCGGCCGGTGGGCGGGGAGCAGGAGGCGCAGCAGGGTGAGCATCTCCTGGAGCGCGAAGTGCTGCCCGAGGCAGGCGCGCGCCCCGACGCCGAAGGGCTGGAACGCGGCCGGGTGGTGGGGGCGGTGCCCGCCCGGGAGGAAACGGGCGGGGTCGAAGCGCTCCGGGTCGGGCCACAGCTCCGGGATGCGGTGGGTGAGGTACGGGCAGGCCAGGACGCTGGTCCCGGCGGCGATCGGCAGGCCGTCGAGGATGTCGTCGCGCGCCGCGTGCCGGGGCACGAGCCAGACGGCCGGGTAGAGCCGCAGCGTCTCCTGGACGAGGGCGCCCAGCAGGGCGTCGCGCGCGGCGGGCCCGTCGGCCGCCTCGTACGCGGCGAGGAACCGGTCGTGGACGTCGGGGTGCCGGTCGAGGAGGACGAAGAGCCAGCACAGGGTCTGGGCCGTCGTCTCGTGCCCCGCGACGAGCAGCGTGACGAGCTCGTCGCGGATGAGCCCGTCGGTGTACTCGGGACGGGTCTCCGCGGTGTCCAGGAGGAGGTCCAGGAGGTGGGGCGGGCCGTCGGGCCGCGCGTCGGCGCGCCGGGCGCGGGCCAGGCCGATGACCCGGTGGGCGGTGGTGTCGATCTGCGCCAGGGCCTCGTCGACGGCGAGCGCGGGGTCGGGCCGGGCGCCGGCGAGCGTGGGCAGCGAGGCCACCACGGTGTCCACGGCCTCCAGTTCGCGCTCCGTCGCCTCGTCGAGGGCGGTGCCGGTCAGGGTGCGCCAGATGGTGTCGAGCGCGAAGAAGCGCATGTCGCGCCCGACGTCGACCTGCCCGTCGGCACCGGCGGCCGTCTCCCAGCGGGCCGCGATCCGCTCGGCCGCCGCCGTGATGTGGTGGGCCCAGCGCCGGGTCCCGGTCACGGTGAACTGGGCCTGGAGCAGCTTGCGCTGGCGCTTCCACGCGTCACCGGAGGCGGAGATGAGGCCGTCACCCAGAAGGGGGCGGGCCCGGTGCCCGTGCTTGACGTAGACCTCCGGGCGCTTGGCCAGGATCTCCTGCGTCTGGTCGGGCCCCGTCGCCAGGACGAAGGGCCGCTCGCCGACGCGGAGCGCGGTGAGCGGCCCGGCCTGCGCGGCCTCCCGCAGAAGGTCGACGACACCGGCCGGGGAGGGGGGTGGGGTGGAGGGTGAGGTGGGACCGGGACCGGGGGCGGGGGCGGGGGCGGGGACAGAGGCGGAGACGGGGACGGCTGCGGGTACGGATACGGCTGCGGGGGGCGCGTCGGCGGGCGCGTCGGCGGGCGCGTCCGTGGACGCGGGGACGGAGGAGGACATGACTTCCTTACGGGATTCCTGGTGCGGCGGCGGCCCACGGGCGCCCCGCGCGGTCAGCTGTCGAGGGCGCGCCGCAGGTCGTCGACGGCGGACCGCCACAGCCGCGGCAGCAGGTCGAGCTCCGGCGTCGGCCGGTCGGTGCGGAAGGTGACGTGCAACTGCCCCCGGTACGAGGTCCAGGCGATGAAGAGGCGCTGGCCCGGCACGAGGACCGGGATCGGGTACACGTGGCGCACGGGCGTTCCGGCGAACTCCAGGGCGCGCCGCAGCCGGACGTCGGCGACGCTCAGCGACGCCGTACGCGGGTCGATGGCGCGGCGCAGGGCGATCCGGTCGAGGACGGGCCAGCGCGCGCGGAGCCGGTGCGCCCGGCGCGCGCGCCCGACCAGCCGCTCCCCCGGCACTCCCTGGACCAGGCGCCGCAGACGTGCGAGCGGATCGGCCTCGTCGACGGGGAGTTCGACGCTCAGTACGCCGACCTGGTTGCCGATCGGGCGGACCGGTGTCGCGGGCGGTCGCAGGCTGATGCCGAGGTTGGCCCGGAGCGGTGCGGTCCCGGCGAGCGCCGGCCACTGCCGGGCCGTGGCGGTGGCCAGGGCGAGGCACAGCTGGTGCAGCGAGACCCCGGTGGCGCGGGCCGCGTGGAACAGGACGCCGCTGTCGAGGCGGGTGGTGACGACCCGTCCCGGGACGGGGGCCGCCCCGGGAGCGGCGTCCTCGGGGCCGCCGGTGGTGAGCGGGGCGGGGGCGGTTCCCGGGGCCGGTCCGAACAGCGCCTCGACGGCGGCCATCGCGGCGAGGCCGTCCTGGAAGGCGTGATGGACGCGGTAGCAGAGCGCGTACCCCTCCGCCCCGGGTTCGCGCGGCCGGACCAGCCACACCCCCCAGAGCGGCCGGTCCTCGGGGAGCGGCCGGTCGAGGACGGCCACGAGGGCGGCGTCGGCCGCCCCGGCGGGGCCCGCGGGCGGCGCCGCCTCGTACACGTGCCGGGCGATGTCGAACTCGGGGTCCTGGGCCCAGTAGGGGCGCTTGCCCGTCAGCCCGTACGGGCGGTACGTCAGTTCCGGCACCTCCCGGATCCGCGCGCGCAGGTGCTCCGCCAGCTCGCCCGGTCCGGGCGGCGGCCCGTCCAGGCGCAGCACGGCGCCGAGGATCATGTCGCCGCCGTGCCGGGCCAGTTCGAGGGTGACGCGGTCCCGGTCGGTCAGCGCGACCGGGGGCAGTGGGGGGACACCGCCGCGGGGTGCGGGGATGCGGGCGCTCGTCGCCCGCGTGCGGGCGGTCACGCGGCGGCGAGGACGAGGGCCACGTTGTGGCCGCCGAATCCGACGGACAGCGACAGCGCGGCGTCGATGCGCGCGGTGCGGCGCGTGCCGGACACGTCGACCTCGATGCCCGGACCGGGCGTGGTGAGGTTGGCGGTCGGGGGGACGACGCCTTTCTGGAGGGAGAGCGTGGTGAGCGCGGCCTCCACCGCGCCGGCCGCCCCCATCAGATGCCCGGTGACGCCCTTGGTGGACGTGACGGAGGGCCGATGGGTGAACGCGCGGGTCAGCGCGGCGCTTTCGATCGCATCACCGCGGGGTGTACTGGTGCCGTGCGCGTTGACGTGCTGGATGTCGCGCCGCTGGAGACCGGCGTCGCGCAGGGCGTCGTCGACCGCGGCGGCGATGCCGGTGCCCTGCGGGTGCGGGGCGACCGCGTGGTGCGCGTCGGAGGCCGATCCGTGCCCGACGATCCGGGCCCGGACCCGGGCCCCCCGGGCGGCGGCGTGCTCCGGGCGCTCCAGGACGAGGAAGCCGGCCCCCTCGGCGATGAGGAAGCCGTCCCGCTGCGCGTCGAACGGGCGGGAGGCGCCCAACGGGTCCTCGTACCGGCGGGACAGGGCGCCCAGCCGGTCGAAACCGCGCAGGTGGTACGGGGTGAGGCCGGCCTCGGTGCCCCCGACGAGGACGACGTCGCAGCGGCCGAGGGCCAGCATGTCGCAGGCGACGGCCAGGGCGGTCGCCCCGGAGGCGCAGGCCGTGTTGACGACGGCGCTGGTGCCGCGCGCGCCGAAGGCCATCGACACCAGCGCGGCGGGCGAGTTGGCGAGGCTGCTGGGCAGCGCCAGCGGGGGGATGTCCTCGGGGGCGGTGTCCAGCAGCGGCCGATAGTGCTCGTACGTCTCCGCGCCGGCCGTGCCGGAGCCGACGAGGACGGCGACCCGGTCGCCGTCCCACTCCGCCGGGTCGAGGCCCGCGTCGTCCAGTGCCTCCCGCGCCGCCAGCAGGGCGAACTGTCCGGCCCGGTCGGGCTTCCAGCGGCGGGCCTCGCCCAGCCGCCCGGCGTCGAACTCCGGCACCCGGCCCACCAGGAACGTGCCGTGGGCGCTGCGGTGGAGGGCCGCCGCGGGCTCGCCCGCGCACACCCGGCGCCAGCTCTCCGCCCGGCCGTCCCCCGCGGGTGTCAGCAGTCCGACACCGGTGATGGCGGCGTCCGTCAACGCTCCGCCCCCGCTCCCGCGCCCGCGCGGTGCCGCACGGCCGTGGCCACGTCGGCGAGCGTCGCCGCGGCGAGGATCTCCTCCTCGGGGATCCTGATGCCCTTCTCCTGGCGCAGGATCAGGGCGAGTTCGGCCGCGAACAGCGAGTCGAGGCCCGCCTCGTCGCGCAGGGCGTCCGGGTTCAACTGCTCCGGTGGCATTCCCATGCCGATGAGGGTGCTCTTGAGCTCGTCGAAGGTCATGGCGCTCCTGGATCGTGCGGCCGGGCGGGTGCCGCACGCGCGGCACCGCGGATTCGAACCCGGCGGATATTACCGTGCGAACGCACTTGATCACATACGGTAGTGTTCGCCCGCGGAACGATCACCGGCACTGGAGGGGCGGCGTGACGGCGCACGAAACCGTGGACTACGTCGACGCGGACGACCGTCCCGTGACACGCGGACCACGCGGCGGGGCCGCGGCCCGAGGTCTGTACTACCGGGTGGCCGCCACCGTCTGCACGGACTCCGCCGGACGCCTCCTGGTCTACCGGCGACCGGACTGGGCCGCGGTCTATCCGGCCCACCACGACATCCTGATCGGCGGCTGCCCCCGGGCCGGCGAGAGTTACGCGGAGGCGGCGGCCCGTGAACTGCACGAGGAGCTGGGCGTCGTGGCGGTCCCGCGACTGCTGCTCCACCAGCCGCGCCCGTCGCCCCTCGGACGCTGCTGGCTGGCCGTGCACGTGGCGGAGGTCCCGACGCCCTCGCGCGTCGACCCGCGGGAGATCGCGGACCACTTCTTCGTCCCAACGGCCGACCTCGCCGACCGTCCGCCGACGCCGTTCGTCCCCGAAGGCCGCCGAGTCCTGGCCCAACTCCTGGCCCGGGGCCTTCCGTTGCCACCCCCGTGACCCCCGGCGCCCCACTCCCCCACCCCCACCACCCGTCCGACGTGAGCAGGACACCGTGACCGCAACACCGACGCCCACGGCCACCGCGCCCCAGGCCACCGCGCCCGCGGAAGTCATCCCCGCGGCCCTCCGCTGCCGGACCCTGCTGGCCCGCAAGGTCGCCGCCGGGGTCGGCCCCGAGGGCCTGCTGCCCGCCCCGTGCGAGAGCCGGGTCCTGGAATCCGCCCTCGCCCTGGCCCTGTTGACGGCGGAGCGCGCCGAGGAGGACGCGGCCGCCCGCCTCACCGCGTACCTGCGCACGACGCTGCGGACCAGTCCGCCCGACCCCTTCCAGCGCGCCGTCGCGCGGGCGGTGCTCGGCCGGGACGGCGACGCGGGCGCGGCGCTGGACGCCGGACTCGACGGGTTCGACCACTTCACCGCGGGCCGCAAGCGGCTGATGTTCGGGACGGTGCTCGCCGCGCTCGGCGCGGCCCCGTTCCCGGACGTGCCCTGGGAGGCGTACGAGGCGCGGCCCCAACAGAGCTGGCTGCACATGGAGATGAAGGCGCTGAAGGTGCTCGCCGCGCACGGCACCGGGCGCGCCGAGGTCGTGCGCGACGAGGACTGGGACGCCCTGCTGCCCGCCCTCGCGCCCGGCCCCGCCTGGGAGCGCAACAACCTGGCCCAGTTGCTCGCGCTGCTCGCGCTGCGGCACTCCCCGCGCCACCGCCCGGCGCTCGGCGACGTCCTCAAGCACGTCGCGGACCGCCTGCGCCCGGACGGCGGCGTGCCGTTCATCGACGGGATGACCGTCTTCACCACCGCGGCCGCAGGTCTGGCCCTGTCGCTCCTTCCGGCGCCCCCGCCGTGCGTGACGCCGATGGCCGACGCCCTGGCGCTCCGCCGCAATCCGGACGGCGGTTACGGCTTCCACTCCGGTGTCGCGCAGAGCGACGTCGACGACACCTGCTACGTCCTGGAGTTCCTCCGCCGCGCCGCTCCCGTGCGGCACCGGGCGGCCATCGCCGAGGCGGAGCGCTATCTCCTCGACGTCCGCAACCCCGACGGCGGTTTCCCCACCTTCGCCCGTGGCACCAGCTCCGAGATCGCGATGACCGCCGCCGCGGCGAGCGCGCTGGCCCCCAATCCCGACCGGCGGGACGTGGTGGCGCAGGCCGTGCGCTACGTCGTACGCAACCAGCGCCCCGACGGGACGTTCGAGCGCAGTTGGAGCCGCAACGCGACGAACGCGGTGTTCCGCGCGGTGCTCGCGCTCAACGGCGTCGACGCGCGGGGGGAGGACCCGTACGGGCGGGAGCGCGGGGCACAGGCCCGCGCGGCGGAGCGGGCGCTCGGCCACCTCGCGGCCACCCAGCACGCGGACGGCGGCTGGGGCCACGCCGAGACGGAGCCGAGCGACCCGATCAGCACGGCCTACGCCGTCATCGCCCTGGCCTCCGCCGCCCCCTCCCGCAACGGCACGACGCCGGCCCGGGCCCGCACCACCGACCCCCTCCACGCCGGCACGACACCCGACCGGGCACACGCCACCGACCCCCTCCACCACAGCACGACGCTCGCCCGGGCGCTCGCCTACCTGATCGCCCGCCAGCGCCCCGACGGCGGCTACCGGAGCCGCCCCGACCAGGCGGGACCGCGGCCCCTGCTGTACGACGTGCCGGCCCTGGCGGACGTCTTCGTCCTGCTGGCGCTCTCGCACGCCACCAGGTTCCCGGGCCCGCGGGCAGGTGACCGGTGAGCACCCCCTCGGCGGCGCCTCCCCTCCCCCGGATCCCGCACCAGGCGCCGGGCGGGCTCCCCCTGCTGGGCCACGCCGTGGCGATGCAGCGGCGCAGGCTGGACCTGCTGGAGGAGGTCCAGCGCCTGGACGCCGGCCTGGTCTCCCTGCGCCTGGGGCCGCAGCGGATGCTGATGGCGACCGACCACCACCTGGTGCGCGAGCTCCTGGTCCAGCGGGCGGACGACTTCGGCCCCAGCCCGCAGTACCGGCTGATGGAGCAGGTCACCGGTCAGGGCCTGCTGCTCTCCGAGGGCGCCTTCCACCGCCGCCAGCGCCGCCTCATCCGGCCGGCGTTCCGGCACGCCCGGGTGTGCCACTACGCGGACCTCATGACCGACCTGTCCCGCACCTGGGCGGAGGGCCTGGGTGACGGCCAAGTGGTCTCGCTGGAGAAGGAGTTCGGCAACCTCGCCTCCGCCATCGTCGTCCGCAGCCTGTTCACCCAGGGGATCACGGGGCAGGACGCCGCGTCGGTGGTCGAGGCCACGGCGGACGTCATGGCGTGGGTCGGCGCGCGCGGTTCGGACCCGCTGCCGTTCCTGGCGAAGCTGCCCACCCGCGTCAACCGGCGCTTCGCGCGCGGTTCGCACACCCTGCACACCCTGGTGGACGCCGTCATCGCGCACCGGCACGGGCTGGGGGCACAGGCCCCGGACGACGTGCTGACCTGGCTCCTGGGGACGACCGACGCGGAGACCGGCGAACGGATGTCCGACCGGCAGGTCCACGACGAGGTGATGACCCTCCTGACCGCCGGCACCGAGACGACCTCCCGCACCCTCGCCTGGTGTCTGTACCTGCTGGCCCGCCATCCCGAGGCCGAGGAACGCCTGCACGCCGAGGTGGACGCGGTGCTGGCCGGCCGGGCCGCCGGCTTCGACGACCTGCCGCAGCTCCCGTACACCCGGCGCGTCCTCACGGAGACCCTGCGCCTCTACCCGTCCGGCTACCTGCTCTCCCGCGCGTCCGTCCGCGACACCGCGCTCGGCGCGTACCCGGTCCCGGCCGGCACCACGGTCCTGTTCTCCCCGTACTCCCTCCACCGCGACCCCCGCCTCTTCCCGGCCCCGGACCGCTTCCGCCCCGACCGCTGGCTCCCGGAACACGCCTCGGAGGTCACCCCCGACGCGTACCTCCCCTTCGGTCTCGGCCAACACGGCTGCCTGGGCGAGGGCTTCGCCTGGACGGAGATGAGCATCGCCCTGGCGACCCTCGCCGGACGATGGCGGCTCCGGCCGCTGTCCGCCGCCGCCGTCACGCCGACGCCGACGTTCTCGCTCGCCTGTGGGCGGATGCGGATGCGGGTGGAGGGGCGTGGCGTGGGCGTCACGCGGACGCCGAAGGGCGGTCCCGTATCAGGGGCGTGAACGGCGTGTGCGGGCGTAGGGGAACAGCATCACGAGCCAGGCGCCCAACAGCAATGCCGCCGAGGACTCGAGGAAGGCGTCGGGCCGCCCTCCGCTCGTCGTGCGCTCCACGACATAGACGGCGCCCATGATGATGCCCAGGAACGCCAGTACGAACGACGCGGGAACCGCGCGCGGGACCTTCTGTATGAGTGACTCCTGACGTCGCGTCCCTGGCCGTCCGCCACGGGCGGACGGCCAGGGACATGCCTCGTGCTATCTCATCGGCTGATCAGTAGGTCGGGTAGAACTTCTGCACTCCGTGTGTACCGCGCCACTCCACCAGAAGGTAGAGATTGAGCGTCTTCCTGCGCTCCTTCGCCCGGTACGCCCACCAGACGATCCAGGCCGCGTACGCCCCGATGATCCCTGTGATGACCCCACCCGCTGTGCCACCGACGGCGGAGATCACCCCTGCGACGAACCCGAACACGGTCAGGACGTACGGACCCTCGTTGGCGATCTTGTTCGTGGCCCACCAGTTGAACTTGATCTTCGCCGATCCGCCCACGTGCCAGCCGAAGTCCCAGCCCCAGCCGTCCCAGTACTTCCAGTAGTGACCGATCACCTTCCCCCAGGAGTAGTACTTGGTGCGGTAGCGGCTCCACCGTCCGTCGGGGTCGGTCTGGTTGACCGGGTCCGCGAAGGCGTAGTCGTACGCGTTCGCGCTTCCGCCGGCCACGGGGTCGACGGAGAGGAACCGGCCGAGGGCGGGGTCGTAGAGCCGGACGCCCATGAGCACGGCGCCGGTGAGCGACTCCGACGAGCGCTGCGTGGCACCCTGCCAGCCGTAGCGAGCCGTAGCGGCGGAGACGGTGTTGCCGTACTCGTCCTGCCGGAGCACCGTGGGGCTCTCGCCGGGATCCAGCGGCAGCTGGACGGACACGTCCCCGTGGATGTCGCTGAGCTGCAGGACGGTGCCGTCGGTGGCACCGGTCGACGCCTGCAGGGTGCCCGTGGCGCCACGGACGTAGCGGACGAGGCCGCCGCCGGATCCGTCGGCGATCCAGGAAGGACTGTCACCCGCGGTGCCGTAGTGGTTGATCTTGTGCTCGAACTGGCTCCAGGTCCCGTCGGTGCCCTGGCTCTCCTTGGTCCAGGACGCGAGGCGGCCCGTCGCGTCCAGGTCCCACGTCTGGCGCTCGGTCCCGCTGGTCTGCCGGCGGACCATGTCGTTGACGTGGTACTCGATCGAAGCGCCGGATGCCTGGTGGGTCGTCCGGCCGAACTCGTCGTAGGAGACGCCGGTGCCCACGAGCCGGTCGGCACTGTCGTAGCCGTACGACGTGGTGCTCGCGCCCGTGTCGGCGCACGGATCGCCAGACGCGCTCACACTGGTCGTGAGGCCCGTGCGGTTGGAGTTGGCGTCGAAGGTGTACGCCCGTCGGGTGCAGGCACCGTCTCCCGCCCTGTCGTCGGCCCGCGTCAGTCGCCCCAGTCCGTCGTAGTCGTAGCGCTGCGTGGTCGTTTCGCCGGCGGTCTTGGTGCGGTCGAGGATCTGGCCGTGGATCGAGTAGTTCGCGCTGTCCGAGAGGGCGACCTGCCCGTCGCTGTCCCGGGTGTAGGCCCGGGAGGTCTCCTGTCCGAGCTCGTCGCGGTCCACGGTCAGGGTGTAGCCGCCGGGCAGGGCCCCGCGGACGAACTGGCCCTCGGGGCCGAAGGCGGCGGTGAAGGTGCCCGCCACCGAGTCGGTCATGGACGTGGCGAGGCCACGCGGCTCCTTGTCCGTGTCGTAGCCGAACACCGTGGTCGACGGTGCCGAGTCCGCCACCCGCACCGGCCGGTCGAGCAGGTCGTACGAGGTCGTCGTCACGTTGCCCGCGCCGTCGTCGTACGTGAGCACACGGCCCAGCCTGTCGTAGGCCGTGGAGATCGTCCGGCCACCGCTCGCGGTCGTGGCCGGCCGCCCGGTGTTCGCGTCGTAGGTCGTGACGACATCGGGAACCGCGGTACCCGTGTCACCGGTCATCGAGACCTTCGTCACCCGGCCGGCCTCGTCACGGGTCAGCCTGGTGGTCCGGGCCTTGCCTCCGGCGACCTCCTTGATCGCGCCGACCTCTCCCCACCAGTCGTACTCGAAGGACTTGACGGGCAGCTGGCCGGGGTTGTCCCCACCGCCGGTCACCGCACCCGCGGGGCCCGTGGAGCACAGCAGATCGGCCCACTCCGGGCGGCCGTCGCACGGACCGGTGCCCGTGGCGGACCAGTAGGTGCTCACCGTGGCACCCGCGTCGGCTCCGTCCGACTTCGGCAGCGTCGTCTTGGTGGCCCGGCCCTGCGTGTCGTAGGACGTCGTCCTCGTGGCCTTCTTGCCTGTGGCGTCCTCCGTCGTGCTGGTCGGCAGGCCGCGCGTCCAGTCGTAGCCCGTCTTCGACGTGCGGGTCTCCGCGTCGACCGTGAGTCCGGACACACGGGCGCCCGTGACGGTCGAGGTCGGAAGGTTGCTCACCTTCGCGTCGGCCGGTCGGCCCTCGTCGTAGGTGGTGACGGTGTGAGTGCGGGCGGCGACCTCGGTGCCGGCGGCGAACGAGGCACCGTCGGCCGTGAGGTCCGCGGCGAGCGTGACGCGGTGAAGCGGGCCGTAGAGCTCCGCCTCACGGGTCCCGGATGCCTGGTACACCGTGGTGGTGGCCAGCAGTTCGGCGCGGTCCGCGCTCGTGAGCCCGGCGATGCCCAGCTCAGCGAGCCGGCCCTTGTCGGCCTCGGTCAGGCCCAGTGCCAAGGACCGGTTGCCGGCCGTCAGCTCTCGTACGGCGTTGCCGTACACGTCGTATTCCGTGGCGGTGATGTGCCCACCGGGAGCGGCGCTGTTCACCTCTCGGCCCGAGGCGTCCGTGTAGGTGATCGCGGCGCGCCGGTAGTCGGCGGCGGTGAGGGCCGACCCCGCGTTCCCCGGAGGAGTCGCGTCGGCCGGGAAGAACGCGGTCGCATCGGTCGGGAGGTCGGTCTGGCCCCACGCGCCGACGTCCGCGGCCCCCATCTTGTAAGGAGCGGCTGCTCCCGTCAGTGGCACGTCGTAGACCACGGTGCTGGTCGCCGTGCCCTCCACGACATCGGCCGTGCCCGGCTTCAGGCCCTGCCGCGACACCTTGAGGAGCATCCCCTCACCGGCGGTGGCGGTGTTGCCGGCCTTGCCGTAGACGAAGCTCCACGGCAGTGCGGATCCCGGCTCGATGGTGGAGACCCGGCCGGCGGTGTCGTAGGAGTACCGCGTCGTCATGCTCGTCGGGAGGGCGGGGTTCCACTGCTCGCGCAGTCGGCTCTGGGCGTCGTAGCGGTAGGCAGCGACCACCTTGGACGTCGCGGCGGTGGCTCCGGGCTCCGTCGACCACAGACGGATCTCCTTCACCTGGCCGGCGATGTCACCGAGTGCGCTACCGGTCGCCGTGGAGGTCGTGGCGTAGCCGAACTCCAGCATGCGGCAGCCGGGCGTCGACGGCGTGGCCGTGCAGGTGGTCGCGGCCGCCGCGGAGTTGGGCGCGACGATGCGCTTGGGCCTCGCCAGCGGCTTGCCGTTCACCGTGACCGTCTCCGAGACGACCGTGGCGACGGACGTCGCACCGCCCTCCTTCCCCACCGTGGCGACCTGCCAGCTGGTGGCCGCCTGGTCGGGCTTGGTGAAGACGGTGACCACACCCGTCGTGTCCCGCAGGGTGAACGTGCCCGTCAGCGAGCCCGTCAGCGTCCACTTCTCCGCACCGGGCTCGGGCGCCCAGTCTCCCTTGCTGGTCGCCGTGAAGCCCATCTCCGTGCCGCTCGCGTCGACCACGGCCACCGAGCTGTCGGACGTCGCCTTCAGGTGGTCCCAGTCGGACATCACCGCTTCCGCGGTCGTTCCCGACATCCATTGGGGACCGAAGATCGGCGCCTGGTCAGGCTGCTCGACCCGGGCGTCCGGGCGCCGCGAGGAGGCCGTACGCGACACGGACAGTCCGAATGCCGAGGCGTCGGACGCCGAGAGGGTGTAGTCGCCGGTCAGGAGGTTGACCGAGCCCGGTCCGGCGTCCTCGGAGGGCGCCGTGCCCGCGTTGCGGTCGACCGTGATCTCGTTCGCCGGGGAGTAGACCTGGGTGGCACCGGCCGTGAAGGCGGCGCGGACCTCGATCGGGCCGTCCTGGGCGAGGGTGTCGGTGATGTTCCAGGTCAGTGCCGCGGGCTTGCCGTTGGTCACGGCCACCGGCCAGCCGGGGACCGTGTTCGAGCCCTGGCGGACGTCGGCCACCGGCACGGCCTTCCACGCGTCGGTCTCACCGCGCCGGTACTGGTAGGTGACGCCGGTGTAGGTCGTCAGGCCCTCGGCCGACAGGCCGACGCGCCGGGCAGGGCGCTCGCCCTGGCCGGGTGTCAGCAGCGCCGCGCCGGAGCCCGCGTAGAAGGTGTGCGACGCCTCGGCCGAGGCGTTGCCCGCCGGGTCCTTGGTGCGGACCGTCACCGTGTGCTTGCCGGTGGGGAAGGTCAGCGTCTTGGACACCGCGGCGCCGGTCGTCGTGGCCACCGTCCAGGCACCCGAGTCCAGCCGGTACTCCACGGACGCCACATCCGTGGCGGGCGGGGTGAAGGTGAACGAGCCGGAGAAGTTGCCGTTGGCGTCCGGGGACCCGGACCAGGTGTTGGCCGGGAAGTCCGTCGAACCGACCGTGCTCACCGCGGGCTTGGTGGTGTCGACGGTGAAGTACACCGACGGCGTCCAGTTCGACCAGGCGGTGCCGTCGTTGATGCGGCCCTTGTACCAGTAGGTCTTGCCGTTGACCAACAGGCCCGCCGGGACCTGGTGGGAGACCGTCTTGCCCAGGACCGGGTCGCCGGTGCCGGTGTCGTACACCTCCAGGTTGGTGGTGCCCTCCCACACCTCCCACTTCTGCCGCAGGAAGTACGTCTCCGCGTCGCTCGCCGCGTAGGAGAGGTCGGGCGTGGTCGTGGTGACCCAGTTCTTGCCCGCGTTCGCTCGTCCGGGACTGGCGGTCATCGGGTTCCCGGCGACCGGGACGGCGTTGTACGTGACCGAGATGTACGGCGTGTTCGTCGCCGCGTTGCCGGAGTTGAACCGCTTCCACGAGTACGGGTCGGACTCGGCGGTGGCCTTGAGGCCCAAGGAGTTGGTGCTGTTGCCGTTGGCGGCCCAGGCGACGGCGAGGTTCTTGATGTCCTGGCTGACCCAGCCGTCGGCGCAGGCGGACGAGAAGCCCTTCGTCGCCGTCGAGGTGGCCCACTTGGTGGTGAAGCCGGGCTGGTTGGTCCAGCGGCTCGCGGTCGTGGCGTGCGGGGTGTCCCACACCTCCCAGCTGGACGGCGTGCAGGACCAGGAGTGGGAGTTGAACAGGTTGAGCTTGGCACCCAGGATCTGCTTGCCCGAGATGCCCGCCATCGGGAAGTGCAGGAAGGAGCGGGCGATCTGGCCCGCGCCGTTGTTGCCCAGCTTGAGCTCCGTCGACGTCGACATGTCGGTCGTGTAGCCCTGCTGCACGAACGTGTCGAAGCTGGCGCCGATGTTCACGGCGGGGTCGACGGTGACCGGGTACTTCGTCGCCGGGTCGGCCAGGAACTTCGCGTCCGGCGTCAGCGTCAGGTCCACCCGGTTGCCGCGCTGGGTGACCTTGAGGCCCACGTCCGCGCGGCGGGTGTGCTCGCCCGACTTCGCGTCGACCGTCGCGTCCCACATCACCGGCGCCGGGAGCAGGCCGACCTGCTTGCCCGTCTTCTTGTCGAGGAACGTGACCGAACGGTCCGCGTTCGCCCGCGCCTTGACGCCCTTCGCGTTCAGGGTCAGCGTCACCGAGCCGTTCGCCGCCACGGCGGAACGATTCTTCAGCTCCAGGAACTGCTCGAAGCCGGTCCGCGTCGACTCGATGATCAGGTCCGTCGCCGTCAGCGCGTCGGCGTAGCGTGCCGTCGTCCCCGACAGGGTCGGCTCCGGCAGCACCCCCCGCCACGACAGGCCCAGCTCACGGCCCTCGCCGGCGGCCAGCGTCACCAGCGGGACCTCCGCCGTGCCGGGCTCGCCGGCCGCGCCCGACGCGCGCACCTTCGCCGCCTGCGCGGCCGGCGTCTTCCCGCCGAGCCGCAGGCCCAGCGGGTGCGACTTGGCCGCGACCACGCCGTCCCGCTTCGTCAGCTCGACGTCGATGTCGCGCCACGGGCCGTTCGCCCCGTCACGGAAGCGGACCGGGCCGGACGCGGTGTCCGTCGTCACCGTGCCGTCGGGGTTCACCCAGGTCGTCGTCGACTCCGTGCGCTCCGACTTCGCCTCCACCCGCTTGCCCGAAAGCCGGGCCGCGACCCGGGCGGACGGAAGATCCGCCGCCTCCGTCGCGTACGCGGGCCGCTCGGCCGCGGTCTCCCGCGAGGCGAGTGCCACCGCCTGTCCGGTCGTGCCGACGACGACCGCGGTCTCGAAGGCCATCAAGCCCGCCACGGACAGGGCTATCCGGGGCAGCGCGCCCCGGCGCAGCCACCTCGATCCCCCGCCCCATCTGTCCGGCAGATCCACACGATCACTCACTACGTGTTCCCTCCCCTGGGAAAGCGTGTTCAGGTCACGTGCCGGGGAAGGACACGGCGGAGAGCCGGCTGTCGACAGCAGTCGCGCCCAGCCGCCGAATCTCCGCTCCACTGCGTCACCACCCCGGCACCGAACGCGACGTTAGATGGCTCTGGATCACCAGCACAGGTCCGAGCGCGCCACGCACGGGACACCTCGCGCCACGCACACGGACGAATGACCGGCCCCGGGAAAAAGCGGTCACCCCACTGCCATACAGTCACCGCTCGTGGCATCGCATACGCATCCGGGGACCACGTCCGCCGCCTTCACCCGCATCAACGCCAGGGCCGCTGACCTGCTCGGCATCCCCAAGGACCGTTACGCCCACCTGCTGGGCATGGATCCCGAGCACCTGGAAGGCGACCAGTACCGGCCCCCGGCGTCCACGAACATCCGCCTCTGGGAGCTGATGGTCACCAAGGCCCCCTGGACCGAGGTCACCCAGCTGATGATGGGGCAGACGGCCTTCGGGCAGCTCGGAGTGTGGGACTACCTCCTCACCTCCGCGCCCACCCCGATCGAAGGGCTCCGCGACGCCGCGGAGTTCCTCGCCGGCGTCGCGGACGCCGGCAGCGAGACCTTGTTCGTGAGCGAGGACGACAGGGAGATCACTCTCAGCCATGTGAACGCCGCCGACCTGAGCTACACCGCCGCCTCGGCCATCCGCGCGTACGCGCTCGCTCTCATCCGCCAACGGCTCAGTGCGGCCCTGCGGAAGGACCTGGTTCCCGTCCGGATCGCCCTCGCCACGGAGGCGCCTCGTCACCATGACGCCCTGCACGCCCTGTACGGCACCCGGAACATCGACTTCGAGCGCCCGGTCAGCTCCATCACCTTCCAGGCCGGTGACCTGCGGAGCCCGATGCCGCATTTCCAGCCGGGCCTTTCCACCGTGCTGCGCAGACACGCCGAACTGACCATCGCCGCGGCGATCCCCCTGCGCAGCTGGCTCGATCTGTTCCGCACCGCCCTCAAGGACGCGGCCTGCGGCGACGGTGCGACGCTTCCCGCGACCGCGGCGCGCATGGGTGTCAGCCCCCGCACCCTGCAGCGCCGCCTCGACGAGCACGGCACGACCTGGACGGCGGAGATCGAGGCCATGCGCCGTGCGGACGTCACCCGGCTGCTCGGTTCCACGGACCTGCCGATCGACGTGATCGCCGCACGCAACGGGTACGCCGACGCCCGCGCCCTCCGCCGCGCGGTGCACCGCTGGACCGGCCACACCCCCGCCGCCCTGCGCCGGCTGACCACCCCTCCGGTCACCTGACCCGGCGTGCGAGGATCCCCGCGTGAGTGATCTGCGCGTACGCCCGGCCACCGAGGCCGACCTGACCACCCTCGTCCGCCTGCGCGACGGCGCGGCCCGCTGGATGGCGACCACGGCCGTCACCGGGCAGTGGCGGCCCGGGGAGCTCGACGAGGACCACTTCCGCCGGGTCATCGACCGGG
Source organism: Streptomyces sp. NPDC093111 (assembly GCF_040683955.1). Classification (NCBI taxonomy): domain Bacteria; kingdom Bacillati; phylum Actinomycetota; class Actinomycetes; order Kitasatosporales; family Streptomycetaceae; genus Streptomyces; species Streptomyces sp. NPDC093111. Next base: position 56,191 of record NZ_JBFBNW010000015.1, on the reverse strand, counting down.
ACGAGGTGTGGCTCGCGGAGGACGCGGGGCGGATCGTCGGTGCCTGGGAGCTGTGGTGGACGGACGAGGCCGCCTGGGGACCCCAGCCGCCCGTGGCCGGGTACGTGCACCGGCTCATGGTGGACCGGGACACCGCCGCGCCGGGAACGGGCCGCCGCCTCCTGGAGGCCGCGGAGGCACGGGTGGCCGAGGCCGGACGGAGCCACGTGCGCCTCGACTGCCTGGCGACCAACGGGCCGCTGAGCGCCTACTACCGGCGGGCCGGATTCCGGGTCGTGGGCCACCTGGAGCGCAAGCCGCAGCCCGGCGGTGCGGCGAAGTCCTTCACGCTCCTGGAGAAGGAGCTGTGACGGGGCGGCGGCGCCCGGCCCCGGCGGGGTGAACCCGGCCGGGGGCGGACGCCGTCGCCGTACCGTCAGGAGACGGTGATGAAGCGGGCGATGCTCGGCACCCCGTGGGTGTCCAGGGCGAAGAGCATGTAGGTGCCCGGCAGGACCACGCCCTTGTCGGCCGGGATGGACACCGTGTACGTGCCGGTGCCGGCGGCCGTGGAGGTCAACGGGACCCGCCGCTGGTCGTTGTCCGTGGAGTGGGTCGCCGCGGCGGCCCGTACCAGGACGAAGGAGGACACCGTCCCCTCTGTGCCGACGGTGAGCGTGCTGCCTGCGGCGGCCCGGGGCGGCACGCCGCCGGTGATGACGGGTCGCGGCTTGGCCGACCCGTCGGCGTTGAGCAGGTACGGCGGGGTGAACACGGCGCCGTCGGAGTGGTTGGTGGCGCAGTCGCCGCACAGTCCGCCGCCGCCGGAGAAGACCCGGCCGTCGGGCAGCAGGTTGGCCACGCTGTGGTAGTTGCGCGGGATCGCCATGCTGGCGAGCGGGGTGAAGCGTCCGGTCGCCGGGTCCCACAGCTCGGGGGTCAGTACGGACGTGGCGTCGCTGAACGGGACGGGGAACGCCTGCCCGCCGAACACGGCGACCTTCCCGTCGGGCAGGACGACGCTGTTGCCGAAGGCGCGGGCGTGGTCCATGTCGCCGGTGCGGGCGGCCCGGACCTGGGTGCCGTCGACACTCACGGTGTACGCGCGCCGGGTGGCGGGCGTGTTCTGGTAGCCGGGCGAGCCGCCCAGGGTGAGCAGTTTGCCGATGTCGTACGCGACGGCGTTGCCGGTCATGGCGTCCGGGCTGTCGGCCCGGGTGCCGGCGGAGGTGAGGGTGCCGTTCCCGCTGGTCGTGATCCAGTTCATCCGCTTGCTCGGGCCCAGCTGGAGCACCTTGCCACCCGAGGTGGCGTACAGCCACATGTGGTTGTCGGCGCGGTAGGCGCCGGCGGGGTCGGCGGTCATCGCCGGGACGGCGGAGACGCCGGGCAGCTTGCGCCAGGTGCGGGTGTCCGGGGACCAGACCTCGCCGGCCTTGTCCCCGGCGGTTCCGCTCCAGGATCCGCCGAGGACGAAGGCCTCGCCGGTGGAGAGCAGGGTCATGGCCTGGTAGCCGCGGGCGATGTTCATGCTGGCCGTCGAGGACCAGGTGTCGGTGGCCGGGTCGTAGATGCTCGCCTTGTCGGCGTTGCTGCCGCCGGTGACCAGGACCCTGCCGTCGGCGAGCATGGCGATGCCGGGGCAGAACATGTCGTGGCCGGTGTTGTCGATGCGGCGCTGGGTGACCTTGCCGGTCTTGAGGTCCAGGATCGCGGTCTGGGTGTAGCCGTTGCTGCCGCCGAAGCGGTCGATCGCGTACGCCGACCAGGCGAGGAGTTTGTCGCCGGGCAGGACGGCCGTGGCCACCGGCACCAGGGGGAAGCCGGTGACCCGGCTCCAGGAGCCGTGGACGCCCGGGGACGCCGGTCCGCTCAGGCGTATCTCGGCGGCGGAGGCCCAGGGTCCGCGGCTGCCGGCTTCGCGGGTCACGGTGAGGCGCAGGTAGCGGGCGTTGACGGTGCGGGTGAACGTGGCGGTCTTGACGGTGTCGTCGTCGCGCCAGGTGCCCGAGGCGACCGCCGCGCCGAAGGTGGTGCCGTCGGTGCTGGTGGTGACGGTGTACGTGCCCGCGCGCCCGTTGGGGCTGTCCTTGCGGGGCTGGTAGACCAGGGCGGAGACGGCGGTCGTGCGGTGGGTGTCGATGGTGAGGGTGTGCGGCAGCGGGGCCGGGGTGCCGGACCACCTGCTGTGCCAGAGGGTGGCCGCGTCGCCGTCGAGGACGTTGGCCGCGCGCCCGTTCTCCTTGGCGGTCTCCTCGTCGCTCGCCGTGGCCGTCCAGCCGGTGCGCGGCAGGTCGACGGTGGCCGCCGGGGTGCCGGGGTCGCCGAGCAGGTTGAGTTCGGCGGCGGAGGTCCACGGGCCGCGCTTGCCGGCCTCGGTGGCGGCGGTGAGCCGGACGAACCGGGCGCCCTGCGGGGCGAATCCGAGGGTCTTGGCGCTGGCGTCGTCGGCGAGGGTGCCGGTGGCGACCGGGCTGCCCCAGGCGCGGCCGTCGGTGCTCACACTGATGCTGTACTCGCCGACGCGCCCGTTGGCCTTGTTGTCGGTGCGGGGCTGGTAGACGAGCGCCGAGACCACGGTCGTGCGGTGCATGTCGATCGTGATGGTGTGCGGCAGCCGGGCCGGGGTGCCGGACCACCTGCTGTGCCAGAGGGTGGCCGCCTTGCCGTCGAGGACGTTGGCGGCGCGCCCGTTCTCCTTGGCGGTCTCCTCGTCGCTCGCCGTGGCCGTCCACCCGGTCCGGTCGAGGACGGGGGCCATCGGCTCCATGGCGTTCGCCGGGGCGACGCCGTGGTGCGGCGACTGCTGCGCGGTCTGCTGGCTGAAGCGGGTCGGCGGAGGCGTCGGGCCCCGACCGGCCGGCCCCGCGGCGACGCCGAGCCACGGGGTGCCTCCGACGAGCAGCGAGCCGAGACCGAAGGCGATGAGCACGTGGGAGCGGCGCAGCGCTCGGGCACGGGCGTGGACGCGTCTGGGCAGCAATCGGACCTCCTGGGCTGACCGTGAACAGAGCTGCGGATCCCTAGAAGATACGGGCGCCATGGTTCAAATCAACCGTGGTTCGCTGGAGTTGACGCGAACCGGTGGGCCTGTGGACGGTCGGGGGGCGTTCCCGCCCCCGAACTCCGGGACACCGGTCAGGCGGAGTGACTCCTGAGCCTGGCGAGGAGATGGACGATGCGCTGCTGTGCGGCTTCCTCGCCCCCGTACCGGACGGGCGGGGCGGGCTCGGCGGAGAGGGCGTACGGGCGGGAGCGGGCGGCCTTCCGGTCGCGGTGCGCGTCGACCGCCGCGCCGATGATCCAGGAGCCGCCGACCGGGGCCCGGTCGGCCTGCGGGGGACGGGAGTGCGCGAGGTACGGGACGGCGGGTGCCGGAGGGGGCGTGGGGGCGACGGGGATCCGGACGACGTGGCTGAGGGCGCGACCCTGCGGGTGCTCGTGCGTGGTGAGGTCTCCGCCGTGGGCGTCGATGATCCGGCGCGCGACGAGCACGTGGGCGGGGTCGTTGACGGCGCGGGGGCCGGAGATCTCGATGCGCAGGTGGTCGCCGCGCAGCCCCGCCGTGATGACGACGGTGTGGTCGGCCTGGGGCACGGCTTGGACGTGCGGGCGGGCCGAACCCGCGGAGGTGACTCCGGAGGCGTCGGCGATCAGGTGGGCCAGGGCGGTCGCCGCGCGCCCGGGATCGAGTGCGACGACGACGGGCGGGGCATGCACGGCGAACCGCGTCCCGTGCGCGCCGGTGAGCGCGGACGCCTTGTCGATGGCCGCGGTCACGAGGGTGCCGAGTGTGGTGGGGTGCCGGGTGACGGCGACCGCCACCACTTCCCGCCGCCGGGCCTCCGGGGCGCTCGTGGCGGGTCGGTCGGAGCGGTCGGATCGGCCGGATCGGTGGGACCCGTGGGAGAGGTCGGAGAGGTCCGGGCCGTCCGGGCGGTCCGGGCGGTCCGGGCGGTCCGGGCGGAACTCGGCGAGTGCGGCGGTCAGTTCGGCGTGGCGGGCGGCGAGGGTCGCGTACCGCTCCAGCAGTTCCTCGCGCTCCGCCGCGTGCCGCGCGATCAGCTCCTCGTAGGGCCTGCGGTCGGTGAAGGTCATGACGGCGCCGACGAGCTGGTCCCCGTCCCGTACCGGCGCGGTGGTCAGGTCGACCAGCACCGGTTCGCCGGCCTTCGACCAGAGCACCTGGCCGCGGACGCGGTGCTTGCGGCCGGACCTGAGGGTGTCCGCGAGCGGCGACTCGGCGTACGGGAAGGGGGTGCCGTCGGCTCGCCTCGCGAGGATCAGCGGGTGCAGCTCGGCGCCGTCGAGTTCGGCGGCGCGGTAGCCGAGGATCTCCCCGACGGCCGGGTTGACGAGGACGACGCGCCCGTCGGTGTCGGTGCCGACGACGCCCTCGGCCGCGGCGCGCAGGATCATCTCGGTCTGGCGTCGGCAGCGGGCGAGTTCGGCCTCGGTGTCGAGGGTGGCGGCGAGGTCCCGGACGACCAGCATGAGCAGCTCGCCGCCGGAGTGGCCGCCGTACGAGTCGTGGGCCTCGCGCCCGTCCTCCAGGACGGTGCCGGTCACCTCCACCGGGAACTCGGCGCCGTCGGTGCGGCGCGCGGTCGTCCGCGTCGGCTGGGTGCGGCCCCGCTCGCCCGCCGGATCCGGGCCAAGCGCCAGGCCGGGGAGCGGCCGCGGCGCGAAGGACGGCAGGAGGTCGAGCAGCCGGCACCCGACGAGCGGGGTGCCGGGCGTCTCGAACATGCCGAGGGCGATCGTGTTGGCGTGGACGACCGTGCCGTCGCGATCGACGAGCACGAGGCCGTCCGGGAGGGCGTCGAGGAGGGCGGAGAGGCGAGCGGTGTCTCGGGAGAGGGGCGGGACCATGGCGACGTTTCCTTTCCGGGCCTGGGAGCCGGCAGGGGTCCGTGCGATGCCGGGACGGCCGGGACGCCCGAACCTGCGCGGTGCCGAGGGGGAGGCCCGACGGTGATGCGGCGAGCTGCTGGAACCCAACCATTCGTTGATGCCATATACGAGGCACAGGGGCGTCGGCAGGTGATCCTTAAGGGACACTTGAGGTCGAGATCAGGCGGGGATGAGACAGCGGGAAGGCCACCCGTTCATGGCATGAGAAAACACCAATCCCCTTGCTGTGCATGCCACATCAGAAGAACCCCTATGCCATACTTCTCTTGCGTGCGAGAGGTCTTCCGGTCTCCCTGGAACACCTCCGCCCTGTCCGGCCCCCGCCAGTGGACAAGGGCCCACCCGCACGCACTCCGCACGGCGCGGATGGTCCGGTCTCCCCCGTCCGGTCGTCCGCGCCGTGCACCTTCTCCGCCCCCCTCCGCCCCTTCTCCGCTCCTTCCCCACTCCTTCCGGCTCCCCCGCAGCGGCTACGCCGTCAGGGAGCGGTGCCGTCCCGTGGGCCGGAGCGCGTCCGCGGGCGTCCCGTCGGCACCGGCCACGCCCTCGTCGTGGACGGCCGAGGGCAGTTCCAGGACGTAGGTGCTGCCGCTGACGCCCGGCGCCCGGTGCGTGCGGAGCGTTCCGCCGTGGGCGGTGGCGATGCCCTGGACGATGTCGAAGTGCTCCCGCGCGCCGCCGTTGTAGGGGCCGCGCACCTCGATGCGCAGGAGACCGCGCTGGTGGAGCGCCGCGACGAACACGTGGTGCGGGCCGGGGTCGGCCGGTTCGCCGTCGGCGTGGACGGCATCGACATCGACATCGGCGTGGACGGCGTCGGCGTGGACGGCATCACCGTGCACGACGTCGGCTATCAGCCGGCCGACGGCGGTCGTCATGTCGTCGGGGTCCACGTGGACGAAGAACCTCGGCGCGTGGACGGAGACCTGTACACGGTTCGGTCCCGCGAGAGCCGCGGCGGCCCGCACTCCCGCCTGCACGACGTCGTCGATGGGCACCGTGCGCCGCCGCGGTCCGGCCGGTGCGCTGTCGTGGGGGTGCGGCCGGGACCGGGTGTCCACGAGGGCCATCGTCATGCGCACGTCGGCGACCAGGGCTTCGAGGCTGACGGTCGCCTCGGGCCACAGCGGGCGGGAGCCGTCGTCGGCGAGCCGGCCCATCTCGGCGTGGAGGTGGTGCAGCGCCCCCATCACCGGTCCGGCGAGGAACTCGGTGAGCTCGCGGGTGCGGTCCACGGCCCGGTCGGTGCGCTTCCGCTGCTGTTCGAGCTCCGCCTTGTGGTCGCCGCAGCGGATCTGCGCGGCGACGTACTCGTCGGCGAGCTTCTCGTAGGGGCCGCGGTCGGTCAGCGCGACGACGGCGCCGACGTTCCGGCCCTCCTGGGTGACGGGGCGGACGGAGACGTCCGCCGTCAGGCGGGTGCCGTCGCCGGTCCTCAGCTCCTGCGCGGGGATCCTGCTCGCGCGCCCGGTCCGCAACGCCCGGGCCAGCGGGGCGTCCTCGTCGTCCATGGGCTCGCCGTCGTACCCGAGGGAGGTGAGCAGGGCGAGGAGCTCACGTCCGCCGAGTTCGGACGCCTTTCCGCCGAGCAGACGGGCCGCCGCGGGGTTGACCAGGTCGATCCTCCCCTCCGCGTCGGTCCCGATCAGCGCCTCGTCGGCGGTACGGAGCACGGCCTCGGCCTGGAGGAGGGAGCGCGCCAGCGTCGCCCGGGCGTCCTCGTCCGGCGTCATGTCCCTCAGGGAGACGACCAGGGAGGAACCGTAGGGGAGGCCCTCGTGGACCGCGTGCCGGTCCAGCCGTGCGGTGCCGATCTCGGCGGCGAAGCTCCGGCCGCCGGCCGCCAGGGCGGTCGTCCGGAGCCGGGCCCCGTGCGGGGTTCCGGAGGGCTCGGTGGCCGCCGGAAGGCGGGTCAGGTTCCAGTCGAAGGACGGCAGGAAATCCAGTACGCCCCGCCCCTCGACGGTGTGTCGTTCGTGCCCGAGCAGGGCGGCCGCGGCCAGGTTGGCCCTGACCACGGTTCCGTTGTCGTCGACGATCAGCACGGCGTCCGGGAGGAGGTCCAGGACCTGCCCGCGAGGCGCCGGCCTCTCGGAGGAGAGCACCGCATGGCTGTTCTCGAAGTTCACCGCTGATTTCTTCCTGCCTGTCGGGCCGCCCATGGACTCCGGCCGAGCCGAGCCGTCGCGTGTCCACCGCCGGTCATGTGCCCTGCGCCACCGGCACATCGAAACACAGGAGGAGTGGCCTCATATGTCTTTATGCCCAGACTTATGACTCGCTTAAGGCGCACATCGGTCAGCACCGTCGATGTCACGGCCACGCGTCTCCGGGGAGGCATATGTCCGAGCGCGCCCGGCCTGCGCCACAGGCGACTCGGCGGCCCCGGCGGAGACATCCGTCGCCATCTTCGTTTACCTCGCAATTTCTTAGTCCCAAATTGGCCGCACGACCAATAGGAGTGCCGTCATGGCATGCCGAGGGACGAAATCCGGACATGTGAAAGCGATGCCTTACAGTGGTCGTCGGCTTACGCAGTGGGCTATGGGCGACGGGCCGCGGGCAACGAGGCCCGGAAGGGCCCGGGGCGGGTTCGCCGCCGCGCGGCACCACTGACGTGGGCCTTCTCCGGACAAGCGGAAAAGCGGAAGGCGATAACGGAAAAGCGACGAGGCGGTGCCACACGCCTCCGACTCCATTCGACGAAGAGAGAAACATGCCGGGAGAAACGGAACTCACGTCCGCGTACAGCAGCAAGGTCGCCGACGATCTCGAACACAATGTGGCGGAACAGGAACGCATCCGCGCCGAACTGGCGCGCCTGACGGCCGAGCTCGACGGGCTGATGCACGACCACGGCGTTCTGCTCAATCTTCAGCAGGCGCTCCAGGCCGGTTCCCAGGCGTCCGGCCGCCCGCTCCCCCGGCAGAAGAACGGGAAGGGCGGAAAGGACGGAAAGGGTTCCGGAGCCGGAAAGGTCACGCTCGTCGAGCTGATCCGCCATCACCTCGCCGCGAGCAGCGCTCCCTGCTCCGCTTCCGAGGTGACGACCACCCTCAGCGAGCAGCACCGCGACCGGCGCATCCAGACCACCGTCGTGCGCACCTCCCTGGAGAACCTCGTCGCCAAGGGGCACGCGCACCGCACCAAGCAGGGCTCCTCCGTCCTGTACACCGCGGCCGTCCCGTCGCCGTAGCGGACCGGAACCGCCGCCGACCCTCCCGCCCTTCAGGGCCGTCCGGGACACCCGAGACACCCGGGATGCCCGGGATGCCCGAGACACATGTCATCCTAGGACGCCGACGTGTGCGGGAGGGATTAACACGGGCTTTCCGATGCCTTAAAGATCATTAACCGGGCGGGCCCGCGACCCCGCCCATGGCGTGCCATCCCCGCCCCGTGGCCAACATGCCAGCATATGCCACGTAACACCCACTCGGCGCGACACATACCCCGACACATTGGGAGACATATGTGTCCCGTAGCGTGCTCGGCATGGCAAAGGTTCTTCTCGTCGCGGGCGACCCGTCCTTCCGCTCCGCCCTGCGCGGCTGCCTCTCGGAGGCCGCGTACAGCGTGCGGGACCGCGGGACGGCTCTGGGCGCCCTGCGCGCCGTGCTGGACGAGCCGTTCGACCTGGTGCTGCTCGACCGGGACCTGCCCGACCTCGACGGCCTGGAGATGCTCGGGATGCTCCGCGCCTTCTCGGAGGTCCCCGTCGTCGTCATGACGGCCCGGCACGACGACCGCGAGAAGGCGCGGGTACGGGGCCACCGGGCCGCCGACCTCCTCGTCAAGCCGTTCTCCCTGGAGCAGCTCATCGCGAGGATGACCACGGTGCTGCGCCGGGCGGCCGCCGGCACCGGGGGCCTGTCCTCCGACGTCGTGCGGGTGGGCGGGCTCGTCGTCGACGCGCCGCGCCGCCGGGCCTCCCTCGACGGCACCCCGATCGACCTGAAGCGCAAGGAGTTCGACCTCCTGGAGTTCCTGGCACGGCGCCCCGGGGTCGTCGTGGCGCGCGACGAACTGTTCCGGCGGGTCTGGTTGCAGACGTACCGCGGTGAGCACACCGTGGACGTCCATCTCTGCTGGCTGCGCCGGAAGCTGGGGGAATCGGCGGCCCGGCCCCGGTATCTGCACACGGTCCACCGCGTCGGCATCAAGCTGGAGGCCCCGGAGGCGTCGGAGGCGTCGCTCTGAGGAAGGGCCGCGACGGGCCGCTCGCGCGTTCACGGCTGGCCGCCGCACCTGCTCGCGAAAACGGTCAGAGGCCGCTTCAGATCACTCTGAAACGGCCTCTGACCGACGACTCTTTCGAGTCGGGACGACAGGATTTGAACCTGCGACCCCTTGACCCCCAGTCAAGTGCGCTACCAAGCTGCGCCACGTCCCGGTGCCCGTCTGCCTCCGGTGTGTCCCCGGCGGCTGCGTGCAAGAGAACATTACCTCACTTCACGGGGTGGATCACCACACGGGGTGTCACCGGGTGGGGCGGCGGACAATGGGGGGATGGACAGGGATCGGGACCGGGACGGGCGGGCGCGGAGTGCGCGGCCGAGGGACGGGCTCGGGCGGCCGTTGCCGTACGGGGCCGAGGGGGTGCCGCGGCAGCCTGAGGGGCTGGTGCGGGCGCCGGGCGAGACGGTGCGGGAGGCGCAGCGCCTGCTGGACGCGGGGATGCCGTTCCACGCGCACGAGGTGTTCGAGGACGCCTGGAAGTCGGGGCCCGGGCGGGAGCGCGACCTGTGGCAGGGGCTCGCCCAGCTGGCCGTGGGCCTCACGCACGCGGCGCGCGGGAACGCGCCGGGGGGTGCGCGGCTGCTGCGGCGGGGGGCGGAGCGGGTCGCCGGGTACGCGGCGGGGCCCGGGGCCGCGACGTACGGGGTCGATGTCGCCGGGGTGGTGGCGTGGGCGCGGGGGCTGGCCGCCCGGGTGGAGACGGCCGGCGCCGCCGTGCCGGACGCGGCGGCGGAGGCGCCGCGGCTGCTGCTCAGCGGGTGAGGAGCAGTTCCTCCGGCGAGCGGTGGATGAGGGTCGGGCGCATGACCGGGGCGGGTCCGTTCGCGAGGCGGAGGTCGGGGAGGCGGGCGGTCAACACCTCCAGGGTGGTGCGCAGTTGGACGCGCGCGAGCCGGGAGCCCGGGCAGCCGTGCCGGCCGTGGCCGAAGGCCAGGTGGCTGGCGTGTGGCCGGGGGCGGGTGATGTCGAAGACGTCGGGGTCGCGGTGCCGGGCCGGGTCGCGGTTGCCCGAACCGTACGCGAGGAAGAGGGTCGCCCCGGCGGGCAGTTCGGTGCCGGCGAGGACGACGGGGCGGGTGGTCGTGCGGCGGAAGCCCTGGACGGCCGGGTCGTAGCGGGCCGCTTCCTCGACGGCGGCGGGTATCAGTTCCGGCCTGTGGCACAGCAGCCGCCACTGGTCGGGGTGGCGCAGCAGGTGCAGTACCGTCCCGCCGATCAGGGCGGTGGTGGTGAGGTGGCCGGCTATCAGCAGGTTCTGGAGGTCGGCGACCAGCTCGCAGCGCTGGTCGCCGGTGAGGTCTCGCGGTCCCCGGCCCGGTCCCGCGTCGGGGGCGAGCGCGCCGACCATGGTGCTGATCAGGTCGTCCCGGGGCCGTGCCCGCCGGTCGCGGGCGTAGCGGTCGAGGAGCCGCTGGAGGGCGAGGACGTCCTCGGCGGCCTCGATCTGTTCCTCCTCGGACAGGGGGCGGAACAGGAGGCGTTCGGCGCTGTACGAGCCGTGGACGGCCGCGGGCACGTCGGCCGGGTCGAGGCCGAGCAGCCGGCCGACGACGGCGCCGGGCAGGCGGCCCGCGTAGTGCGCCATGAGGTCGGCCCGGCCCCGCGCGGCGAGCGTGTCGGCGAAGGCGTCCGCCAGGCTCTCCGCCTGCCGGCGGACGTACGGGGTGAGGGCGGCGGTACGGGTGGCCGACAGGCCGCTGTCGAGCGGGGCCCGGTGGCGGCTGTGGGCCGGGCCGTCCGTGGAGACGACGGTCGGCCGGGCCGCGAAGCCCCGCGCGAGGACGGCGAGCGCGGCGGGGCCGGGCAGGACGTCCGGGCGCAGGGCCTGCGCGGAGGAGAAGTCCTCCGGGCGCAGGAGCACCTCGCGGATGTCGGCGTCGCGCGCCACCAGCCAGGCGTCGAGGGCGGGGACGAAGGTCAGGCCCTCCGCGCGGCGGGCACGGGCGTAGAGGGGGTACGGGTCGCGCTGGAGCGCGTCGAGCACGGTGTGCCGTTGCCGTCGGGCCTGGTCCGGGTCCACGGGGTGCCTCCTCGCGAGCGCCGAGAGGGACGGGGCAGTGCGCCGCCGCGCCGGGTCCCGCCGCCCATGGTGCCGAGGGTGCCGGCCGGTGAACAGGGGGCGGGAGCCCGGGCGGCCTGAAAGGGCCCCGCCCGTGACGGCGTCCCGGCCCGCCGGTCGCGGTTCAGGTCCCGCTCTGCCCCAACACCTCGGTCAGCACCGCCGTATGGCTCACCGCCGGGTCCTTCGCCGCCGTCAGCAGGGTCACCGGGCCCTCGGCCACGCGGGCGCGCAGGGACGCCAGGGCCTCGGCGGCGGGCGGTTCGGCGAGTTCCCGCTCGTAGCGGCGGCGGAACTCCTCGAAGGCCCCGTCCGGGCCGTGGTACCAGCGGCGCAGTTCGGTGGAGGGGGTCAGGGCCTTGGGCCACTCGTCGATGTGGGCGTCGGCCTTGGCCAGGCCGCGGGGCCAGAGACGGTCGACGAGCACCCGCAGTCCGTCGTCCGGCTCGGGCGGCTCGTAGATCCGCCGCACGCGGACTCCGGAGGGGGAGGCGGGGGAGGCCGGGGAGGTCGGGGAGGTCGGGGGCGTGGGCTCGGGCATGGGATCAGGGTGCCGGAGGGGTGGGCGGTTCACATCTCGGGGGTGCGCGGGGCCTGGAGGGTGTGCGGGGCCCTGGGGGGTGTGCGAGGCCCTGAGGGGTGTGCGAGGCCCTGGGGGGGGCGGGGCCTGGGGGGTGCGGGGGCCTAAGGGGTGTGCGGGGCCTGGGGATGCGCGGGGCCTGGGGGTGCGCGAGACCTGGCGGGGTGCGCGGGGCCTAAGGGGTGCGCGGGGCCTAAGGGGTGCGCGGGGCCTAAGGGGTGTGCGGGGTGTCGGTGGCCGTCGTGTCCCGTACGCGCAGGGCGGGCAGCAGGACGGCGTCCACGAAGGTGCGCAGGGTGTCCGGGTCGGCGAAGCGGTCCTCGAAGAGGCGCTCGATGCGGAGCATGCCGAGGAAGCTGGGGGCGACGAAGCCGATGGCGGGATTGCCGGCGTCGATCTCGCCGCGTTCGACGGCGCGCCGCAGCATCGCGTCGAGGGCCGCGACCTCGGGGGCGATGACGGTCTCGCGCAGCGCCGCGCGCAGGTCGGGGTGCTGGATGTACGCCTGGCTGACGGCTTCCATCAGCTCAGCGTCCCGGTCGCGGCTGGAGGCGGCGACGCCGGCGGCGGCGCGCAGGTCGCCCACGAGGGAGCCGGTGTCGATGCCGGTGAAGACGGCGCAGCGGCGCTTGTCGAGGGCGGCGGTGACGAGGCGGGGTTTGGTGCCCCACTGACGGTAGAGCGTGGCCTTGCCGCACTTGGTGCGGGCCGCGACGCCCTCCATGGTGACCGAGTCGTAGCCGCCCTCACGGAGCAGGCAGATCACGGCCTCGTACAGCTCCGTCTCCCGCTCGGGGGTGAGCTTGCCGCGCTTCGCGGCGGCGGTCGCGGCCTGCGTGGACATCGATTTCCTCCCGGACACCCCGTACCCAGCGGACAGCTGTCTCTGCACATACGAGAGTAGGGGGTGCACAATCGAGACGCAAACGTATCGAGACGCTTGCGTCTCGATGAATTCGGATCTAGAGTTCCTCCGTTTGCTGTCCGAATTGACGGAAAAAGGGGCCGACCCATGGCTGCCGGGATACGCGGGATACGGACATCACGTCCTGCAGGACCGGGGATGGCGGCTACCCCCAGACCGCCCCTCGTGCGTGAGCTGCTGCTCGTGACGGCGCTCTTCCTCGTCTACAAGTTCGGCCGGCTCTTCGCCAACGGACACGAGACCCGCGCCTTCCACAACGCCGACCGCGTGTGGGACTTCGAGCGGGCCCTGCACCTCCCGGACGAGGGAACGATCCAGCAGCTGCTCCTGCACGGCGAGGGCCTGATCCGGGCCGCCAACACGTACTACGCGGCCGTGCACTTCCCCGCGACCCTCGCCTTCCTGGCCTGGCTCTACTGGCGCCGGCCCGCGCACTACGTCTGGTCGCGCCGGGTCCTCGCGCTGCTGACCGGCGCCGCGCTCGCCCTGCACCTGCTCCTGCCGCTGGCGCCGCCGCGGATGCTCGCCGCGACCGGTCTGATCGACACCGCCCAGGTGTACGGACCCTCCGTGTACGGCGCGACGCCCGAGACCGACTCGATGGCGAACCAGTTCGCCGCCATGCCCTCCCTGCACTTCGGCTGGGCCCTGATGGTCGCGATCGGGCTGATCGCCGCGACCTCCTCGCGCTGGCGCTTCCTGTGGCTGCTGCACCCGCTGCTCACGCTGCTGGTCGTCGTCGGCACCGCCAACCACTACTGGTCCGACGCGCTCGCCGCCGCCGTCCTGCTCGGGCTCGCCCTGCTCGTCGTGCCCGCCGCGGACCGGACGACCGGAGCCGGCGCCCTCGCGCCACCCGCCCCCGCCCCCACCCCTGCCACCGTCGGAGCGCTGCGATGAGCCCCGCCACCGGGACCGCCGTCGCGATCCTCCTCTCCCTCGTGTCGGCCGCCGGGTACGCCCTGGCCGCCGTCGCCCAGTCACGGCTCGCCTCCGCCTCCGCCGGCGGTCCCGGGGCGCTGCGCCGGCTGCTCGCCCGCCCCCAGTGGTGGTGGGCGGTCGGCCTGAACGCCGCCGGCGCCCTCGCCCACGTGGCCGCCCTGCACTACGGGCCGCTCACCCTCGTCCAGCCGCTGGGCGCGCTGACCCTGGTCGCGGCCCTGCCGATCGGCGCGTACGGCGCGCGCCGGCGGGTCACCCGCGCCGAGTGGCGCGGCGCGCTGTGGACCCTGGTGGGCCTGGTGGGCCTGGTGGCGGTCACCGGACCCGCCGCCCCCGGCGAGGCCCTGGACCTGCGCGAGGCCCTGATCGTCACGGTGGCCACGCTGTTCCTCATCGGACTGCTCGCCTCCCGCTCGCGCGCCCGCGCGGGGACCGCCTCCCGGGGGCGCGGGCTCGGCCACGCCACCGCGTCCGGCATGGCCTCCGGGGTCGGCTCGGCGCTGACCCAGACCCTGACCACGGCGCTCGCCCGCGACCTGCCCGGCGGCCCGACCGGGTGGTGGCAGACCGCGCTGCTCGCCGTGCTGATCGCGACCTTCGCGGTGGGCGGGCTGCTGCTCTCCCAGGCCGCCTACCGGGGCGGGCTCGCCGCGCCGCTCGCCGTCGTCAACCTCTCCAACCCGGCCGCCGCCGCCGTCATCGGCGTGGCGCTACTCGGCGAGACCTTCCGCGCGGGCGCCTGGGGCTGGGCGGTCGCTGCCGTCGCCTCCCTGGTGGCGGCCCGAGGAGTGGTCCTGCTGACGACCGGCCTGGGAACGGAGGACACCGCGGCCGGACCGGAGCCCGCGCGCGAGAACCTGCTCGACGGCATCCCGGAGCCCGCGCGCGGGACCCTGCTCGACGGCATCCCGGAACCGGCCGGGCGCGCCACGGGCATCGAGCCCGGACCGTCGGCCGAGGCACCGTCGGCCGGCCTCCTGTCGGGCCTGCCCCTGCCCCTCACCGTTCCCGGTCCCGGTCCCGCTCCCCTGACCGTCGTGCCTCCCGTGCCCGAGCCCGCGCGCTGAGCCCGCCGCCTGGCGGCTTCCGCCGGGGTGCAGGCTCACCTGAGCCGGCACCCCGACCTCCATCCCCACCCCCACCACCCCTCACGCCCCACCCCTCCCACCTCTCCATCTCGTCATCTTGACGACAACCGGAATCCCCTCCTATCGTCATCCTGACGACAAGGGGAGGTCCCACATGGCCGACATCACCCGGCGGGCCGGCTGGCGCCATCTGCGCTCCGCGCCCACCGCCCACATCCGCTACCACCGCGGCGGCCGGATCGTCCACGACGGCGCCGGGCTCAGCTTCTGGTTCCGGGCCCTGTCCGCCGCCCTCTCCGAGGTGCCCGTCGACGACCGCGAGCTGGCGATGGCCTTCCACGCCCGCACCGCCGACTTCCAGGACGTGAGCGTCCAGTCCACCGTCACCTACCGGATCGCCGACCCCGGCGCCGCCGCCACCCGGCTCGACTTCTCCGTCGACCCCGACACCGGGGTCTGGCGCGGCACCCCGCTGGAGCAGATCGCCGGTCTCCTCACCGAGAGCGCCCAGCAGCACGCCCTCGACGTGCTGGCCCGCATCCCGTTGGCCGAAGCTCTCGTCGACGGGGTCGCGGCCGTACGGGACCGGATGGCGGCCGGTCTCGCCGCCGAACCACGCCTGCCGGACACGGGCATCGAGGTGGTGGCCGTACGGGTGGTGGCGCTGCGCCCCGAGCCCGAGGTCGAGCGGGCCCTGCGCACCCCGGCCCGCGAACAGATCCAGCAGGAGGCCGACCGGGCCACGTACGAGCGGCGGGCGGTCGCGGTGGAACGCGAACGCGCCATCGCCGAGAACGAGCTGGCCAGCAAGATCGAGCTGGCCCGGCAGGAGGAACGGCTCGTCGACCAGCGGGGCATCAACGCCCGGCGCGAGGCCGAGGAGAGTGCCGCCGCCGACGCCGTACGGGCCGAGGCCGAGGCCACGCGCACGGTACGGCTGGCGCGCGCGGAGGCGGAGGCGGCACGCGAGGTCGGCGCTGCGCGCGCCGAGGCGCAGACCGCCTGGCTGCGGGCGCACGCGGACGTGCCGGCGGCGACGCTGCACGCCCTCGCCGCGACCCGGGCGGCCGAGCAGTTGCCGAGGATCGAGCACCTCACCCTCTCGCCGGACGTCCTCACCGGGCTGCTCGCGCGGCTGGGCGGCGGTACGGGCTCGTGAGCCTGGCCCCGCGCGCGGTGCTCGTCCACCGCACGACCGAGTACCAGGAACTGCTCGCCCGGCACGGGACGCACGGGCAGGCCGCGTTCTTCCTGGCCGCGCGGGGGCGTTCGGCCGACGAGGTCCGGGAGCGCCACGAGCGGTCCGCGCGGGCGCTCGCCGAGGTGGCGGCCGCGGTGCCGCTGCGGTGGCGGCGGGCCCAGGTCGAGCGGGCCGACCTGGACCGTTTCCTCTTCGGCCCCGAGGACGTGGTCGTGGTGGTCGGCCAGGACGGCCTGGTGGCCAACGCGGCCAAGTACCTGACGGGTCAGGCGGTCGTCGGCATCGACGTCGAACCGGGGCGCAACCCGGGCGTCCTGGTCCGCCACCGGCCGGCCGACGCCCACCGGCTGCTGCCGTCCGCCACGGGGGTGCGGACGGCGGTGGACAGCCTCACCATGGCCGAGGCCGTCACCGACGACGGGCAGAGACTGCTCGCGCTCAACGAGGTCTACGTCGGCGCGCCCGGCCACCAGACCGCCCGCTACACCCTCCAGGCACCGTCGGGGCCGGCGGAGCGGCAGGCTTCCTCGGGCGTCCTCGTCGGCACCGGCACGGGCGCGACCGGCTGGCTGCGCTCGCTCTGGCACCAGCGCTCCAGCGCCGTCCCGCTGCCCGCGCCGACGGCCCCGCGGCTCGCCTGGTCGGTCCGCGAGGCCTGGCCCTCGCCGGCCTCCGGCACCGGCCGCGTGGAGGGCCTGCTCGGGGCCGGGGACGCGCTCCGGCTCACGGTCGAGTCGGACCGGCTGGTGGCGTTCGGCGACGGGATGGAGTCCGACGCCCTGGAGCTGACCTGGGGTCAGTCCGTACGGGTGGGGATCGCGGAGACGGCGCTGCGGCTGGTGGGGTGACGGCCGGCTCGCCGGAGAAGGGGCCGCCGGTACGGGGCGGCGGACGGCCCTCCGAGGTCGGCCGGAAAGCGACGGCGCCACGTCATGGGGGCGGGGCGCCGCCGCTATGCTCGGCGGCTCCCCGCCTCCCGCGCGTGCCGCGATCCGTCGCCCGTCGCCCCTGATCTCCCCTCCGTCATCCGTCATCCGTCATCCGTCATCCGCCGAAGGGACCCCCATGACCCTGCAGATCACCCGTGCCTCCCTCCAGGACTGGGCGCTGGTGCGCGACTGGGCGGCCGACGAGGGGTGGAACCCCGGCGTCTCGGACGCCCCGGCGTTCTTCGCGCAGGACCCCGAGGGCTTCTTCCTGGGGCGGCTCGACGGGGAGCCGGTCTCGGCGATCTCGGTCGTCAACTACGGCGACGCGTATTCCTTCCTGGGGTTCTATCTCGTCCGCCCCGACCAGCGCGGTCTCGGCCACGGTCTCGCGACCTGGCGGGCGGCGCTCGCGCACGCGGGCGAGCGGACCGTGGGGCTCGACGGGGTGCCGGCGCAGCAGGACAACTACCGCAGGTCCGGGTTCGCGCCGGCCTACCGCACCGCCCGTTTCGTCGGAGAAGTCCCGGTGACCGGAGGAGCGGTGGCCGGGGTGGTGCCCGCGGAACGGGTGGATCAGGCCGCCCTCGCCGCGTACGACGCCGGCTGTCACCCCGCCGAGCGTCCGCGCTTCCTGACGTCCTGGCTCGCGACTCCCGGCCACCGCGCGCTGGTCCGGCTGACCGACGGGCGGGTCACCGGCTACGGCGTGGTCCGGCCGGCCGAGCAGGAGGCCCGCGTCGGGCCGCTCTTCGCCGACACCCCCGCCGACGCGGCGGCCGTCCTGGACGCGCTCGCCGCGGAGGCCCGCGCGTTCGGGTCGGAGCGGATCGCCGTCGACATGCCGGAGGCCAACCCGGCCGCTGCCCGGCTCGCCGAGGAACGGGGCCTGGAGCCGACCTTCGAGACGGCCCGGATGTACACCGGACCGATCCGCCCGATCGCGACGGACCGCGTCTTCGGAGTCACCACCCTCGAACTCGGCTGACCCGAAGGCGGGGTGGGCGGCAGCCTAACGCCCCCACCCCGCCCCGCCACCGGTCCACCCCGACACACCACCCGCCGACGCCCCTCCGCGGCCACCCCCAGCCCCAAAGCGCTCCGGACTCCCCCAGCCCCGACCGCGCCCCGGGCTCACCCGGCCACCCCAGCCTCGAACACACTCCGGACTCCCCCAGCCCCGACCGCGCCCCGGGCTCACCCGGCCACCCCAGCCTCGAACACACTCCGGACTCCCCCAGCTCTGACGGCGCCCCGGGCTCCACGGCCGTCCCAGCCTCGGCCGCACTCCGGACTCCCCCCGGGCCTTCCCCGACCCCGAGCACGCTTCGGCCGCCCCCAGGCCCACCCGATCCGCGCCGTATCGGCCGCTGCTCGGCCGGCCCCGCGCCCGGCGGTCCCTCGGGCCTGCCCCACGAGCCCGGCCCCTTCCCCCCTCCTCCGGCGCCCTCGCGTCGTAAACCTCGTGGGTCCCCTTTTCTCATGGGGCGGTTTCCCCACCCCTCCCCCTCCCTCCCCCGAGGGGTGACAAGGGTTTTCCCCGTATCGGGTTCACCTCGGATTTCCCTACTGTCTGCCGCACCGGCGGATCCCCTCCACCCCTCTCCACCTGTCAGGTGCATGAGAAGGGCTCAGTGATGTCCACCGGGGACGGCCTTGACCCGGGCCGTCGCGTCGGTGGCGGCGCACGGGCCCCCACGCCCAGGGAGACGACGGACGCGACCCCACTTCGCCCCGCGGATCCCGCGCCGCCGCCACTGCTCCACTCACGTCGTACTCGAAAGGGCCACACCTTGAACGGTTCCAGGCGGAGAGTCATATCCGTGGTCGTCGCGAGCGCCGCGATCCTCGGCGCCGCTGCCACCACCACCGGGGCGTTCGCCGCCGTCCCGGCCGCTGCCACCCCGAAGCCCGTCCCGGCCTCCCAGTCGATGGCCGCGCTGCCCAGCGCCCCGGTCGACAAGGTCATCGTGACCTACAAGTCCTCGTCCGCCGAGGCGGGTTCCAACACCGCCGCCAAGAGCGACACGGCCGACAAGGCCGCCAAGACCGGCGAGAAGCTCTCCTTCGAGCGCCGCCTGGCCGGCGGCGCGGCCCTGGTCGACCTGGGCGGTTCCGCCTCCAAGCAGGACGTCGCCGAGGTCATGGACGCGTTCCGCGCCGACCCGCAGGTCGCCTCCGTGGAGCCGGACATCCGCGCGTACGCCATGGCGGTCACCCCCGACGACACCGACTACGCCAAGCAGTGGGACCTCTTCGAGCCCACCGGCGGCATGAACGTGCCGACCGCCTGGGACAAGACGACCGGTTCGGGCGTCACCGTCGCCGTCATCGACACCGGCTACGCCGCCCACTCGGACGTGGCGTCCAACGTCGTCCCCGGCTACGACTTCATCTCGACCTCCGCCGACGCCCGCGACGGCAACGGCCGTGACGCGGACTCGAAGGACGAGGGCGACTGGAACGCCACGGACGGCGAGTGCGGCACCGGCTCCAAGGCATCCAACTCCTCCTGGCACGGCACCCACGTGGCCGGCACCATCGCCGCGGTCACCAACAACACCAAGGGCATCGCGGGCATCGCGTACAACGCGAAGATCCAGCCCGTGCGTGTGCTCGGCAAGTGCGGCGGCTCGTCCTCCGACATCGCCGACGCGATCACCTGGGCCTCCGGCGGCACCGTGCCGGGCGTCCCGGCCAACCCGACCCCGGCCAAGGTCATCAACATGAGCCTGGGCGGCGCCAGCGCCACCTGCCCGAGCGTCTACCAGAACGCGATCAACGGCGCCGTCTCGCGCGGCACCACCGTCGTCGTCGCCGCGGGCAACAGCAACGCCAACGCGTCCGGCTTCACCCCGGCGAACTGCTCGAACGTCATCACCGTGGCGGCGACCAGCCGTGAGGGCAACCGGTCCTTCTACTCCAACTTCGGCACGATCGTGGACGTGGCGGCCCCGGGCGGCGAGACCCGTCGCGCGACCGACACCCCCGGCACCGTCACCACGCCCGAGAACGGCATCTACTCCACGCTGAACTCCGGCGCCACCGTCCAGTCGGCCGAGACCTACAAGCCCTACCAGGGCACCTCGATGGCGGCCCCGCACATCGCCGGTCTCGCCGCGCTCCTGAAGTCCGCCAAGTCGACCCTGACGCCGGCCGACATCGAGTCCGCGATCAAGGCCAACGCCCGCCCGCTGCCCGGCACCTGCACCGGCGGCTGCGGCACCGGCATCGCCGACGCCGCCAAGACGGTCGACGCGGTCACCACCACCCCGCCCGCCGGCACCGTCTTCACCAACGCGACCGACGTCACCATCGTGGACAACGCCACCGTGTCCTCCTCGATCGCCGTCACCGGCCGCACCGGCAACGCGCCGGCCGCCCTCAAGGTCGGCGTGGACATCAAGCACACCTGGCGCGGGGACCTGGTCGTCGACCTGGTCGCCCCCGACGGCACGGTGCGCAACCTGAAGGCGTCCTCCTCGTCCGACAGCGCGGACAACGTGCTCGCGACCTACACGGTCGACGCGTCCAGCGAGGTCGCC
Source organism: Streptomyces sp. NPDC093111 (assembly GCF_040683955.1). Classification (NCBI taxonomy): domain Bacteria; kingdom Bacillati; phylum Actinomycetota; class Actinomycetes; order Kitasatosporales; family Streptomycetaceae; genus Streptomyces; species Streptomyces sp. NPDC093111. The sequence continues at coordinate 35,793 of NZ_JBFBNW010000015.1, read as the reverse complement.
AACGGCACCTGGAAGCTGCAGGTCCGGGATGTGGCCTCGGGTGACACCGGCTACATCGACTCGTGGAGCCTGACCTTCTAGATCGGCCGGCTTCCCGTCAGAACCACCCCCCACATCAGCATCACCGCTGGTCAGCGAAGCGCTCGTGGTCTACACCACGGGCGCTTCCTGGTGCCCGTGACGGACCGTCGGCCGACGCCCGCCGTCCGTATGCCGGACACAGGGCCTGGACTGGGGCGACAGGCTCCGTATTCTCTGCCCCATGGGGCTCATGGGCCGGGCCCCGAGGGCCGGAGGGTGGTGGAAGCATGACGACAGCGCCCCCGGCGCCCGTCGGCCGGGAGGAACTCCTCGCCCGCCTCGAACGCGTGCTGCAGTCGCGGGGCCGCGCACTGCTCACCGGGCCGGCCGGGGTCGGCAAGACCGAGGTCGCCCTGGCCGCGGCGGCGCGCGCGGCGGCGCGCGGCGAGACCGTGCTGTGGCTGGCCACGCTCCCCGCCGACCGGGACATACCCGGCGCGACCGCGGCCGCCCTGCTGGCCTCGGTCGCGGCCACCGTCACCTGGCCCGCCGCCCCGCCCGTACCGGACACCCCGACGGGTGCGCCCCCGGGTACGCCCCCGGCCGCACCGGCGGGCGCCGCGCACGGCGCGTCCGGAATCCCGCACCGCGCGCCGGGCGCCAAGGACGAGGACCCGGCGTTCCCGGAGCCCCGGCGTCCGGCCCTCGACGCCGCCGTCCCCGCGTACCGCTCCACGCCCGCGTACGACACCGCGCCGTCCGGCCCCCCGGCCGCCGCGCCCGGTCCGTTCGGCGTCTCCGCCGCCGGGGTCTTCGACGCGCTGCCGGGTCCGCAGCGGACCGCGGTGGCCATGCTCTGCCGCGAGGCCCCGCTGCACGAGGGCGGCTGGGACCCGATCGCCCTGCGGCTCGGGATCGCCCGGATCCTGCGGGCGCTCACCGCGTGCGGCCCCGCGCTGCTCGTCGTCGACGGTGTGCAGCACATCGACCCCGACAGCGCCGACCTGCTCCGCTTCGCCCTGCACCTGGCCCCGCCCGCGCTGCGGGTGGTCTCCGTGGAGACGCCGGAGGCGTACGAGGCGTACGGCACGCAGGACCCGCACGACACGCATCTGTGGGTGCCGTCCGAGGCGGACGTGCTGCTCGTGCCGCCGCTGCACGCCGACGAGATCGCCGAGCTCCTCATCCACCACCGGCTGCCGTCCCGGATGGCCGGGCGCATCCACAAGGCCAGCGGCGGCAATCCGCGCCTCGCGCTCGCCGTGGGCCGCTCGCTCGCCGACGCCCGCACCCCGGTGCACCACGCCGAGGCGCTGACCCTGTCCGGCCGGGCCCGTGACCTGGCCCGGCAACTCCTCGGCACCGCGCCGCAGGACGTGCGCGAGACCCTGCTCCTGGCGGCGCTCGCGCTGCGCCCCTCGGCGGCGCTGGTCCGCCGGGCGGGACGGCCCAACGCGGAGGCCGACCTCGCGGCGGCCGAGCGGGCCGGGCTGGTGTCGCTCGCCGAGGACGGCACCGTCGCGTTCACGGCGGGGCTGCTGCCGTCGACGCTGGTGCACGACGCCTGCTGGGCCGAACGCAGCGCGGGGCACGCGGCGTTGGCGCAGGTCGTGGACGATCCCGTCGAGGCGGTACGGCACCGGGCGCTCGCCACCGACGCGCCGGACGAGGAGCTGGCCGCCGAGGTCGGCGCGGCGGCGGACCTGGCCCGGGGGCGCGGCAACCGGGCGCTGGCCGCCGAACTCGCCCTGCTGGCGGCCGAGTCGACGCCCGGCCAGTACGGTCCGCGGCGGATCGCCCGGCTCGTCGACGCCGCCGAGGAGGCCGCCCGGGCGGCCCGCGCCGATCTGGCCATGCGGGCCGCGACGGACCTGCTGGCCCGCGACGCGGTGCCCGCCGACCGGGTGCGGGCCCGGCTCGCCGTCCTGGACACGGCGGGACAGGGCCTGACCGGGCTCGACGAGATGTACGTCCACGCCATGGAGGACTCCGAGGGCGACACCGCGCTGCGGGCGGCGGTGCAGCTGCGCCTGGCCGTCAAGTACGTGCTGGCGGACGGCGATCCGCTGCGTTCGCGGGCGGCGGCGGTGGAGTCGGCCGCGCTGGCCGCCTCGATGGGCGATCCGCGCACGGCGGCGCAGGCCCTGACCGTACAGGCCCGGATGGAGCGGGCGCTCGGCTCCTCGGACGCGGACGCGGTGCTCGCGCAGGCCAGGGCCCTGGAGACGGCCGAGCGGCCGTCCGGGATCCGCAACGCCGCCCAGATCCTGACGATCCGTCACGCCCTGTTCGACGGGCGTCTGGTGGACGCCCGCGACCAGTTGAACGCGCTGCTGCCGCTGGTGCAGCGGCGGGGTTCCGTCGAGGACGCCATCGAGCTGTTGAGCACCCTCGCCGAGATCGAGTCCCGGCTGGGGCCCTGCTCGGCGGCCCTGGCGCACGCGGGCCAGTCGCTCGGGCTCACCCTGGAGGCGGGTCTGTCCCCCGGGCCCGCGTGGTACGCCCTCGCGCTCGCGGAGACCGCGGGCGGCAGCTTCGGCCGGGCGGCGAGCTACGCCCGGCGCAGCGTGCAGGCCTCGGAGGAGGAGGGCGACCGGGTCTTCCTGTCCCGCAGTCTGTACGCGCTGGGCCGGGTCCAGCTGGTCAACGGGGACGTCGCCGCCGCGCTGGAGACGCTGCGCCGGGTCGAGGCGAACGAGCGCGCGCAGTCCACGGTCGACCCGTCGATGCTGCGCTGGCACGAGGAGCTGGCGGAGGCGCTGCTCGCGCACGACGCCGTCGACGAGGCCACCGCGGTCCTCGCGGAGGTGCGGCCGGTGGCGCAGCGGCTGGGGCGCACCTCGGTGCTGCTCGGCTGCGACCGGGCGTACGCGCTGTGCCTGGCGGCGGAGGGCCGCACCGACGAGGCGGCGGAGCTGCTCGCCGGTACGGCGGGGCGCTTCGCGCGGGCGGGGCTGCCGTTGGAGCGGGGCCGGGCGCTGGTCGCCCTGGCCCGGGTCGAGCGCAAGCGCCGGCGCAGGTCCGCGGCGGCGAGCGCGCTGCAGGAGGCCGCGGTGGTGTTCGAGCGGGCCGGGGCGGTGCCGTGGCTGGTGCTGACGAGCGAGACGCCGGCCGGACCGGCGGGTGAGGGTCCGGTGGGTGAGGAGGCGCTGCCCGCGCTGTCCGTGCTGACCGAGGCGGAGCTGCGGCTGGCCCGGCTGGTCGGGCAGGGGGCCAGCAACCAGGAGGCGGCGGCGAAGCTGTATCTGAGCGTGAAGACGGTCGAGGCGCGGCTGACCCGCATCTACCAGAAGCTGGACGTGCGCTCGCGCGCCCAGTTGGCGACCGCGCTCAGGCCCTGAGCCCTGGGCGGAGCGCCGGGCACCCGGACGGCGGGCGCCCGGACGGCGGACGGGCGTCGGGACGCCGGTCGGGCGGACCGGCCGGGGAGCGTCGGACCGCCGGACCGGCGTCGGGGACGTGTTCAGACCGTGAGGGGTTTCTGACCGAGGAATGCCTCCGTGGGTGCGCCGGTCGTGTACAGGTTGGGGCTCTGGGTGGGCGGCAGCTTGGCCTGGATCGCCTTGTGGAAGGTGCGGTAGTCGCCGTGGAAGGCGCCGTCGTGCCAGACGTCGAGGAGTGCCTCGGTGAAGGCGCCGTTGACGTCTCCGTCGGCGGCGACCTGGTTGTCCTGGCAGGCGGAGACGAGGATCACCGGGGGTCCCTGTCCGTCGCCCTCGGCCGCCGCGGAGGCGGCGAGCGAGCGCTGGAGGCCGTCGTAGAAGTCCCGGTCGCGTTCGTAGAGCGCGATCTGCTGGGGCTCGGGGACGTAGCGCCCCGCGACCTCGGCGGCGCCCGGCAGTTCGATGCTGCTGCCGCTGTGGCAGCAGTCGAAGAAGGTGACGATGCGTACGCCCTCGTCGAAGCGCAGGAACTCCTGGTGGACCTCGTCGTCGAGGAACTGGCGGTCGTAGAAGACCAGGGTCTCGTCGCGCCGGTCGGGTTCGTGGTCCCCGCCGGTCACGTCCGGGACCTGGCCGCCGTGGCCGGAGTAGCTGAAGAGCAGGACGTCGCCGTCCGACAGCTTGCCCGCCGCGTCGCGCAGTGCGGCGGTGATGCCGTCGACGGTGCCTTCCTTGGTGAGCAGCACGGTGGGGGCGAAGCCGGCGGCGGTGGCGATCCTCGCCATGTCGCGGGCGTCGTTCTCACAGGCCACGAGGGTGCCGTCCCAGCCGTCGTAGCGGTCGGGGTCGACACTGTTCAGTCCGACGTGCAGTGAAAGGCCGGTGGGCATGGTGGTGCCTCCTTGGGCGGGGTGAGGGGGGCACCGGGGGCGTCTGTTCGAGTGCCTGCGGGTCCGGTGCCGTGGGCGGCCCTCTCCCGCGCGGTACTTACATCGTATGAACCCGAGCGATTCCCGGCACGACCAGTTCTCCGACCGCGCCGGGTACGACGAGACCTTCCTCGGTCCCGTGGTGCCCCTGCCCCTGCCGGTGCGCGAGTCCGTGCGGACCGTGCTCCTGCCGTACACGCACTTCACCGTCGTCTTCCGGCCCGACCGGCGGCTCGCCGCGTCGACCGGCGTCTGCATCGAGGGCGCCCAGCTGCTGGAGGACGTGCCACGCGAGGACGTCTGGAACTTCGACCCGCGGCTGCCGCACGACGAGCAGACCGGCGACGACGTCTACCGCAACAACAGCCTGGACCGCGGACACCTGGTGCGGCGGCTCGACCCGGTGTGGGGCGCGGCGGGCGTGGCGGACACGGCGAACGCCGACACCTTCCACTTCACCAACGCGGCCCCGCAGGTCGACGTCTTCAACCAGGGCAAGCAGCTGTGGCAGGGCCTGGAGAACTACCTCCTGGAGCACGCGGCCGAGTACGACCGGAAGCTGGTGGTGCTCACCGGGCCGGTGCTGCAGGACGCGGACCCGCCCTACCGGGGCATCCAGGTGCCGCTGCGGTTCTGGAAGGTGGTCGCCTTCATGCAGGACGGGGCGCTGGCGTCGACGGCGTACGTGCTCGACCAGAGCCCCGACCTCAGCAAGGACGCCGAGCGGGCGCTGGCCGGGGCGACGGCGGGCGCGCCGCCGCCGCTGGGGCCGTACCGCACGTACCAGGTCCCGGTCTCGGACGTCGCGGAGATCACGGAGCTGGAGTTCGGGCCGCTGCCGGACGTGGACCTGATGCCGCCGACGCGGGCGCCGGAGGAGCGCTGGCGCCGGCTGGAGAGCTTCGAGGACATCGCGATGCAGGGCTGAGCGCGCCGCGCGCGCCCCGGGTCCGGCAGCGATTGCGGCGCTGCGGGCCCGGGGAGAGGATGGCAGGGAAGTCCGTCCTCATTCGGCGCAAGGACGGCGGACGGGTGGGCCATGCCTCTCACCGAGACGGAGTGGGGCCTCGTCACCAGCTGGGTGCGGGACCACCTTCTCGACAACCCGGACCCGCGGAGAGGGCTGCTGCGCTCCGCCCTGAGCAGGATCTTCGTATCCGACCTGCCGCTCACCCCCGACCGGGACGAGAACGCGCGCCGGATCGTGGGGGCCGCGCGCAAGGACATCGGGCACCAGCGGAGGCTGCTGGCCACGCTGGCGCGGCTCGACTCGCTGGACCGTCTCGACGCCAAGGACGCGGCGGGGCGGGGTACCGAGCTGCGGTCGCTGCTGGGGCGGCTGCGGGAGGACGAGGAGGTCGCGCACTCCGAGCGCGACCCGTTCTCGACGGTGGTGCTGCGGGACGGCACGGCGGTCTTCATCGACCGGGCCGAGCTGCGCGAGACGCTGCGCCAGTTCGTCGCCGATCCCGAGCAGACGGTCCTGGTGGTGGACGGCGAGCCGGACACCGGGCGCTCGTACACGTACCACCTGATCCGCCACCTGGGGCAGCACTGCGGGTTCCGTCCGGTGCGGGTGACGCTGTCGCGGACCACCACGGCGGCGCGGCTGGTGGGGCGGCTCGACGAGTTCGTGGCGGAGCCGGGCGCCGACGGAGTTCCGTTGAACCCCACACAGTTGAACGATCCACTGCCCTCGATCGACGACGCAGTGCACCGCATCGTCAGCCGCGCCACCGCCGCCGAGGAACGCTACTGGCTGGTCCTCGACGAGTGCGACGCGCTCGACCCGAACTCCGACGTCTGGGACTGCATCGGCAAACTGGCCCTCGCGATCTACGAGCACACCCCGGTCCGCGCCCAGACCGTGCCCCGGCTCGTCCTGCTCGGCTACTCCTCCGCGATGCGCCAGCTCCCGTACGACATCCGCAAGAACGAGGTCCGGGACACCTCGCGGGCGGCCGACGCGGACGATCTGCGCGCGTTCTTCGAGCAGTTCTTCCGGGAGTCGCCGACCCCGCCGGACGAGGGGCTGCGGCCGGGTCTGGTGGAGAGCACCGTCGCCGAGGTGCTGCGGGCCGTCGAGGCCGCCGACCCCGTCGACAGCTACATGCGCCGGGTCTGCACGGCCGTCGAGGAGACCGTGCGGACCTATCTGGCGCTCGCCCCCGGCCGTGAGGCCACGGGCCCGCTCCGCCGCGCGCTGCGCACCCCCGCCGCACCGGCCGTCCCCACCCTGTCCGAGCCGCGCCGCGCCTACCGCGAGGCGGCCTGTCTGCTGGACGACTTCGACCCCGCGCGGCTGCGGCTGCCCGGCGAGGAGCGGGCCACCGGCCGGGCCGTCGCCGAACTCGTCGACGACTGCACCGCCCTCGCCGCCTCCCAGCACGCCCTGCGCTGGGTGCTCACCCCGGAGGTCCGGGAGGCGACCCTGAAGGGCTTCACCGGTCCCGCCGCGGCACGGGCCGCCCTCGACGCCGCCGACCTGGACGCGCTCCCCGAGGGCCCGCGCGTCGAACGCGCCGCCGCCGCCCTGCTGTCGGGCGCCCCGCCGGCCGCCGTCGAGCCCACCGTCGAGGAGCTGTCCGACCTGCTGCAGGCCGTGCTGTGGCTGCGCCACGTGCCCGGCACGGAGGGCCTGCTGCCGGACGCCGAGGACGTCCAGCGGCGGCTCGAACGGGCCCGGCTGCTCCAGCCGATGCGGCTCCTGGCCGAGGGCACCTTCCACGGCCGGATCCGCGAACTCGACGCGCTCCGCTCCTATCTCGCGCTGCCCGCCGAGCCGGCCGAGCCCCCCGTACTCATCCACGGCATCGGCGGCATCGGCAAGAGCACCCTGCTCGCCAAGTTCCTCCTGGACAGCCTGCGCGAGTCCGCGCCCGAGGGATTCCCCTTCGCCTACATCGACTTCGAACGCCCCACGCTCTCCATCCACGAGCCGGCCACGGTGATCGCCGAGGCCGCCCGGCAGCTCGGCATCCAGTACCCCGCCCACCGGGAGGCGTTCGACGCGCTCGCCGACCGGTGCGGCGAGACGGCCGCCGCGCAGCGCGGCGAACGCGACCAGCTCGACGAGCTGTACCAGCTCTCCGCGACCCGGGCCACCCTCGGCCGCGACTACTCGGCCGGATTCCACGCCCGCGCCTCCGCCCACGAGCAGGAGCTGGCCCGCGAGCTCGCCGAGCTCGTCGCACGGGCCGTCGCCACCCCGGCCGGGGCGATGGCCCCGCCGCTGCTGGTCGCGCTGGACTCCTTCGAGCAGGCCCAGTACCGCGGCTCCCCGGTGATGTCCCGCATGTGGGCGGTGTGGACCGCGCTGCGCGCCGCCTACCCCCGGCTGCGCTTCGTCGTCGCCGGGCGGGCCCCCATCGACCACCCCGCCAAGGTGATGACGCCGCGCACCATGGCCCTCGGCGAACTCGACGAACCGGCCGCCGTGGAGCTGCTGATGTCCTCGGGCGTCGACGACGAGGACGTCGCCAGGAACCTGTACGACCGCGTCGGCGGCCATCCCCTCAGCCTGAAGCTGGCCGCCCGGACGGCCGTCGTCCTCGGCGAGGAGTCCGAGTCCCTGGGCGAGCTGCTCACCACCCTGCCGTCCAGGCGCAGGTACTTCCACCACAAGGTCGACCAGATGCTCATCCAGGGCACCCTGTACGACCGGATCCTCAAGCACATCTCCGACGACTCCGTCCGGTCCCTGGTGCAGGCCGGCCTCGCGCTGCGGGTCATCACCCCCGAGCTGGTCCGCGAGGTCCTCGCCGAACCGGCCGGGCTCACCGTCGCCACGGCCTCCGAGGCGGGCCTGCTCTTCGGCCGGCTCGTCTCCCGGCTGGACCTCATGGAGTCGGCCGGACCGCAGGCCATCCGGCACCGCGCCGACCTGCGCACCATCATGCTGCGGCTCTCCGACAGCGCCCGCACCGACCTGATGCGGGCCGTCGACACCCGCGCCGTCGCCTACTACGCGGCCCGCGAGGGACCGTCGGCGCGCGCCGAGGAGATCTACCACCGGCTGCGCCTCGGCGAGAACCCGCGCACCGTCGAGCTGCGCTGGGAGCCCGGCGTCGAGAGCTACCTGGTGGACGCGGACCACGACATGTCGCCCCGCTCCGCGGCCTTCCTGCTGGCCCGGATCGGCGGCCACGTCCCCGACCAGATCATGGCCGAGGCCGACCAGGAGGACTGGGAGCGGATCGCCGCCCGCGAGGTCGAGGACCTGCTCACCCAGGGGTACGTGGAGGCCGCCGCCGAACGGCTCGCCGAGCGGCAGCCGTGGACCCCGTGCAGCAGGCTGCACGCCCTCCTCGTCGAGACGCTGGCCCGCTCGGGCCGCTCGGCGGACGCCCGGGACAGCGCCGACCGGGCCGTGGACCGGGCGGAGGAGGCCGGCTGCGCGGAGACCCGGCTCGAACTGCTCCAGCTGTCCGCCCGGCTCGCCCAGGACACCGGCGACTTCGTCGACGCCGACCGGTCCCTCCAGGAGGCCGAGTCCCTCGCGGCCGGCCTCGGCCTGCCGTACGAGTCGATGGGCGTCCTCGTCGCCCGCTCCCGGCTCGCGGTCGCCGCCGACGAGGGCTCCGACGAGACCGACCGGCGCCTCGCCCGCACCCTGCGCGGGATCCCGGACGAGGCGCTCGCCCAGCAGCCCGCCCTGGCCCGGGCCGCCGCCGCCTCCGCCGGGCGGGTCGACCCGCACGTCCTGGAGCACACCCTGCGGCTGGTCGGGCTGCCCGGCGACGACGAGGCGGTGGTGGCCGCGCTGGCCCGCTGGATCGACACCGCGATGGCCGACGAGCCGCAGCTGCGCGAACCCCTCACCCGCATCCTGGACTCGGCCGCCGCCGGAGCCGGGGCGGACGACGGGGCGGACCTCGCGGCCACGGATCCCTCCCGCGCCGCGCGGGTCAGCGGCGTCCACACCGTGCCCGGCGCCTCCTCCGCCGTCCACGCCCTGCCGTACGCCCGGATCGAGGAGGCCCTGCGCGAGGCCCTGCGCCACGGCAGCCTGGACAGCGTCGCCCGGCGGGCGCTGGCCCTCCGCGACCACAGCGGCGACCTGCTGCTCGGCGTGGCCGCCGCCATGGACGCCGGCACCCCGGTGCCCGCCCCGGGCCACGCCCACGGCTTCGGTCCCGGAGTCGGCGGCCAGGCCGGGCTCGCGCCGCCGCCCGACTCCGCCCAGGCGGCCTGGCGGACGGTGCCGTACCTGACCGACGACGAACTGCTGCGGGTGCAGAGCGCGGCCGTCGAGGCCGGGCTGGCCGACGCCGAGCTGCGGCCCCGGCTGTTCGCCGGCACCACCCGGCACTTCCGGGCCGGACTGCCACTGCGGAAGACCCCGTTCGAGCAGATCCGCTCCGACCTGCGGACCGTCAACCGGGTGGAGCGCCTGATCGACGGCACGGTCCCGCTGGAGGTCTGGCTGCGCAACGCCCTCACCCTGACCACCCAGCCGGGACCCGTCGCCGTCTTCCAGCGCGCCCTCGACGACGTGTCCCGCGACGCGTCCGGCGAACCCGAACTCCTCGGGGACTACCTGTTCGGAGAGGTCAAGGAGGAGATCGTCTTCCGCGACGACACGGTCCCCTTCGAGTTCCTCCAGGGCGGCTTCCAGGCCGGGGCCGCCGTCGCCCGGATCAGCGTCCCGCCGTACGAGTCGGGGGCACCGCTCCAGCCCGCCTACCCGCATGCCGGCACCGGCTGGCTCATCGCGCCCGGCCTGCTCGTCACCAACCACCACGTGGTCAACGCCCGCACCCGCACCCCCGGCACCCCCCGGGCCCGGGTCACCGACGACGACCTCCAGCTCCAGGTGCGCAACTCGCGCTCGCGCTTCGACTACGGCTCCGACGAGACGGAGACCGAGGAGGCGACCGCGGGCGCGCTGGTCGCCTGGGACGAGGCCCTGGACTACGCGATCATGCGGCTGTCGTCGGATCAGCCGAAGCGGCCGGTCCTGCGGGTGTCGACCGTGCCGCTGGCCCCCGCCGCGAGCGAACCGGTCGCGGTCAACATCATCCAGCACCCCGGCGGCCGGCCGAAGCGGGTCGCGCTGCGCAACAACCTGGTCTACCAGGCCGACGAGAAGGACGTCGTCTACTTCACCGACACCCGCGGCGGCTCCTCCGGCTCGCCCGTCCTCGACGACGGCTGGACGGTGGTCGCGCTGCACCGGGGCACCAAACGGATCGAGGAGGTCGACTTCCAGGGCAGGGCGACGGCGTTCGTGAACGTCGGCACCCAGATGAGCCGGGTCCTCGCCCATCTGCGGGAGAGCCGGCCGGACGTGTACGAGGAGATCATGGCGGCCCAGGCCGTCCTCTTCGAGCAGGCGTGACACACGCGGGCGGGACAGGCGGAGGTGACGGGAGATGGGCTACGGAACACACGGCGGGTCGCACGGCGGCTCGCCGGTCGCGACCGGACCCGAGCGGGTCTTCGGCGATCTGCGCGAGGTGGCCGCCCGGGTCCGGGCGGGCCTGGAGGCGCAGATCGAGTACGAGGAGTCGGCCGAGGAACTGCCGCCCGGCGTCGCCTCGGCCTCGCAGATCGGCAAGTTCGCGCAGGAGGAACGGTCCCGGGTCCTGGAGGCGGGCGTCTCCGGCCTGGAGAAGCTGGCCGACGACCGGGCCGACGAGATCGACGACGACGAGTACTTCGGCGTGGAGGCGATCGTCCTCCTGGAGGGCCGGCCCGCGATCCTCGTCCAGGGGCAGGACTTCCCCTCCCAGCCGGGCGACTGGGCGGTCCTCGACGCGAGCCGGCCGGCGATCGACGAGTCGATCGCCCGGGTCGGGCGGGTCGAGGTCACCGGACACCCGAGCCTCGCCTGGATCGGCACGGCGTTCCTGGTGGGTCCGGACGCGGTGATGACCAACCGGCACGTGGCCGCCGAGTTCAGCCGCGCCGAGGGCGCCGGCTGGGCCTTCCAGCAGGGCATGTCGGCCCGGATCGACCCCGCCGAGGAACTGCCCCCCGCCGAGGCCCCGGGACCGGTGCCGACCCCGGGCTCCCTCCCGTACGAGATCACCGAGGTGATCGGCATCCACCCCGAGGTCGACATGGCGCTGCTGCGGATCGCCCCGCCCGACGGCGAGCGGCTGCCCACCCCGCTGGCGGTCGCGGGGGCCGCCCCGGCGAGCGTCCCCGGGCGGCCGGTGTACGTCGTGGGCTACCCGGCCTGGGACGGGCGTCGCAACGAACCGGAGTCGATGCGCAGGATCTTCATGGACATCTACAACGTGAAGCGGCTCCAGCCGGGCATGACCACGGAGTTCACGCCCGGCGGACGGGTGATGAAGCACGACTGCTCGACCCTCGGCGGCAACAGCGGCTCCCCGGTCTTCGACCTCACCGACCACCGGGTCCTCGGCCTCCACTTCGGCGGCCGGTACCGGATCGGCAACGTGGCGGTGCCGCTGTGGGAGATGGTGGACGATCCGCTGCTGGCGAAGGCGAAGATCAACTGGGTGTGAGGGGTGGGGTGGTGTCGGAGGGTGGAGTGTCGGGAGGGGGTGCGGGCGGGGCGGGTGGGCCGGCAGGTCCGGGCGATCCCGGTGGTCCGGGCGATCCCGGTGGTCCGGGCGATCCCGGTGGTCCCGCCGGGCCGGGCGGTCCCGGCTGCCGCTTCTTGAGCCTGCGCGCGCCCTCGTGCCGGACGCGGTCCTCGTGCGGCACGGTCCCCGGGCTCATGCCGAGGGCCCGCGCCAGCTCCTCCGTCCCGGCGGCGGTGAGCGGCACCGCACCGTCCTCCAGCGCCGTGGCGAGCTCGGAACGGGAGAGTGCCCGGGTGCCCTTCTCCTCCGTCACGGCCACGAGGACGTCGTCGTCCCCGGCCAGGCCGAGCAGGGCGCCCTCGGTGGTGAGCACGGCGGACCGCCCGGCGAGCAGGAAGCAGATCACGTCCAGGGGCCGGGGTGCGAGGCCACCGAGTTCCGCCACGCCGACGCGCGGCAGGGTGAGCGTGCCCGGGAACGGGAGGCGGCCGGGCAGGCTGAGCAGCGTCAGGACCAGGTGGCACAGGACGCGCCCGGCGTCGAAGAACTCGCCCTGCTCCAGCTTCTCCCGGTAGAGCTCGCGCAGCTCCCTCGGGCCCGGTTCGGCGAGGACCAGCGGATGCTCGACGCAGTCGGCGACCGCGCCCCAGAACCAGTGCCCGTCCCCGGCGGGCCCGTCCGGACGCACCGCCGCGGCGAGCGCGGCGACGCACTCGACGACCTGGTCCAGGTGCTCGTCCGCGCCCCACAGGAGGCCGCTGAACAGACAGGCCCCGTCGGCGCCTTCGAGGTCGTACGGGCGGGCCTCCGGCCCGATGCCGAGCTCGCCCGGGTACGGGAGGGTGTACGCGAGGATGCCCGTCGGGACCGTGCCCGTGTCCGGGGTGACGACGCGGAGCCCGGTGTCGTGGCGGTACCCGTCGTCGGTGACCCGCTGCACGGCGTAGCCCGCGCCGGGCACCGGCGTGGCGGCCGGGCCGAGGCGTTCGCGGGCGATCGGGTCGAGGTAGAAGGCCCCGGCGCCGAGCCGGTCGGCCACCGTCCGGTCCGGGCCGGTGCCGCCGAGCGCGGGCAGCAGCGGGAGTTCGGTGGAGCCGACGGTGAGCCGGTCGACGGTGATGCTGCCGAGCGGCGCGTGCCGGAATCCGTCGCCCATGCGGGTCCGCAGGGCGGCGAGCCGCCCGGGCGTCCACTCCCCCGCGTGCGCGGGCGGCGGCGTGGGCGCGTCCCAGGGGCGTGCGCCGGCGCCGAGGTCGCGTACGCCGCTCCCGGTGTGGACGGCGAGGCCGAGGCCGCCCGCGGGCCGTCCGACGGGGCCGACGGCCGGCAGTCCGGGGCCGTCGAGCAGGGGGAGGGTGACCGGGCGGCCCGCGTCGGCGTAGCTGGGCACCTGGTAGCCGTCCCCGGAGGCGCGTGGCGCGGGTGCCGGGGACGGCCCGGCGATGGGGCGGGTCCCGCCGGGAGCGGCCGTCCGTGTGGTCGGCCCGCCGGGCCGGCCGCCGTCGACCGTCCGTACCGCGTCCGCGACGGCCTGCCGGACGGCGAGTTCCAGGAGCCGCGCCGTCTCCGGGGCGAGGCCCTCGGGCCGGGCGGGCAGTTCGGGCGGGTGGAAGCGGCGCTGGTGGCGGCCGGTGGTCATCGCACCCTCTTTCCGGCGACGATCCGGTAGACCGTGCTGGTGTCGTCGGCGGTGACCTCGAAGACGATGTCGGGGTGGAGGGCGCTGAGCCGGGCGAGCACCCCGAGGCGTGTCCCGGAGCCGAGTCCGGCGGCGCAGGGCCCGCAGACCTCCTGGTCGACCCGGATGTAGACGGTGCGGCCGCGCGCGGCGGCCCGTTCGGCCTCGGTCAGGCGGGCGAGACGGGCGTCGATCTGCTGGCCGAGGTCCTGCTCGGCGTGCCCGTGGGCCTGTGGGACGACCACGTTGTCCGCCGGCCGGATCTCATGGGCGGGGTCGTACGAGCCGAAGGCCTTCGGCGAGCCGCCGGCGAACAGTTCCCCGGCGAGGGCGGGGATGTCGGAACGGGCGACGCCGATCGTGCCCTGGTACGCGGCGGCGGCCTTCGCGGTCGGCTGCACCCAGAACACTCCGGCCCGGGTGGTGAGCCGCTTGTATCCCGCGGGCTCGGGGGTGGACGGTTTGGGCCCCCCTGGCCCCTCCCGCCGGAGCCGCTCCGTCTCCCGCCGGCTCCGCTCCGCCTCGACGGCGGCGCGCACCTCGCGCAGGTCGGCGCGCAGCTTTTCCTGGATGGCGGGGTCGGTGGGGCGGTCGGGCTGGTACGGGCGCCTGACACCGCCCCACTCCTTGTTCAGGAGCTCCTTGGCCACGGGGTCGTGGGCCTCGCGGGCGCGCAGTTCCTCGATGCGGGCCGTCTCGTACCAGCGGCGGTCCAGGGCGGCTTCCCGGTCGGTGAGCGAGGCCTCCTTGAGCCGCGCCCAGCTCGGCCACACGGTGGTGGGCTGGGGGCGCGGGCGAGGGGTCTCGGTGACGGGGGGCGGGGTCTGCGCGCCGGGGGGCGCGTCCTCGGCCTGGGATGCGGCGTCCGCGCCGGGGCGCGCGCTCTCCGCGCCCTCCGCGCCCTCCCCGGCTTGCACGGAGGCGACGGCGCGCGCGGCCCCGGCGGCCGGGCCGAGCGTGGAGGGCATGGACCCGGGCGCGGACGCGGACACGGACGTCTGGTGCGCCGGTGCCGCATGGGTGGGTACCTCGTGTGTGGTCGCCCCGTGCGTGGTCGCTTCGTGGGAGAGCACTTCGTGGGCCAATCCCCCGCGCGCGGATGCCTCATGGACCAATGCCCCGCGCGCGGGTGCCTCATGGACCAATGCCCCGTGCGCGGATGCCTCGTGCGCCGGTGTGATCCGGGCGGGAACGCGCGACGTCGTGCCCGTGGGGCGCGCGTGGGCGAGCCCCTGGCCCGCCTCGTCGGCGCGCCTGCCGATCGCCCGCGCCCACGCCCGCGCCTCCGCCGCCGAGAGGCTCCGGCCCAGGGAGTACTCCATCCGTTGCCCGGTCAGGGCCATGGCTTCGGCCCAGCGTTCGGCAGTGACGCCCTCGGCGTTCAGGAGGCGGGTCACCAGCGCGGCCTTGATGAGCGTGGGCCCGGCCCGGACGAGGAGTGCCCGCAGAAAGGGGTCGGCGGTGAAGGCCAGGATCACGCCGACGACGGCGTGGTACTCCATCTCGGCGACGTACGTGTCGACGCCCGACCAGCTGCCGGCGGCGACGTCGTGCGCGAAGGTCCGCAGGGCGGCGGCGGTGGCACCGCCCACCGCGCCGGTGACCAGCTTCCCGGCGATCCAGGCGGCGATCCGGCCGCGCAGCGTGCCGGTGCCGATCCGGCTCCCGGTCCAGCCGCCGATCCCGCTGCCGATCCGGTAGCCGAGGGCGTCGAGGTAGCCGTCGACGGCGGCCATGAGGAACCCGCCGACCCTGAACTCCTCGGGGCCGAGCAGGACTTTGATCAGATAGGCGGCTTCGGTGATGCCGATGTTCACACTCACCGCGCCGATGCCGCCGCCGAGCCGGACGAGGGAGCCACCGAGCCGGATGAGGGAGGCGACGACGCCCGCCTCCCAGGCGAGGGCGGCGCCGCCGACGACGGCGACGGCGAGGCCCGCGATCCGGTAGGCGTCCCCGGCGCGGCCGAGCCGCCACTGGACGAGCCGCGCCTCGAACGCGCCGACGGGTTCGCGCAGGGGTCCGGCGGCCGTCTCCCACTTCTGCTCGCCCACGACGCGCGAGACGATCGAGAACCCGATCTCGTAGGAGGGCAGTCCCTGCTCCTGGGCGTCGAACACCTCCAGGAGGGCGATGCCGTACTCGACCTCCTTCTCCTCGAAGTCGTCGGCGGTGAACCGCACCGCCCGCGCGGCCCGGTCCACCGCGACGGTACGGAACTCCTCTTCGGAGTAGTCGCGTCGGTCGTCCCCCGCGAGGATGTTCCCCACCATGTGTCCGCGTTCGGCGAGGAGCGCGGCGCGCAGGGCGTCGGCCCGGCCCGGCTTCGGGCGCGTGATGTCGCGGCGCTTGCGGTAGAGCGGATCGGCCTTCCCGAGGAGCTCTCCGGCGAGCACCGTGCCGTCCGGCCGCCGGTCGAGCCGCACGGCCCCCTTCCCCGGGCCGCCGACGGTGTAGGCGTGGGCGGTGGTGGCGGCCCGCTCCCGGGCGAGGGCGGCGCGCAGGGCGGCCACCTTCTCGTGGTGCGCGTACGGACCGGCCTCGCACTGCTGGAGCAGGCGCAGCCTCAGGGCGAACCGGCGGGTGGCGTCGGCGGAGGCGAAGAACTCGCCCAGTTTCCCGCGTTGTTCGAGGCTCTCCAGCACGTACTGGAGGAGGGTGCCGGACCGGCCGCGGTCCTGGGAGACGCTCCTGGTGAGCAGCGCGTCGAGGGCGGCGGCGAACCCGTCCTCGTCGAAGAGCGCGATCAGCTCGCCGGCCAGCCGCCGGGCCTCCGGCCGGAAGAGGGCCGCGCCGAGGGTCTCGGTCCTGAGGTCGAGCCCGGCCCGGCAGTAGAGCACCCGCTCGCCCGCCTCGCCCGGCCACACGGCGGCCCGCCGGACGGGCTCGGGCACGCCGTGCAGGATCTCGCCGTCGGCGACGAAGAGACGGGCGGCCGGTTCGTGGTGCGGGGGGCCGGCGCCCAGGTGCCGTTGGAACAGCAGGCGCAGGGCGTCGCGTTCGATGCCGGCCGGGGTACGCACCGCGTTCGAGGCGGAGCGCAGCACGACCGGCTGGGTCCACACGACGGTCTTCTCACCCGCGTACTCCTCCGCGTACCGGCGCCACGGCAGGCCGGTGGCCCGCTCGAACACCACCGGGTCCACGCAGAATCCGGCCTCGCGGACGGTGACGGTGACCCGGAGGGCGGGGCCGAGGAAGGCGACGTCCGCGAGTTCGACGCGCGGCAGCCGCATGGCGGCGAAGACGACGTGCCGTTGAGGCAGGTACGGGAGGCGGGCGGCGACCGTCCCGCTCGCGTCGGCCTGGGCGAGCCGTTGCAGGACGGCCGCGGAGCCGGAGAAGAACCAGGCCGGTTCGGTCGCCCCGCTCCCCTCCTCGGCGGAGCCGCGCGCCACCAGTTCCCGCCCCAGCTCGTCCGGCTCGTAGTCCTTGTCGACGCGCACCAGCCAGACGTCCGCCGCGCGGACCGATCCGGCGATCGAGCGGTAGAGGGCGCCCTGCGGGAACGGCTGCCGCAGTTCGCCCTCCACGAAGCCGATGAACCGCCCGACCTCGATCCGCGCCCGCGCGGTCCCGACGACGGTCCAGGGCGCCGGGGCGTTCACCGGGACGGTGGTGGGGCGGCCGGCGCCGGCGTAGGAGGGCAGCGTGTAGCCGCCCGCCACGTCCCGCCCCGGCTCGTGGACCTCCCGCGCCCCGCCGCCGCCCACCGCCCACTCCGCCGTCCGCCGCCCACGCCCGAGTTCCCGCTCGGCCAGCGCGAGCCGCCCGGCGACGAGCGCGGTCAGCCGCCGGGTGAGCGCGGCGAGTTCGTCGGGGCCGGGCTCGCCGGTGAGGGTGATCCTCACCGGCACGTGGACGTGGGTCTCCAACGGGATACCGCTCCGGCTACTCGGTGACCAGCGTCAGGACCCGCAGCCCCGAACCGACCATGTCGCCCCGCTCGGTCCACAGGCCGACGTCGACGATGTGCAGGCTGCCGAGGGCGGCGTCCTCGGGGATGTGGATCACGATGTCGGTCGGGATCTTGTCGGGGCGGTCCTCGGCGAAGGTGAAGGGCGTGTCGAATCCGGGGATGAACTCGGACCGCACGTCGAGGCCGGGCGCCACACTGCTGATCGTGAGCGGGACGGGTCCTCGGGAGGTCATCAGGCTCAGGCCTCCCACGGACGACCCTTGGCCGTTCGGAACGATGCCCCCGTGGGCCCTGAGGACGTCGAGCTCACCGGTGTCGGGCTTCGTCGTGACGTGGTCGGCACGGAGGACGAACTCTGCCTGTGTCCCGCCCCGGGGCGGGAAGGTCGTCGTGGGCACCTTGTTGTAGGTGCCCGGACCGCCCGGAGCGGGCACCAGAGTGATGTTGCACTGACCTTGGTGCGCGTCGTCGTCGGGGTGCAGCGTGCCCGTCAACCTCGTGATCTTCGTTCCCTCGTTCGCCCCGCCCTCCTGGTAGGTGTTGGCCATCAGGCAGTAGTGCTTCGAGGCCACGCCGCCGTCGAGCTCCGGGGCGTTCCACGGTGTCATGAGGAACGTGGCCTTCTCGCCCGGCTTGATCGACTGCGCGTTTCCGGCGTTGCCGAACGTGCCCTTCGCGCTCTCCTTGGTCATCTCGCCGAAGCCCGGGTCGAACACCCAGGCTTGGGCCTGGACGCCCACCATCTCCGTCTGTCCCCTGTTCTTCACGCGGACGATGACGGTGTTCAGCTTGCCGGCGTATGCCGACGTGCCCTCCATCCCCCCCTCGGGCTTGATCCGGATGTTGGCGTTCTCCCACGGCTTCGTGGCCCTGTCGGAGGGGTACGGGCGTTGCGTGCCGTCGTCGGCGACGTCATCGATGGGGATGTAGAGGTCGTTCCCGGGCATGGGAGCTCCGTTCAGTCGACGTTGTAGGAGAGTTGGACGCTGGTGATGTAGACGCTGCCGCCGGGGGTGGCGCCTTCGAGGCTCGCGACGACGAAGTAACCGAAGCGGGCCATGTCGACCCGGTCCCTTCCGGACGGGATCACCTGGGGTTCGCCGAAGGGGCCGCCGGAGCACGTCACCTGGGCGATCTGCTCGGGCGGGCCGACGGTGACGAGCGAGTTGCGGTACAGCCTCACGTTCAGGGTGCCGTTGCCGGTGTTCTGGCCGGTGGCCCGGAGCGTGAGCAGCCGGACGCCGTCGGGGAGCGCGACGGTGAGGATTCCGGAGAGGGACGTGTTGGTCGTGTCCGACCGGCCCGCCACCCCCTCCGAGTCGATCACGAACGGCGTCTTGTTCTCGACGGGCGAGAACGTCGGCGCCAGCGTCAGCTTGCGCTCCACCGTCGGGTGCTGCCCCGCCTGCTTGAGCCCCAGGTCGATCTGCCTCACCACCGCCGACAGGGCCTCCAGGTCCCGCTGGATCGAGTCGAAGCGCACGTTGAAGCCGTTCTGGCCGCTCGCCGCCACGCGGTCGCGGTTGTCGACCCAGGCCACGTGTTTGAAGGTGGGGCTGAAGACGATGTCGGTCACGGGGTTCCTCCGGGCAGGAGACGGGTGACGACCTCGACGCCCAGCGGGCGCAGGCCGTCGAGGAGCTGGATGATCAGGGATCGGGTGGCGGGCGGCAGGGTGTGGCCGGTGAGTTCGGGGCGCAGCCGGACCGTGAACTGGTAGGCGCCGGTCTTGTCGCCCATCCGGTAGGAGGCCTGCACCCAGGCGGGGCCGCCGTGTTCGCCGCGTACGGACATCGCGCCGGGGGCGGTGGTCAGGAGGGTGGCGGCGCCGTCGCCGGTGGACCAGCCGAGGACTCCGGCGGCGCCGATCTCGGCGGGCGAGGGGGTCACGGTCAGCGGCACGGTGGTGCCGATCGGCAGGACGTCGCGGAAGAGCCCGGTGGTGACCCGGACGGGGTCCTGGTGTTCCTGGGAGACTGTCACGACTCCCCCGGCGACGCGGACGTAGCTGAACCCGGCCCGGTGGGCGAGCGCGCCGAGCGTTCCCAGGGGCAGGCCCGGGTGGCTGAGGCGCAGTTCCCGTGCCTCCTTGGCGAGCGGGGACGCCGTCGCGGTCAGGTCCCTGCGGACGGCCAGCTTCCCGGTGGTGGCCGGAGGCACGAGGGCGATCAGGGCGTCGAGGTGTTCGGCGACCTCGCGGCGCATCCGGTGGGTCTCCGCGTCGGTGCCGTACTCGGCGTGGGCGGGGTCGTCGTGGCGTACGAGGAAGGCGGGGTGGAGGCCCTCGCCGGGCGGCATGGGCGGGGGCGGGTCCGGGTCGGGGGTGCCGTCGGCGCCGATCGCCGTGTTGTCGGCGACGGTGACGGGACGGATCACGAGCTCGCGGGTGGCGGAGGCCGTGAGGTCGGCGAGGCGGAGTTCGGCGACGACGACGAGCCGCCCGGGGGCCTTGCCGCGCAGGACGACGGAGGCCCCTTCGGCGGGCCCGACGAATTCGCCGCGGCCCGCGCCGTCGCGCAGCAGGTACCAGCGGACGAGGGAGCCGGGCGGCGGCACGAGGGGGCGTACGGAGAGGGTGGTCGTCGCGTCGACGGGGAGGCCGCCGTCGATGGGGATGGTTCCGTCGCCGGTCTCCATGCCGAGGAGTTCGCCGGGGGCGCACTCGGCGTAGACGAGTCCGTCCGGGCGGTGGGTGACCAGGTCGAATCCGGACCAGTGGGCGAGGGCGGCGATCCGCCTGCTGGGGATGGTGTCGTGGCTGAGGAGGACGGCACGGCCGGTGGCGCGGGCGTCGGTGGCCTTCGGGTCGTATCCGGCGTGCACGACGGACCGGGAGGCGAAGAGGTTCAGCCGGACGATGGCCGCGACGACGACGGACTGGACGAGCGGCGGGTCGGGGGTGCCGGGGAGGGGGCGGGACTCGGCGGCGTGCGGCGACAGGGCGACCAGGAGGCCCGGGTGGAAGACCTCGTCGACGGGGGGCCGGGGCAGGTCGGTGCCGATGGTGCCGAGGAGGTCGACGCTCTGTCCGGGCGGCAGGTCGAGGGGGGCGACGCGGAGCGGCAGCAGGCCGCGGCGGAGTTCGGCGTCGGTGTCGTCGAGGACGAGGGGGTCGGCGACGCCGTCGACGGGGCCGACGGCGTCGTTGAGGGCGGCGAGCAGCCCGGCGGGGGTGGGCAGGGTCCAGCGGCGGGCGACGGTCAGGCGGCGCCGGTAGGCGGCGTCGGTCTCGCCGGGGGCGCGGACGACGCCGAGTCCGGCGCCGTTGCGGTCGAGGTGGACGCCTTCGGCGTGGGCGACGGAGCGCTGGGCGGTGGTGCGGGCGAGCTGGCGGCGCAGGTGGTCGCGTTCCCAGCCGACGGCCCACAGCAGCCGGCCCATGGTGCCGAGGAGGGCGGTGAGCTGCCACCAGTCCTCCTGGGGTCCCGGGAGGCCGGACTGGATGCCGGTGAGGATGCCGGTGCCGTCGGGAAGCGCGACGGAGGTGCCGGCGGTGAGCCCGTCGGGCAGCGGCACCGGCAGTGCCGGGGCGCCGCGTACGCCGAGGGTGACGGTGGTGCCGGTGGGGATGTCCTGACGGGCCTGGAGGATGTGGAGCGGCCGGGGGGTGACGCCGAACTGGGCGGTGTGCAGCTGGAAGTCGTACGGGTCGACGGCCGTGCCCCGCACCACGAGCGGCAGCCGGTCGGCGCCGCGCGCGAACGGCACGGTGAGGCGCGCGGCCATGTCGGCGGCGGCGAGCCGGGGCGGCTCGGGTGCGACGGCGGGGGCGGCCGTGTCGAGGGCGCCGCTCATCGGCCGACCACCTCGATGCTGCTGAGGGCCGGGTCGGCGGCGAAGACGGCCATCTCGGTGGGGCCCATGGCGAGGGACTCGCCGACGGCGGCCTCGGCGGTGCCGAGCTGGTAGAGGACGCCGCCGAAGCCGAAGCGCCCGAACGCGGGCGGGCAGCGCCGCAGATGGAGCCGGCGGACGTCGTCGACGCCGGGCTGTTCGGCGAGGGCGCACATCACGCGGGCGTAGAGGACGTCGTCGCCGAGGCGGAGCCGGCCGATGTCGGCGGTGAGCCGGGCCCTGATGCGGTCGATGACGGTGGGGCCGTCGAAGCCGGCGGCGAGGACGATCTCGGCGCGGACGGCGACGTCGATGTGGTCGGCCTCGACGATGTTCACGTGGACGCCGAGCGGCCGGACCCGGTCCACGGCCGCCTCGACGAGCTCGTACACGCCGGTCACGGAGCCGGGGGCGGGCAGGGTGCGCCAGGGGCGCAGGCCGCGGTGGGCGACCGCGACCTCCGCGAAGTACGGTTCGCCGACGCGGCGTTCGTCGCTGAAGGTGCGCCCGCCGAAGTCGAAGCCGCCGAAGTACGCCTGGGAGACGTCGATGCCGCCGAGCGGGTCGGTGACGCGGGCGTCGATGACGTCGGGCACGCCCAGGGCGGCCTGCCGGACGCTCTCCACGGTCCACAGGGCGCGCGGCAGGGCGATGATCCGGGCGCGGTAGGCGTCGTCGTCCTCGGGGATCAGCTCGTCGAAGGGCGCGGGGTTGGTGACGACGAGCGCGGCGGGCGGCCAGTCGGCGAGGTACTGGGCGCGGTGCGCGGGGTGCACGTCGTCGACGGTCCCGGCGGCGACCGGGGCCTCCCCGGGGTCGACGGCGAGGACGCGTACGGTACGGGCGGGGGCGGCGGCGGTCAGTTCGGCGGGGGCGGTGGTGGCGAAGGCCCGGGCGGGGTCGCCGTCGCCGAGCAGGACGGTCGCCTCGGGCACCACGTAGGTCCGGCCGGGGACGCCGCCGGTCAGGGTGAGCACGACGGTTCCGGCGCGGCGGGCGGCGTGGCGGGCGAGTCCCGCGTCGTCGCCGAGGAGTTCGAGGGCGGCGCCGTCGGCGGTGGCGGTGAACTGCCCGTAGTAGAGGGCCTCCATCCGCTTCCACAGTTCGGCGTCCTCCTGGGCGACCACTTCCAGGATCTTGCCGAGGGGGCTGGTGGGCGACAGGTCGACATCGGCGCCGAGGGCGGCCCGGGTGCGGGCCTTGCTCTCGGCGAGGATCACGTCGAGGCCCTTGAGGACGAAGCCGTCGGGGGTCACGCCGTACGTCATGGTTCACACCTCCACTTCGGCGGTCAGGGCGGTGGTCCGGCCGTCGAGGGCCTCGACGAGGACCCGGACGGTCAGGACCCGGAGGGCGGGGTCCTCGGTGAAGGTGACGTCGGCGACCTCCCGCACCCGTGGGTCGGCGGCCAGGGTGCGGACGATCTCCAGGCGCAGCAGGTCCTTGAGGACGCGGGTGCCGCCGGGGTGGGTGAAGGCCTCCCCGGCGCTGAGCCCGTAGCGGTGGTCGCAGGGGTCGCTGCCGTACGGGGTGAGCAGGCGCAGGGTGAGCGCCTGGACGAGGTTGGCGAGGCCGCGCACCTCGGCGAGGCCGCCGCCGCGGACGACGAGGTCGCCGTCGTCGAGGAGGAGGCTGTGGCCGAGGGGGTCGAGCGGCGCTTGGGGTGGCATGGGCTGGCGGCTCCTCAGTCCGTACGCAGCAGGGTCTGGCCCGGGTCCTCGACCTGCCAGGCGAAGGGGAGGACGGGGGTGGCCTGGGTGGTGCCCTTGGCGGTGGCGAGGGCGACGGGGGTGCCGTCGACCTTGAGCAGGCGGCTGGCGCCGATGCTGACGGCGGTGATCCGCACGCAGGGCGCCTGGCCCTTGCTCGCGTCGAGGTTGGGGCAGGCGGGGACGGTGGCGCCGAGCAGGTCGGTGACGAGGAGGGCGGGGGCGCCGTCGACGGTGAGGGCGTGCTGCGAGGCGGTGGTGAGGACGGGGGCGCCGTGGGCGCACTTGAGGACGGAGGCGGTGGTGAGGACTTCGGGCATCACGTCACCTGGACCGATGCGCCGTCGAGGGACAGGCTGACGGTCCCGTTGGTGAGGGTGATCCCGCCGCCCCCGGTGCGGACGGTGACGGCGCCGTCGGCGTCGATCGCGATGGTGGTGCCGGTGTGGTGCTCGATGGTGATCGAGTCGTCCTCGGGCGGGGTGGGGCGGGTGCCGACCTGCGGCAGTTTCGGTGTGCCGACGAGGATGTGCAGGCCGCGGGCCTGGACGATCCGGCCGCCCTTGGCGTCGGTGAGGTCGTTGACGCCGGGGCCGGTGGGCTGCCCGTCGGAGCCGGTGCCGGTGGGCAGGGCGAGCCAGTAGTCGCCGGGTTCGGGCGCGGGGGCGCGGGCGCCGGGGGTGCGGGGCCAGAGGTAGCCGACGACGGCGGCGTCGTTGACGAGGTTGCGGTTGTGGGCGAGCAGGGCCCGCATGCCGGGGTAGACGGGCGTCATGAGTCCGCAGGGGCCGAACGCGAAGGGCGCGGCGACGGGTTTGTCGAGCAGGGCGTCGTCGCCGACCGGCCCGGTGACGCTGGGCATGGTCATGGAGGGCGGCGGGGACTGCCCGTAGCGGAGGGACACCTGGTGGCCGGCGGCCTTGTAGGCGCTGACCTCGCCGACATCGACGGCGGGGCGGGCGAGCAGGGCGCGTTCGGCGCCGGCGTCGAGGCGGTCGGTGACGGCGCGGACCCCGTCGACGGCCTCGACGAACTGCCCGGCGCGCGCGGCGACGAGCTGTACCTCGCACACGTACCCGGTGCGGACGCCGAAGCGGTGCACGAGCCGGTTGACGCGGAGCGTTCCGGTGGGGGCGTCGGGGAAGCGGTGGAAGGCGGCGACCTGGCCGACGCGCAGGTCGGGGTGGCCGAGGACGACCAGGTCGAAGGAGTTGCGGACCGGCGGGCGCTCCTCGCCGGGCGCGACGACGAGGGTCTCCTCGCCCTGCGCGTCGCCGTACGAGACGAGGTTGACCTGGGGGTCGAAGGCGACCGGCGCGGGGTCGTCGTTGCCGACGGCGGGGCCGATGAGGACGAGCCGGTCGCGGATGACGACGGGGGCGCGGGCGGTGCCGGCGAGTTCGCGGAGGGCATCGAGCGCGGTGGGGTTGCGCACGGTGTGGTCGGTGAGCGGGGTCGGGAGGGCGGAGCCCTTGGCGAGGGTGAGGCCGGCGGCGTGGACGACCTTGTCGGCGAAGTCCAGGGCGTCGGCGGACTCGGCCCGGTGGACGGCCGCGGAGGTCATGCGCAGGGCGTAGCCGCCGACGTCCTGGCCGGTGAGCTTGACCCGGCTGAGGCCGTCCTCGGCGACCCACGAGGTCAGCTTGACGATCCGGCCGGTCATGACGGGGTGGCGGCCGACGCCGGGGTCGTCGAAGTAGCCGAGCCGGACGGTGGCGGCGAGCGGGCGGCGGGCGAGGCTGTCGCGGAGCGTGCCGACGGTCTCGGCGGGGAGGTTGACGAGGACCGCCTCGAAGGTGCCCGCGACGGCGCCTTCCGCCATGGTGACGGTGATGTCGGCGTCGAGGACGAGGGAGCCGCCGAAGACGTCGTTGGAGACGGTCAGCGGCAGGGTGGTGAGGCCGCCGAGGCCCGTGAGCGGGCCGGCCGCGGTGGCGGCCTCCTCGGCGAGGCGGCCCGCGGCGGCGACGTCGGTGGACTTCTCCTCGGCGACGGTGAGGCTGTAGCGGATGGCGAAGCTCATCGGGCGGACACCCCCGCGAGGACCTTCGAGCCGTAGCTGCCGGTGCCGTTGAGGTTGCGGACGTCGACGCGGGCCTCCCGGAAGACGAGCCGGAGCTCGCCGGCCGGGCAGGGCAGGTCGCGGACGGCCTTGCGGCGCAGCAGCGGGACGAGTCCGCCTGGTTCCTCGCGGTCCACGGCGACCACAAGGAACGGGCCGCCGCCGAGCAGGTCGAGCACACCGCCTTCGGCCACCGTCGCCTCGGCGGCGTTGACGTACAGCTCGATCCGGTAGACGTGCTCGCCGAAGCGCAGCCGGAAGGACTGCGGGAATCCTTCGTCGGCGTCGACGGGCAGACTCGCCTGCATCGGGGCCTCCTCTCGGGACGGGGCGGCGTTCTCGTGGGGTCGGGAAGTCGGGGGTGGGGGTGGCCGGCTCTGCGACCGGGGCCGGGTCGGCGGTGGCGGAGCTCTGCGGCCCGGGTCGGGTCGGGGGTGGCCGGGGTCAGAGGAGCGGGGGGCCGGGTGAGCGGGGTACGGCGCCGGGGACGGGTACGGAGGGGACGGCCGCGCTCCCGGCGGCGAGCGCCAGGTCGGCCGCTTCGCCGATCAGCGCGCTCAGACTGGAGCGGGGCACGTACTGGAGGGTCATGGACAGGTCGAAGGCGTCCCGTTTCTGCACGCTCTGCGCGAACCGCAGGTCGGTGATCTGCATGTCGAGGCTGAGCGTGAGCCCGCAGACGACGGGGATGCCGGTGGCGGCGAGCGTCGGGCCCGCGGCGGAGAGCAGCGCGCGCGAGGTGAGCGCGAGCACCTCCAGGGCCTTCTTCGTCGCGAACCGGTCCGGGCCGAGCAGCACCGCCTCGACGGTCAGGGTCTTCGTGGACGGCTGGGTGGCCTGGGAGAACCTGCTGCCCAGGATCCGCTCGACCCGGTACCCCTCGGTCATGGTGATGCTCTGCACGTACAGCAGGGGGATCGTGCCGACGAGCACCTGGTCCGCCACGGGCTATCCCCGGCTGCCGAGTTCACGGTCGAGTTCCTCGAAGACGTGCGCGGCGATCCGCCGCACGTGGTGGTCCTGGAGGGCGCCGACCACCTCCACCTCCACGGGGAAGTGGTAGTGGACCACCTGGCCGGCGTCGCTCCGGTGGGACACCACGGCCTCGCTGCCGGGGGCGGGCACGATGTACTCGCCCTCGTGGACGAGGGCGATGCCGGTGCGCTCCACCCGGTCGCCGGCGCGGTCCGCCGGTCCGGGGCCGGGGGCGTCGTCGGACGTCATGGTCAGTCCTCCACGCCGACGTTGAGGGCCATGCAGGTGAAGGTGGCCTGCGGGACGCCGTCGACGGTGATGTTGCTGGGCTGGGCGGCGCTGACCACGCACCGGCTGAACTTGAGCGAGGAGAACGCCCAGTCGGTGCCCTTCTTCTCGGCCACCGCGATGGCGAACTCGCCGCCGTTGACGGCGAGTTCGGTGAGGTCGGCGACGGCCGACGC
This sequence comes from Streptomyces sp. NPDC093111, assembly GCF_040683955.1. NCBI lineage: Bacteria > Bacillati > Actinomycetota > Actinomycetes > Kitasatosporales > Streptomycetaceae > Streptomyces > Streptomyces sp. NPDC093111. The sequence goes on along the minus strand of NZ_JBFBNW010000015.1, from coordinate 9,320 downwards.
GATGGCCGGGATGGTGAGCGTGAAGGTGAAGGTGAAGGGCTGGCGCACATAGCCGACGCCGTCCGCCTCCAGGCTGTGGATCACCGTGTGCGGCACGTTGAACGACGGGGAGAAGTTGGTGATCGGCGAGATCGTCCGGCCGGCGAGTTTCACTTCCAGCCGGGTGTTCCAGTCGGACATGGGGACGGCTCCTTGGTCGGATCAGTCGAACTTGAGCGTGATGTTGATGCGGTGGATCGCGCCCGCGTAGTCGACCCGGACCATGGCCTCGGCGGCGCGATCGGTCTGGGCGGCCTGGATGAGGGCGTCCTCGGCCGGGGTGCGCTGCGGCTTGTCGAGCAGGGAGAGGATGGGGACGACGATCTCGTACTCCTCGACGACCTCGGCCCGGCGCAGGGGTTCGAGGACGGTCTCCATCTCGGCGACGAGCCCGCGCAGGCCGGAGCGGCTGATCCGGAGGTTTCCGATGGTGCCGATGAGCCGGGCCTTGAGCCGGAAGGTGATGTCGTCGACGGTGCGGACGATGTCGATGTACTTCTTGCCGCCGGGGTCGCCGGTGTAGCCCTCGCCGAGGTAGACGCCCGCGCCGGGGATGAGCGGCGGGTCGACCAGCCAGTTGACGCCCTTGCCGGCCGGTCCCCCGCTGGTCGCGCCCTCGGAGCCGTTCAGCTTGATGAGGTCCGCGGCGGAGAACGCGGCGGAGCTCACCTTGACCTTCTTCAGGAGCAGGGAGACGTGCGGCTCGTACCCCGCGATGGTCCCAGCGACGGCGGCGGCGACGTCCTCGTCGCTCTTGTGCGCCACGTAGACCATGCGCTCGGTGACGAGGCTGCCGGTCACCACGGCGGGGTCGGCGGCGCCCTTGGCGAGCATCGCGACACCGATGCGTTCCATGCCGTCGGCGGCGGGGGCGGAGACGTGCTCGGCCAGCTTCACGATCCCGGGGGTGGGCGTCGGCTGGCCGCCCGTCGGGGTGACGAGGGCCAGGTCGGTGTCGGCGACGACGACCAACTGCACGTTGAGCGGGCCCACCTTGGTGAACGCGTCGTCATGGGCGTTGGACTGGGCGAGCCGCACGCCCCAGACCTCGCTGGGTCCCGGCTCCTGGATCAGCGCGGTGGCGATGGCATCACCGAGGGGGCCGGAGGCGATCCTGCGGGCCTCGTTGACGTCGGTGAAGAGGTGGGGGGTGTTGGGCGGGAGGAAGTCCGCGGGCGGGTTGGCCGTCGGCGGGGTCGCGACGCCGATGACGGCGATGTTCCCGTAGGCGCGGACGGCGGGGGCGAAGGGGACGCCCTCGGTCTTGACGCGGACGTAGCGGACGGGACTGTCGGGCATGGGGCCTGCTTCCTTCCGGAACGGGGAGGGTCTGGACGGCAGGGAAGGCTGGACGGCGGGGGCGGCCGTGCGGGGGGGGGGCGGCGGCGGCGGTACGCGGGCGGTGGCCGCGTCGGGTCAGGTCAGGTCAGGTCAGGTCAGGTCAGGTCAGGTCAGGAAGAGTGCCGCGATGCCCGCGCCGTCGAGGAGGCTCTCGATCTGCGCCTGGGTGAGTCCGGGCGGGGCGGGCGGCGGCGGGGGTACGGGGGCGGGGAAGGCGGCCACGAGCGCGTACGGCGCGACGCGCGCCCCGAAGCCCCCGGGCGACAGGGGGCGGTCACGTGCCGCCGCGGCGACCAGGCGGGCCGCCCGTACCGCGCCGGCGACGTCGTCGACGGCCCCCACGACCACGGCGGCGTCCACGGCGACGGTCCGCCGGTTGGCGGGATGCCCCGGGTCGAAGACCGGCGGCCGGCGCAGCCGCACCTCGGTACGGAGGTACTCGCCGGACTCGCGCAGGTCCTCCACGGTGACGAGGCCGTGGCCGCGCATGAAGGCGTCCAGGTCCAGGAAGCGGAACTGGGCGCGGAACTCGTCCAGGGTGGCGTACTCGTCGACGGCCTTCACCACGAGCGAGTCGAGGCCGCCGGGGTCGGTCTCGGCGACCACGTCGATCTCCAGCTCGGCGAGGACGTCGATCCAGACGGGCTCGGCGGCCTCCCCCGACCAGGAGAAGTCCGCGAGGGTCGTGCCGGGCACGACCTGGCTCCAGTTGCCCCGTCGGGAGTCCGGCGGGAACAGCGGCCACTGGGCCGCGACCTTGCGGACCCGCAGCGCCGCCACCGAGTCGATCCGCTCGTACTCCAGCTCGTGGGTCCGCTCGACGAGGAACCGGGCCCGGGGTTCGAGGAGCGCGCCGAGTGAGGCCGGGTCGGCGAGCCGGGCCATGGCCCGGTCCTGGATGACACCCATGCACGCGTCCTTTCGCGCCGCGGCGGACCGCGGAGCGAGAACGCGGCTCCGGCGTGCGGCAGGACATAGGGACGCATGCCCGCACACCGTTCGACAAGGGCTTCTACTCCGTGCGGAGGAGAAGAGACACCGAACGAGCGATTGCGCTCCGCCCGGCGTTTTCGAAGGCGCCCCCGCCCCTTCGGGCGAGCGCGCGAGCGGGGCGAGGGGTTGTGCGCCGGAGCGCACGGGCGTCCGCCCCTCGCGCAACTCCCTTGCGCTGAGGGCGTGCTGAGGGTGCGTCACCTCAGGGCGGGCTCACCCCGTCGTCAACACGGCTCCCCTCAGGCGGGGCCGGGGTCACCCAGGAGCCCGAAGACCGGGCGGAGGCCGTCGGGGCGCCGGTCGACGGGGAGGTGGTCGACGAAGTGCACCCGGGCTCCGAGCGCCAGCGCGCCGCCGTCGGCGGTGCGGTCGTCGCCGACCATCAGGGTCTCGGCGGGGGCGAGCCCGAGCCCTTCGCAGGCGTACCGGAAGATCGCCGGGTCGGGCTTCTGGACGCCGACCTCGTAGGAGAGCGCGTACAGGTCGATCCACTCGTCGAGGCCGTGCGCGCGGAACACCGGCCGGAGGTCCCAGGCGATGTTGCTGACGACGGCGACGAGCACCCCGCCGCGGCTCAGCTCGCCGAGCGTCCGCGCGGTGTCGGGGTACGGATGCCAGGCCGCCGGCTCCATGTGCCGGTCGTACAGGGCGCGGACCAGCTCCGGCTCGGTGACCCCGGCCTCCCGGATCAGCCCGGAGTACGCCGCGCGGTGCCGTTCGGCGTCGAGGTCGCGCTCGCCCCACACCTTCCGCAGCCGGGCCGGCACCTCGCGCGGCGACGGACCGCCGGGCAGCGCCCCGTACCGGGTCAGCCGCTCCACGGCGTGGCCGAACTCGTCGCCGGACAGCCGCGCGCCCGACTCGGACAGGACCGCGTCCAGCCAGTGCGCGGTGGACTCGACACGCAGCAGCGTGCCGGAGAAGTCGAACATCACGCCTTTGATCACCCCCCGATCGTAGAGCGCCCGGCCGGGAACTCGGGGAAGCCCGTCCGCGTTATACCCCCAAGGGGTATGCCGAGACGGTGTGCCGAGGAGGAGGCAAGGTGCGAACGGAAGACGAGACCCAGAAGGCGACCCCGGGCGCGGCGCGGGCCGGGACCCCGGGCCCGGCACGGCGGCTGGCCGCGCTCCGGCCCGAGCAGGCCACCGGGAAGGCGCGCGAGCTGCTCACCGACATCGTCGAGCGGCACGGCGCGGCCGGCGAGATGGTCTCGACGATGGCCCACTCGCCCGCGCTCATCGAGGGCTATCTCAGTCTGTCCCGGGCCATGAAGCGGGTGAAGATCCCCCGGGCGCTGAGCGAGAAGCTCTCCCTCGCCGTCCAGGAGTGGATCGGCTGCGGCACCTGCCGTGAGGCCCACGTGGAGGCCGCCCGGGCCGCCGGGCTGAGCGAGGGCGACATCGAGCTGGCCCGCCAGGGCACGTCCACGGACGCCCGCGAGGCCGCGCTGATCGCGGTCGCGCTGCGCGTGCTCGTCGAGCCGAGCTCCCTGGGCGACGAGGACGTGGCCGAGCTGCGGACGCACGGGTGGAGCGATCGGATCATCGCGGAGGTCGTCGGGGTGGTGACGCTCAACCTGCTGACGGGGGCGTTCAACCTGCTCGCGGGGATCCAGCCCGAGGAGGACGGTCCGGACGGCGCCGCCGGCTGAGCGGGCCGCGGCCCGGCGTATACGGATTCGGATACGGATACGGATACGGCGGAGGGGCCGCCCCGGATCGTTCCGGGGCGGCCCCTCCTGTGGTTCCGCGTGCGTTGCCTCCTACGGCATCAGCCGAAGGACTTGATGGCGTTCCAGTCCACCGAAAGGACGACCTTCACGGCCCCGTTGGTGTTGGTGCTGGACGGGTAGTAGACGCGCATCTGCCCGTCCTCGAAACGGGCCCAGAGGTCCGGGATCCGGTCGCCGTTGACGTCGGGGATGCCGACGATCGCGGTCACGTGGGCCTCGGTCCAGTTGGTGCCGTACGTCTGGTCGCCGTTGAGGGAGCTGGCCGACAGCATCAGCGAGTTGATGTCGACGCTGCCCGCGACCGGGCCCGGCTTGCCGTGGCGGATGTAGATGGTGCCGCTGTCCAGGCTGCGCCAGAGCATGTCGGGGGCGCCGTCGAGGTTGATGTCGCCGACGTTGACGATCTCGCGGCGGGCCCAGACGGTGCCCTCCATCAGGGTGGCGGTCTGGAAGGTCGCGCCGGTGTAGCCGGAGAGGAACCAGAAGGCCGTGCCGACGCGTACGACCACGTCCTGCAGCTTGTCGCCGGTGATGTCACCGACGGCCTTCATCTGGATCCAGTCCTTCGGGTCGGGCGTGTTCGCGGGCAGTCGGATCTTCATCCGCTTGTCCACGTTGAACGTGCCGTAGCCGTCACCGGGGTAGAGCCAGAAGCCGCCGTCCGGGGTCCGGGCGAAGACGTCGGTCGAGCCGTCGCCGGGGTAGACGTCCTGGTAGTGGGAGATCAGCGCGGCCTTGCCGGTCGTCGGATCGAACCAGTGACCGGACGGGTTGAGCTTGTTGTCGCTCGTGTACGAGCCGGCCATGCCGCCGTACAGCTCGCCGCCGGGGCCGCCGGCGTACGAGACGAGCTTGCCGTTGGCGTCGACGACCAGCAGGTCGGCGATGCCGTCGCCGCCGACGTCGCCCGGGCCGTCGCCGGTGTCACGCGGCGGGACGTAGAAGGCGTAGTCGGTGCGGGCGCTGACGTTGCCGAGCGCGTCCAGGGCGAAGAGGTGCAGCCAGTTCGGGCCCGCGTGCGGCGGCGTCAGGTTCGGCACCGTGTACGAGCCGTTGACGGCGTTCACGTCGGGGCCGTAGAAGCCCTCGAAGCCGTAGCGGAACTTGGCGGCGCCCGCCGAGCTGAAGGTGATGGCGCCGGTCTGGCCGAACTTGACGCTCGCCCAGGTGGCCCCGTCGGGCGTGGCCCGCTTGAACGGGGTCGTGGACTCGTCCACCGTCGGCGCCGGCGGGGCCGAGCCGTCGATGGTGACCCGGCAGGGCTCGTCGCCCGGCGGGTAGTTGGTCGACACCGCCCCCGCGGAGTCCTGCGCCTGGGCGTCCCACGAGTAGGTCGCCTTGTCGTCCAGCGGGAAGGTCACCGGGACGGTGTACGAGGCGGTGCCGCCGGCCGCCGGGACGGCGACGAGCCAGCCGGCCGGGACGGTGCCGCCGGTCTTCCAGAAGCGGAAGCGGACCTGCTTCAGGTTGTCGTCGGGGTCCTTGGCCGAGACCTTCAGAGTGATGTTGGTCTTGGCGACCGTGAGGCCCGCGCCCGGACCGGGCACGCAGGCGCCGCCCGGGGTGGTGGTGCCGGCGGTGGGCTCGCTCGGGTCACGGTTGTAGTCGGCCTCCAGGACGGCGGAGGTGGCCTTGAACTTGCGCCAGGTCTGCGTGTCCGACTCGGCGGTCGTCTTCATGCCGAGGGTGATGTTCGACCAGCCGGCCGCCGCGCCCTTCTGGACCGCGTCCATCACGGAGAAGGACTCGTAGTCGTCCGGGCAGGAGGTCGAGGACCAGCCGTGCGCGAAGGTCTTGCTGTCCTGCACGGTCGACCAGCTCGGCTGCGCGTTCCACGTCGTACCGGACGAGATGGACCCGGTCAGGGCGAACTGGAAGGTACGGCCGGTGCAGGACCACGAGTGGTTGTTCAGCACCTTGAAGGTGGCGCGGGTGAACGTGGCGCCCGAGATGCCGGTGGGGAACTGCATCCGCCAGAACGAGCGGGCGGTGCCGCCGGTGTCGCTCTCGTGGCCCACGCGGGCGTCGGAGGTGCCGGAGGAGAAGTTGGTGCCGTTGAAGAAGCTCGTGTTCGGGTACGGCTTGTACGCGACCGTCCACGCCTGCCACGGACCGTTGATCGGCGGGTCGACGAAGACGGGGTACCGCACGCCGGGACGGGCCAGGAGGCCGGACTCGGCGACGCCGAGGCCGAGGCGGACGGATCCGGTGTTCTCGCCGGCCAGGGCGATGGGCAGCGGGGCGGCCTTGGCGCCGGGCTCGATGCCGGTGAGACCGGACAGCTTGAGCACCTCGGCGGGCGTGCCCGTGGCGGTGCGGTTCGGGGTCCCCGCGGGGAGCTCGGGGTCGCGGCCGCTGGAGTCCCAGGCGAACGGCGTCGGGATGGACCCGACCTCCTTGCCCGCCTTGTCGAGGACCTGGACGCGGCTGGCCTTGGTGTCCTGCCGGAAGGTCGCCGTGTCGGAACGCAGCCCGTACGTCACGGTCTTCAGCTCCGGACGCTGCGCGGCCTGCGCGTTCTTCACCACGAGGACCTGGGCGAAGCCGCCCTCCTCGCGCGCGACGACCAGCAGGTCGACGCCCGGGAACACCTCGGAGTACAGGGCGCGCGGACCGTCGAGCACCGGCTCGGGCAGGGCGCCCGGCCAGGTGTACGCGATGGTGTGGCCGCCGAGGTCGATCTCGGCCAGCGGCGTCTCGCCCGGCGCCTCGGCGCGGACGAAGGAGCGGTCGGCGCGGTCCTTGTCGGGGCTTCCGCTCGCGAAGCGCACCGGGATGGCGGCGTTCGCGGGTGCGATGCCGAGGCCCCGCGGGGCCTTCGCGGAACGCTTCAGCCTGTTGTCGATGGGGGCCCACCGGCCCTCGGCGTTCTTCGCCCGGGTCGGCGTGGCGGTGATCCGCGTGCGCAGCTTCCCGTCGGGCAGGGCCCAGGTGAGCGAGGTGGCCGTGGTGGCGGTCTCGATCAGCACCTGCTTGCGGGTGCGCATGGCCTGAGCCATCGCGGTGGCCTCGTCCTTGAGGCCGGTCGAGGCGGGCTCGGCCTTGGCGGCACCGCCGCCGGCCACGGCGGGCGTGGTGCCGGCCGGCTGCCACCAGGGCAGCAGGGCGGCGGTGAGGGCGGCCAGTACGAGGCCGAGGGTCAGTGACAGCCGGGTGCGCGTGCGCACGAATGGGCTGAGAAAACGAGGCGGCGCGGTCACGGCGGTCTACTCCCGTGTGGACCAAGCGGATCAGGGACAGCACAAACAGCCCCGTACGGCGGACCGAGGGGCAGAAGGCGGGCAAACAATCACATGCCGTGGCCCGCCAGTCCACAGATGAAGATTTTATAAAGGCGTTATCTATTCGGATGAACACACCATAGTGACGCCCGTATTGACCCGACCCGCCCGATACACCCCTACTAAATCATCCCGGCCGCCCCATATTTGACGACTCATCGGATTAAGCACCAGCGCCCCGGTCCGCCCCACCCTGCACCGTGATCCACTTCACCGGAAATCACCCTCCGTCACCATGCGTGACCTTGATTGCGTGACAGCAATGACAGAGAGTGCCGACGCGCGCACCTCGATCCGAGGTGCGCTCTTTGGTGTTTCCGCACCGAGTTTTCTCTTCCTTTTCTTTTTCTTTGCGCTGGGTGGGAGTCGACGCGTATGCGTGCTTCAGGTCCGCTGTCTTGGCTGGGGCGGGGACGCCCAGCCATGACGGAGTCACAACGACGGCGCCGGCGGCGAAGCCGCACGGCGACCGTCCTGCTGTTGTCCTCGACACTGACGGTGACGAGCCTGGGCGGGCAGGCCCTGGCCATCCCCGGCCCGGGCATGAGCCGTGAGGAGTCGATCTCTCAGGTCGACCTGCCGGACCTGCCCAAGAGCACGCAGCTCGAGGGCGACGCGACGGCGCAGAAGGATCTGACCCTCGCGCCGCAGACCGCGATCCCGCAGTACACGGCGAAGGACACGGCCGCCTGGGCCTCCGGCACGGGCAATGCCACGCTCTCGCCGACCAGCACCCCGGGTGACACCGTCCCGGTCACGAACAACCTGCCGATCGCCATCGGCGTGCCGGAGGGCGGCGACCCGACGGCGCTCGCGGGCGACTGGAGCGTCGGCCTCGCACCGGCCACCACCTCGCAGGACGCGGGTGTCTCCGGTCTGGTCATGAAGGTGACCCCGCCGGCGACCGTCGACCCGGCCGCCGAAGTGGCCCTCACCGTCGACACGAGCGGCTTCAAGGACCTCTACGGCCCGCAGGCCGCCGAGCGCTTCGGCCTGATGCTGCTCCCCGAGTGCGTCTACTCGTCCCCGACCACGGGCGACTGCGCCGACGACGCGGGGGCGACCCCGATGTCCGGCAAGGACGACTCCGGCTCCTTCAAGCGGCTGAGCTCCGAGGCGGAGGTCGTCCCCGCGAAGGACGCGCCGACCCACTCGAAGGCCGCGCCGGACGCGAAGACCCGCAGCATCATCACGGGCACCATCCCCGTCTCCAGCCTGCTGGGCGAGGGCTTCGCCTCCTCGCAGACGAAGGCCTCGTACCGTGACGGCGTGCAGCCGGTCGCGAACGCGGCCGGCGGCAACGCGGTCGGCATGCTCGACACCGGCTCCTCGGCGCAGGGCGACTTCACCGCCTCGCCGCTGCTGTCCTCCGGCTCCTGGTCGGCGGGTTCGTCCTCGGGTGCCTTCACCTACGGCTACCAGGTGCAGACCCCGGAGACGGCCGGCGGCCTGATGCCGAAGGTCAACCTCTCCTACTCCTCGCAGTCCGTCGACGGCCGTACGTCCTCGTCGAACAACCAGGCCTCCTGGATCGGCGACGGCTGGGACTACAACGCGGGCTCCATCACCCGCACGTACACCAACTGCCGCCAGGACTCCAAGAAGGCCGGTGCGAACAACAAGACGCACCGCACCGCGGACCTGTGCTGGGGCTCGGACAACGCCACCCTCTCCCTGGGCGGCATGACCACCGAGCTCGTCTGGGACGACACCAAGAGCAAGTGGTTCACGGCGAACGGCGACGGCTCGAAGGTCGAGCGGGTCACCGGTCAGGCCACGGGCAACGGCGCCAAGGACGGTGAGTACTGGGTCGTCACGACGAAGGACGGCATCCGCTACCACTTCGGCCTGAACAAGCTGCCGGGCTGGTCCGACAACGGCACCGCGGCCGACGACCCGACCACGGACTCCGTCCTGACGGTCCCGGTCTA